>NZ_JAPDPE010000043.1 GCF_026283955.1 Dyella silvatica | reverse complement strand
GGCAACGGCGCATGCGAACTGTTTTATGTCGAGCGCGCGGAAGCCACCGCGCGCTAGTGCGTCATCAAACGCCAGCCGCGCCCATCGACAAACCGATCGGGCAGATCACTCCGGTACCGCCCAAGCCGCAATAGCCATCGACATGCTTGGACAGATACTGCTGGTGCTCGTCTTCTGCAAAATAGAACCGGCCAGCCGGGGCAATCTCCGTGGTGATGGCGCCGTAGCCAGCACGCTCAAGCTGCGCCTGAAAGCCTTTGGCAGATGCCTTGGCCGCCACGAGCTGAGCCTCATCGGACGTATAGATGGCTGAACGGTATTGGGTGCCGGCGTCATTGCCCTGGCGCATACCCTGGGTCGGATCGTGACTCTCCCAGAAGGTTCGCAGCAAGCTATCGAGGTCGACTTGTTGCGGGTCATAAACCACCTGCACCACCTCGGCGTGGCCCGTCTGCCCCGAGCACACTTCGCGATAGCTTGGGTTGGGTGTGTAGCCGCCGGCATAACCCACGGCCGTCGTCAGCACGCCGGGCATGCTCCAGAATTTACGCTCAGCGCCCCAAAAACAGCCCATGCCAAGCAGCAGCGTTTCGCTGCCAGGAAAAGCCTCGGCCGATAGCGACCGCCCATGCACATGATGCGGATGAGCGGGTTTGATCGGGGTATCGCGTCCAGGCAAGGCATCCTCAGGACGCGTCATACGTTGTTTCCAAGCGCCGATACCGAGCATGAGCAGTCTCCCTCGTGTCGTGGACCATGGTGATCCAGTGGCCCCAAGATGGGGACGGCCAGCCAGCCACTCAAGATCGCCATGGATCTCCAGGCGTGTCGGACACATGCGCCAGGCCTATGCAGCAGATACATGCATGCCGAACCGCCATCAGTACTTCAGCAAGGCCTGCAAGGGCACATCGCCATCCCAACGGCTACGTCCGTGCAAGGCGGCCAGTTCAATCACCACACCAGCACCGACCAACACCCCGCCCAGCTTGTCGATCAACACCCGCCCCGCCGCCAGCGTGCCGCCGGTTGCCAGCACATCATCGACCAACAGTACGCGTTCGCCTGGCTTCAACGCGTCGTTGCGGGCCTCAAGCCGATCGCTGCCGTATTCAAGCGCGTAATCCACCGCGATCACCGGCGGCGGCAATTTATTCGGCTTGCGCAACGGTACAAAGCCGGCGTGCAGCTTCTGCGCCAGCGCTGCGCCAAAAATAAAACCGCATGATTCGAGACCGCATACCGCCTGCACACCACTGCCCTGCCAAGGCTCAGCCATGGCATCGATGCAACGGGCAAAACCGCCGGCATCGGCCAGCAACGGAGTGATGTCGCGGAATACGACACCCGGTTTGGGGAAATCCGGCACGGCGCGGATCAGCGCCTCGATCTGTTTCTTCACTTGACTCATGCTTGATGGGCTCACTGATATCAACCGGTCGCGGCACGCGCCGGGCCCCAGCAGGATACCGCCCAAGGCTCGTATCAAGCCAAGCCGATCGTTAGCGACCGCTGGCCGCTGGAATAGCCGCACCTTCTACACAGCAGATAGCCGGCGGCGCCCTGTCCTGCGCCACAAGGATTCCGCGCTCGACAGCGTCATCGCGCCGGCAGCCACAGGCCAAGGCGCACCGCGGTCAGCCGCTCATCGGCGCAGCCACGGTGGCGATCAACCGTAGTCGAGCAGGGACGACGGCAGGCCATCGTCGTAGCCGCTCAATGCCGCACGTGCCTCGACCAGTTGCAGCTCGACCCCACGCACCACCGCGTCAGCGGCAGCCTGGCTCGATTCGGGCACCAAGACGGCTACGTAGTCCAGCGCCGGCAGCTGGCCCACCGCACCGGTGAGATATTCGCCCGAGATGAACGCCGGAATACCCTCGCGCTCCAGCGCATCCTTTACCAGATGGGCGTCGATCAGAGTTTCCGCTCGATAGGCGATGCGCATGAGCTGCACGCTAACGCCGATACCGGCGCCGAGCAAGCACCCCCGAGCCCAGGCTCATGGCAGCAGCCGCCAAGGCATCGGCGCAACGCCTTTGATACCTGGGACACGCTCAGCCGCAGCCGGGGTAACCGCAGCCTCACACAGACAAGGTAAACTTCATCGTTCTGCCCATGTGCAATGAGCTTTACCCGATGTCGACCGAAAAAACCGTAGCCGAGCCTGCCATTGTCAACGCCCCATCGGCCGATGCGCCGAAGGCTGATGCACCCAGGGATTTTGTCCGCCAGATCATTCGCGACGATCTTGCTGCGGGGCGTCATCATGCGATCCGCACGCGGTTCCCGCCGGAGCCGAACGGTTACCTGCACATCGGTCACGCCAAGGCGATCTGCCTGAGCTTTGGTATCGCCGCCGAGTTCAAGGGCTGGTGCAATCTGCGCCTGGACGACACCAACCCGGGCAAGGAAGACCCGGAGTTTGTCGAAGGCATCAAGGACGACGTGCGCTGGCTTGGCTACCACTGGCACGACCTGCGCCATGCCTCAGATTACTTCGACGTGTTTTACCGCGCGGCGATCAAGCTGATCGAAGACGGCCACGCCTATGTGGACGACCTCAGCGCGGAAGAAATGCGCGAGTATCGCGGCACGCTGACCTCGCCAGGCCGCAACTCGCCATACCGTGAACGCAGCGTGGAAGAAAACCTCGACCTGTTCCGCCGCATTCGCAAGGTTACTCATCAGAACACCGGCGATGCGTGGCCGATCTATCCGATGTACGACTACGCGCACTGCCTGTCCGACGCGCTGGAAGGCATCACGCACTCGCTGTGCACCCTGGAATTCGAAGATCACCGCCCGCTATACGATTGGTTCGTCGACATGGTCGACCTGCCCAATCACCCGGAGCTGTGGCAGCCGCTGCACGATGCCGGCTTTGAGAGCGAGCCGGACAAACCGCGGCAGATCGAGTTCTCGCGCCTTAACCTGAGCTACTGCATCACCAGCAAACGCAAGCTGGCCGAATTGGTCAACCAGAAGCTGGTCGACGGCTGGGACGATCCGCGCATGAACACACTGCGCGGCCTGCGTCGCCGCGGCTTCACCCCGGCCGGGCTGCGCTTGCTGATCGAGCGCCTGGGCGTGAGCAAGCAGAACAGCGTGATCGACTACGCGATACTCGAAGGCTGCATTCGCGAGGATCTCGATGCGACCGCGGCACGCCGCATGGCCGTGCTCGACCCCTTGAAACTAGTCATCACCAACCTACCGGCATCGCACGACGAGTCGCTGCTGTTCTCCAATCATCCCAAGGACGAGAGTTTCGGTACCCGCGTCGTGCCGTTCGCGCCGGAGCTGTGGATCGAGCGCGAAGATTTCGCAGAAGTACCGCCCAAAGGCTTTCATCGCCTCAAGCCCGAAGGCGAAGTGCGTCTGCGCGGCGTCGGCATCGTCAAATGCAATGAAGTCATCAAGAACGCCGAGGGCCAGGTGACCGAGCTGCGTGGCACCCTCGATCTCGAATCACGCCATGGCATGCCCGGCGCCGACCGCAAGGTCAAGGGCACCATCCACTGGGTCAGCGCCAAACACGGCGTGGCTACCGAGATTCGCCTGTACGACCGGCTGTTCAATGTCGCCGCGCCGGATGACGAAAGCGATGGCAAGAGCTGGATCGAGCACATCAACCCGGAGGCCAAGCGCATTGTGCGCGGCTGGCTGGAGCCTGCCGCGGCCCAGGTCGAGCCGGAGCAGCGCTTTCAGTTCGAACGGCTAGGCTATTTTGTCGCCGACCGCGTCGATCATCGCGCCGATGCCCCCGTATTCAATCGTGCGGTTACACTGCGCGACACATGGACGAAACAGGCAGGCTAATGGGCATGTTGCCGCTACAAATTCATCTCACGCTGCCGCCCTGGATCGGCGATGTCGCTGACACCGGCAAGCGCTATCTCACCGATGAAGAACGCGTAGGCCTGGCGATCGAACTGTCACGGCAAAACATCGCCCACGGCACCGGCGGCCCCTTCGGCGCGGCGGTGTTCGATGATCAGGGCCGCCTGATCGCCGCCGCGGCCAACCGCGTGGTGCCGCAAACCTGCTCGGTGGCACACGCCGAAATGATGGCCTATATGGCCGCGCAGCAACGCCTGTCGCGCTTTCGCCTGAACGAAACCGGCGAACGCTACATTCTCGCCACCAGTTCACAGCCGTGTTGCCAATGCTATGGCGCCACGGTGTGGGCAGGCATCGACGAACTGCTTATCGGCGCCCGTGCCGAAGACGTCGAAGAACTCACCGAGTTCGACGAAGGCCCGCTGCCCGCCGATTGGGTGGGCGAGCTCGAACGCCGCGGCATTGCCGTGCGCCGCGACATCCTGCGTGACAAAGCGCGCCTGGTACTGGCCGCCTATGGCGAGAGCGGGTCGGCATATTGAGCCGGCTTCGCGCCGCCTTGCCACTGATCCTGCTGATCCTGGCAGGCATCGTATTGTTTGCCTCCGGCGTGCTGGACAGGCTGCACCCTGAGCAACTGGTCGCCCATCAAGATCAGCTGCATGCGCAAATCCATGCCAACCCCTGGCTTAGCCGGCTGGTCTTTATCGGCCTGCTTACCCTGGCGATGTCGACCGGGGTACCGGGTACCGTGGTGATCATCTTTGCCGGCGGCTTCGCTTTTGGGGTGGTCGAGGGCACGCTGTGCTCGTCGATCGGCATCACCCTGGGCTCGCTGATTCTTTATCTGGCCAGCCGCTATGCGCTCGGCGGCGGCAACAAGCACCCACCGGTTTACGTCGAGCGCTTGCGTCATGGCTTTGCCAGGCATCCGGTCAGCTACACGTTGTTTCTGCGTTTTGTACCGGTGATTCCATTCGGCATGGTCACGTTGAGCCTGGCCTGGCTGCGCTGCCCTTTATGGTTATTCATCGGCGCCACCTGGCTGGGCGGCACCGTGATGCTGATCTTTGAAACTTCGGTTGGCGCTGGCCTTGGCGATGTGCTTAGTCACAACAAACAGCTCGGCCTCGGCTTACTGCTTCAACATCAGGTCTGGATGCCGCTGGCCGCGCTCGCCCTGCTGGCGCTGCTGCCTTTGTTGCTGGGGCGGTTTACCCGCCGCTTTCATCACGGCTCGCAGCCCCCGCCGCCAGCGGAGTGACCTGGCACCTGCGCGTATCAGCGCGCAGCTAAGCCACAGCAATCCCTAATCTTCGGGATGCCAAGCTAGTCGCAGACTTGGTGCCGGACCCGTCCGGCGTTTCCAACCACCTGCCGGAACTCGCGATGAAACTCCTGACCCCGCTCGCCTGCCTACTGATTCCGCTCGCGGCATCAGCCAGCCCCATCTCTGCGCTCGCCGCGACAGCGGCCAAAGCGTCCAACTACGCCGTGACGCAGCACTATCCGCTTGGCGGCACCGGCGGCTGGGACTACCTCAGCATCGACGCTGCCGCGCACCATCTGTTCATCGCACGCGATGACCGGGTGATGGTTGTGGATACGCAAAGCGGCAAATTGCTGACCGAGATTTCCGGCATGCAGCATGCCCACGGCGTCGCCCTTGCCCCCGGCAAGCATCGTGGTTATGTCAGCAACGGCCGTGGCAATAACGTCAGCGTGCTGGATCTCGACACGCTTAAGAGCATCGGCAACCTGGCGATCAGCGGGCAGAATCCGGATGCGATCTTGTACGACAACGCCACCGACCATCTGCTGACCATGAATGGCCGCAGCAATAACATCAGCGTGATCGATCCGGTCGCCGGCAAGGAAATCGCCACCATCGCCTTGCCCGGCAAGCCCGAGTTCGCGGCGAGCGACGACAAGGGCAATGTCTTTATCAATATCGAAGACAAAAACCAGATCGTGCATATCGACACGCATAGCAACAAACTGCTGCACACCTGGGCATTGAGCTCATGCGACTCACCCAGCGGGCTTGCCTTTGATAGCGCGACCCAGCGCCTGTTCTCGGTCTGCGACAACCAGAAAATGGCCGTTACCGATGCCAGCAACGGCCACCAAGTGGCATTGTTGAATATCGGCAAAGGCCCTGATGCGGTCACCTTCGACCCGCAGAGCAAACTGATCTTCAGCTCCAACGGCGAAGGCAGCATCAGCATCGTGCGCGAAGACGACGCCGATCATTACACCCTGCTGTCCACCCTGCCGACGCAGAAAAGCGCTCGCACCATGGCGCTAGACACGACGACCCACAAGCTGTTCCTGGTGGCCGCCAAGGACGCCCCGCGCGGAACACCGGTAGCGGATTTCACCCTGTTGGTCGCTGAGCAGCACTAAGTTCGGCATCGACACAGCCGGCCCGCGTGAGCGATATCACGCGGGCTTTTTGTACGGACTGGCCAAGCCAGCATCCTCGCTGCCCCTATGCGGCCAGGGCATCGTCCAGCTCAGCGCAGCAGCCACCACCCCTGCCACGCCGCCGCCCTTGCACGCGGCCTGCTGGCTAACGCATCGCGAATCAGCAGCGGCAATCGCCAGCGACCCGACCCCGCTATGCCGTGCCTTCAAGGCATGGCGCTGGGACATGAGTCAGCCCGGTGATTCATAGGGCATCGCGGCAAAGTGGTTGCATTATTAAACCACACTGACTAGCCTCGACATGGTTTCGTTATGAAACCATTCAAGAGCAGTCCGTCATGCCAGCAGAAAACGCCCCAGCCGAAATCGCCGTGAACGCTAGCCTTCGAACCGGCCAGCGCGGCATGCCGCGCTCGACCGTGATGATGTTCGCCGTCGCCAGCGGCTTGAGCGTGGCCAACGTTTATTACGCCCAGCCACTGCTTGACGCCATCGCTGGCGATTTCCATATCAGCCATGCGTCGGTGGGCATGGTGATGACCGCCACGCAGATCGGCTCTGCCCTGGCACTGATCTTCGTCGTCCCACTAGGCGACCTGCTGGATCGCCGCCGGCTGATGCTGGTGCAATTGGCATGGTTGGCGCTGGCACTGATCTCGCTGTGCTTCGCTTCCAGTAAACCGCTATTGCTGGCCGGCATGCTAGCCGTGGGCATGCTGGGCACTGCCATGACCCAGGGGCTTATCGCATTCGCCGCAACCATGGCGACGCCCTCCGAACGCGGCCGCGTGGTCGGGGCCGCCCAGGGTGGCGTGGTGATCGGCTTGCTGCTTGCCCGAACCCTGGCCGGCTGGCTCACCGACCTCGCCGGATGGCGCTCGGTGTATGCCGTATCCGGCCTGCTGGCGGTGCTGATGATCGCGGTCCTGGCACGCATGCTGCCCTCGCAGCAAGCCAGTCAAACCCCGTTGGCGTACCTGCCACTGCTGCGCTCCATGTTCGCCTTGCTTCGGCATGAGCGAGTACTGCAAATTCGCGGCGTCATCGCCATGCTGATGTTTGCCGCCTTCAGCGTGTTCTGGACCTCGCTGGTGTTTCCGCTCGGCGCACCGCCTTATTCGTACTCGCATACGATGATTGGTTCGTTTGGCCTGGTGGGCGCCATCGGGGCGCTGGCTGCCGCGCGTGCCGGGCAGCTCGCCGACCGCGGCCTGGGCCAATGGGTGACCGGCGCGGCACTACTGCTACTGCTCGCCTCGTGGCTGCCTATCGCGTTCACCTCACATGCGTTGTGGGCCTTGATCGTCGGGGTCATCGCCCTTGACCTGGGCGGCCAAGCCATCCACGTCGTCAATCAAAGCATGATCTTCCGTGTTCGCCCCGAAGCGCACAGCCGCCTGGTCGGGTGCTACATGATGTTCTATGCCGTTGGCAGCGGCGCAGGCGCCATCAGCTCGACCATGGTTTATGCCTATGCCGGCTGGAACGGCGTATGCCTGCTGGGAGCCGCGATCAGCGCATTGGCCTGTGTATTCTGGCTTGGCAGCAAGCAGCTCATGCCTGGAGGCTGGTCGAGTTCCAGGTCCATCGCCGGGTGAAGGGATCGCAGGCATGGCCGCGATAGCGCCAGCACTGCGCGAGCAGCGACAGCGAATCGAGCTAGAATGCGCCTTGCCGCGACCAGGTCCGGCGCACTCGTCACCTTCATGCGCTTCGCCGCCGAACCCCCTTGGTAATCTGGAATCATGGCCACCGCCACGCCATTTCATCTGACCGACCGGCAATTTGGCTTGATTGCCCGGGCTCTGGCCGAGCCCCGCCGCTATCAGATACTGAAGCAGATCGGCGAATGCACGCAGTCCACCCCTTGCACTGTCTTGCAGCAAGCCCACTCGGTCAGCGCGGCCACGCTGTCCCATCATGTGAAAGAGCTGGAAACAGCCGGCCTGATCGAGATCGTGCGTGAAGGAAAGTTTGCTTATCTGGTACTTCAGCGCCCGGTCTTGAACGCCTACCTGGAACGACTCTCAAAAATCTGACCTCACGGCCCTTGAATCCGTGGCTTTCGCCCCCTTGTACGTTAGACACTTCTACAAGCGTCTAACTATCAACAAGCGAGACTGGAGAAAACCGTGAGCAAATTAACTGGCAAAGTGGCTGTGGTCACCGGTGCATCGAAGGGCATTGGCGCCGCGATCGCGAAGAGTATGGCCGCCGCAGGTGCCGCCGTGGTGGTGAACTATGCGTCCAGCCAGGAAGGCGCCGATCGCGTCGTGGCCGAGATCGTCAAACAGGGCGGCAAGGCGCTGGCGGTGCAGGGTGACGTATCGAAGGCCGCGGATGTGCAGCGGCTGTTCGTGGAAACCAAGCAGGCCTTCGGTGCCGTGGATGTACTGGTCAATAACGCCGGCGTCTATCAATTTGCGCCGATTGAAGCGATCACCGAAGAAGATTTTCATCGGCACTTCAATATCAACGTCCTGGGGTTGCTGCTGGCTACCCAAGAGGCAGTGAAACACTTCGGCCCCGACGGTGGCAGCGTGATCAACATCGGCTCGGTCATCAGCAAAAAGGCCCCTGCTGGAACCGCTGTCTACACCGCAACCAAGAGCGCGGTGGATGCGATCACCCAGGTACTGTCTAAAGAGCTTGGCCCCAAACACATCCGCGTGAACTCGATCAATCCGGGCGGTGTGGAAACCGAAGGCGCCCATGCCGCCGGCGTCATCGGCAGCGAGTTCGAGCAGCATATGATTGCCGAGACCCCGCTTGGTCGACTGGGTCAACCGCAGGACATCGCCCCGCTCGCCGTCTTCCTGGCCTCGTCCGACGCCGGCTGGCTAACTGGCGAAACCATCATCGCCTCCGGCGGCATGCGCTAACGGCTCGATGCCACCCAAGAAGTCCGCAACGGCACCTCCGAACGGGAGGTGCCGTTGCATCAACAAGTGCACCAAGCCACGAATTACTTGGCGATCAAGGTATCGATGAACTGGGCGCCGATCACACTGCCCCAACCCGTTGCCAGATCGAAACCATTCACCGCGTTAAAGCTTGGGCCCTGCCCGTCGGCAGCAGCGTTGTTGCCGGTGTTGATGTCGTGAAACAGCTTTGAGGAGGATGTGCCTACGCCCATGCTGTAAAGCTTCGGATTGATAAACCCGACCACCGCCTGGCCTTTGCTTAGCGCCTTCTCGTTGGCCAGTGCGATAAGGCCTGCCATACGAGGCGCGGCGTAGCTGGTCCCGGCGACGCCGTACTCGGGCGTTCCGTCTTGAACGGAGATATTGTCGAAGTCAGCCTCCAGCGCCACATCCGGATCGTTGCGGTACTTCTTGGAGCCTTTGTTGGTGGCGTTGACGACGTTTTTCAGCTTCTGGTAACTGGGAATCAAGTATCCGGTCGCCGCATAAAAACCACCGCCGCTGCCGCTCCACGTGGTCTCGGCCTTCCACGCGCCGCCGGGTTTAGTGGTAGCCAACGAGGTACCGCCAACGTTGAGGATTTCCGGATTTTCAGACGGCTGTCCATAAGTGTCGGCGTTGTAGGCACCCTCGTCGCCGCTGGCGTTGATGAAGGTCTGCCCCTGCGCCTGGAATTCCTTGAAGATCCGGGTGTCATCCTCCTCGTAAATCCATGAATTGCTGACCACCTTGGCCTTGTTGTCCGAGGCGATCTTGCTGAGGATCGCCGAGATGGATTGGCGATCGCCTTCGTAGAAAAGAATCTGCTTCAGGCCCGGGGCCACGCCGAGGACATTGGTGATGTCCAGAATGTTCTCGTCCTCGCCGTTGCTATTGGTCGAATTGTCATCGACAAATCCATTGACCGGGATCTTGGTAATCGGCACGGCCGGCCGGGTCGCGCCAATGGTCTTGTAAAAGACGTCCAGATCTTTGGTACCCAAGCCGGCATTGCTATAAATGGCAACGGTCTGGCCTTTCCCGGTCAACGGACCCGTGCCGTAATAAGCAAGGCGGATGTCATGTGGCGTGAAATTGCCCTGCGGACCCGAACCGCCGGCCTTGCTCACGACGTGTCCGCGACTTGCCGCGACGTTCGGATGGAGAATGCGTGACTCGGGTGGATTGATATTATCCAGACCGGAAACCGACAGGATCGGAATACCTATATCGGTCGCCGGCTCCTGGCTCGGCGCATAAATCACCCGGTGATCGCCCTGCTTGCTGTACTGATTCAAGGTGACGTGAAACGCTTTGTTGATCGCATCCACATTGCCTTGAATGCTCACCACGAGCCGATTCGCAGGCGCTTCTGAAATCTTCAGTCCATGTTTGGTCACCCAGGCCAGCACTTTGGCGTAATCAGCCTGGGTCGGGCCGAAGCGCGCCGAGAACTCTTCGGGGCTAAGGTATTGCTGATAGTTGCTACTGGTGGGGTCTTGCAGCTGCTGCAAAAAGGCATCCATTTCGGATTCGTTGCGCAGCGGCAGATTCAAGGTCACATACAATGTTTTATCGGCCGCCAACTGACTCACCAAGCTAGCCTTGGCATGAGCAAGCTTGGCTGACACGTTACTCGGCCGCATTGCCGCCGCCATGCCATTGAATGCCTGCGTGCCAGATACGCTACCGGCCATCACGCTTGCATCCTGCACCGGAGCTGCCATAACCGCTCCCTGCGCACCGATGGCCAAAGCCATGGCCACGACAAGGTGACTTTTTTCTAAAAAGCGACGTGCATGCTTTGCTGTATTCATATCGTCTGCTCTCCAAGAGTTAAATGATGAAAATCATCATGCGATGTTTCGTGGCAGTGACGACAAGCATGGGCGGAGTCGTCAGGCCCCACGTTCACTGCGACTGCAGCAGCGAAAGAGAAGCCCATGCCTTAGTGCATGGAACAAGCGGATAGCGAGGGTGAACAAAAACCCGCACTGATGTCGGTCGCCGTCATCGCCTAATTTTCACGACATCGGCGACTTGCCCCGGGGTTTAGGGGTCATTTCTTACAAACGAAGACTGCGCCTTTCCCCCCAGTAGATCGATGGGGCAAGTCGTATCAGGCGCCATGGATTGTGACGCTCTAGACATATTCACTCGCCCTTCACGGCAAGGACATCGAGCGCGACAAACAGCCCAGACAGCATGCTGAAGAGCTGGGGCATGGCGCCCCAAACAATGTTCACGTCGACTACACAACATCACGATGATCACAGCATCGTCATGCCAATACATGGATATGCAATTCATGCAAACGGTGCGGCGCTTCAACACCAAGAAAGCAAATCTATAAGCGCTGGAATCCTGCCGCGATCGCGACAGCATGTCGGGCATGTACGCAAGTCATGCCCGCAGCCTATGCAAGCGTGCATAAGCAAGAGCGGGAGAAAATTTTGCAGAAGTGCGGAGCGTAGATCAGTGAGCGCCAATCTATCGGCATCACCGCATCTACTCGACGTAGCTTGAATTAGCAGGTGGAGCGCCGCCCGAAGGCGACGCTCCTTGGCATTGACCATGAAAGCACTGGGTGAGCTGCAATCATGACGACGAAGCATGCGATGCCGCGTCGACCGTCAAGGCGATACGTTGAAACTCACTGGGCCACTCAATACCCCGTAGCCATCGTTTTGCAGATACCACGCGGTGTAATGGCCGGGCGCCAAATTGGACGTGTTGAACGCGGCCTGTCCATAACTGGTCGGGACGTATTGCCAAGCGGTGGACGATTGCACGCCGGGCGTATTACCGTCGCTGTAGATGCCCACCCAATTGGTCGCGCTCAGCTGTGCGCCGGTGGTCGCATAATCGAGCACCACGTTGGCGCCTTGCGGCACCACCGGCGTCGCGGTAGACAGCGTCGGCGTCAACGGCGGCGGTGCGGCCGGCGAGAATGCATCGTTGATCGGCGTAGCGTAGGTGTCATTGGCGGTCAGCGCAGCAAGACCCAAGGCCTGTTCGATCGTGCGGCCCACGCTGAAGTGGTTATAGCTGGCGGCACTGCCGTAACCGGCCCTTACGGCACCCTGCGAATCCACCAGAATCGTTGCGATGTGGTTGCCGGTATACGATGAGGACTCGTCCCAGGTGAGCACCAACAGCGAATGCTGATGAGTCCATGCCGGCGCATTGAAAATCGGCTGCAAGGTCTGCTTCAACCAGCCGTCTTGTACCTGCAAGCTGGTCGATGAGCCGTTCCCGGAGGCCTCGCCGTCGTAGTAATCGTCCGCGGCCAGCCAAGCGAAGTTCGGCGTGCTGGCGGTGGCCTGCAAATCGTTGCTCAGTTGGCTTAGATCGACCAGATGTGCCTGGCAGCGCGTCGGATTGCTACTGATATTGGTGAAGTTGATAAACGGTGCGTCATCGGCGCCGTAGTAGGAATCGTAATTCTTGTTGGTATTGCACGGTGTACCCATGCCTTGTTCGTAGGCCTTCCAGGTTTTGCCGACCGCTTCGAGGCGGTCGCCAAGATGGGCCGAGGCAACATGGATATTCGGGTAGTAAATCGCACCCTGGACGAAGTTGTCGCCGCCGGCGATAGCCAGATAATTCTCATCGCTGGGGTGATAGGTGCCGCTCGCATTCATCAGCAGCGTGCCTTTACTCGCCAGGCTGTTGATAAAGGGTGCATCGGCGCTGTCACCGATGACCTGGCCGTAATTGGTGTTCTCCATCATCACCACGAAGACATGATCGTAAGCAGGCACCGTCGATACCGGAGGCTTCAACGCAGCCACCGGCAACGGGGTGGATAGCGTCAGCGACACATTGTCGGCATAACCGATGTTGTACGACGCACCGGTATCGACAAAACGCAGCAACACCGAGATGGCGCGAGTCCCTGCGGGCACGACGTTACTGATCGAACGCGCCAGAAAAGCATTGCTATTGCCACGGTCGGCGGCGGTCACCGTAGGTACCGTCGCGGTGTCTCCCAGCGGGGCGCCATTGGCGTCGAGGAAATTGGCGCTCAGCACGGCATGGGCGCTGTAGCTTCCATAGCCACCCAACCAGCCAGAAAGTGTGTACGTCGTCGTCCCCGCATCAATCGCTGCGGCCGCAGCCGACACATCGACCCGCTGGCTCAACGCCGAGTCGCCATAGGGACCATCGGCAATAAAGGCATTGCCGCGTGCAGGGCTTGCGGGGGTCGCGAACGTAGCCGCCGAGTAACACACCACACTTGGATTGCCTTGAAGCACCGTCCAGCCCGGCACCGTGGTCACCGCGTTCCAATCGGAGGTACATGCGGCGGCCTCGCCATCACCGCCTGCCAGCAGGTTTGCACTGGAATTTGCCGCGGCCAGAACCGCGCCGGTTGAACATGTCGAAGCGATAAGCAGTGCGGCAGCCGTTGCCGCTACATACTTTCTTTTCATGGAGATATCGCCTTAAGCGCCCGCCATTGGGCGGCTCACTATGGCCGGCGTTCGTTACTTGTCCGTGTCTCTTCTGCCATGTTTCCGAGTAAGAAAAAACTTACGACGCCCTCGGCTATGCGCGCCAACATTGCGCCCATAGCCTGCGCGCCGCCCCAGCAGACATGGCTTGCAACCAGCTGGTGTGTCGACCGTCATGGATTCCCGCTCAACCAGCTGCCATCAAATCGCCGGCGCCATGACTTTCCATCGCATCACGCCCAGGGTCACCAAGCCCGCCATAAGCCCCCAAAAGGCGGAGCCGATACCGAGCAGGGTCAGGCCCGAGGCAGTCACCAGAAAGGTGACCAGGGCAGCCTCGCGACCATCTTCTTTGCCAAGCGCCGCCGCAAGACCGTTGCCGATGGTGCCGAATAGCGCAATACCGGCAATTGCCATGATCAGCTCCTTCGGCAAAGCAGCGAACAAGGCCGCAACCGTGGCGCCGAACAGGCCGATCAGCAGATAGAAAAACCCGGCGGCGATGGCGGCTACATAACGACGGCGTGCATCTTCGTGGGCGTCGCGGCCCATGCAAATGGCCGCGGTGATGGCGGCCAGGTTGAGCGCATAGGCGCCGAAGGGCGCCAACAGCAGCGTAGTCAAGCCGGTCCAACCGATGAGCGGCGAGATCGGTGTGTCGGTGTAACCATGGGCGCGCAAGATCGCCACACCCGGCACGTTTTGCGAGGCCATCGTCACCACGAACAAGGGCAGCGCGACACCGACCATTGCCGCCCAGGTGAATTGCGGCATTACAAATATCGGCCGGGCCAAGGCGACATGCAGTTCGCCCAGATGCAACAAGCCCTGCATCGCCGCCACACCGATGCCGATGGCTAGCGAAACCATCACCGCGTATCGCGGTAGCCAGCGCCGCGCTAACAGCCAGCTGATGAACATGGCGATCACCAAGGCAAAGCGATGCTGCATGACCGTGAATACATCCAGCCCAAAACGCAGCAATACGCCAGCCAGCATGCCGGAGGCCAGCGCCATCGGCATGCGCCCCATCGCACGCTCGAACCAACCGGTAAAGCCAAACACGGTGAGCAGCAAGCCACTGAACAGGAATGCGCCGATGACTTCCGGCAAGGACAGGCCGGCAACACTGCTGATCAACATCGCCGCCCCTGGGGTGGACCAGGCCGTCACCACCGGTACGCGATAGCGCAGTGAAAGGCCGATGCAGGTCAGCCCCATGCCAAGCCCCAACGCCCACATCCACGATGCGGTCTGCGCCTCTGAAGCGCCGGCGGCTTGCGCTGCCTTGAACACGATCACCGCGGAGCTGGTAAAGCCGACGAGCACGGCGACGAAACCAGCCATCACCGCGGACAGTGAGATATCACGCCATAAACGCATCGAGGTCGGCCTGACGATGGGGAGTTCAAATCATGCCGGAAGCACGCGCCAACAGGCCAGTCAGGCGTTGCGCTCCGCGGCGCAAACGTCTGGTGCGGAGCATGCTGCTGCTCGGCACCGACTGCCCTTAGCAGGGGCCAAGCCCTTCAAGAACACGGTGGCTTATACGCAATCCCCGACCGAAACCCGCGCCATCCCCGATGTAAATACCGCACCACGACTGGACCTTATCGAGTAAGGCCAATGACCAGAGCACATGATCACTCGCCGTGATCGCGCACCTCGTAGCGACCGAGCCAGGGGTATCGCTGATTTGGCGCTATCGAGACAACTCGCCCTTGCTTAAAAACATCCTAGCCTACGCGGTCAGCTGACACGCCGAATACGACAACCGCTTGACGGGCCGCCCGGCCATCCTGGGCAGCCCTCTCTGTTTAGGGTTTGAAGCCAACCGACTGCCACAGTGGAGCCGGGTCATAGACCACGCCACCGCTAATCGTCTTGGCAATGCGGCGCGTATTGCGAATATCGGCCAAGGGGTCGGCATCCAGCAAGAGCATATCCGCGCGTTTGCCTACCTGCAGGGTACCTAGCTCCTTGTCCAGCTTGAGGACGCGCGCCGGGACACTAGTCGCCGCCTGCAATGCCTCCATCGGGGTGAAGCCGGCCTGCACATAGATTTCCAGCTCGCGGTGCAAGGAATAACCCGGAACGTCCTGATCGGTACCGGCGACGATGGTCAGGCCTTGCCGATGCAGCTCGCGCAGGGTGGCCAGGACTGCGGCATAACGCTGGGCAAAATCAGCTGCCTTGGCGGGAGGCGCGCCTGACGCGTTCAACGCTGCGGCCAAGGATGAAGCCACATGGGTGATGCCCGGCTCCAGTGTTTCCAGCGGCGTGGCGCTGGAACGCGACAAGGTCTGATACAGCACGATAGTGTCGTCGAACACCGTCTGGTGCGATTTGAACAGCGCCAGCTGTTGCTTTGCATCCGGTGAGGTGAAGTCGATCGGCGGTACCGGCTTGCCGCGCTCCATGTGCAACAGATCGCGACTGACGAAGCTGATGTGATTAATGCCATCGTAGCCAGCAACCACCGCCTGCTCAGTGGTCATGCCCTCGGGCACGTGGCCGGTCACCGTCAAACCGAGCTTGTGCGCCTCATCGGCGATCACCGGCACCAAGTCGGGTTTCATGCTGCTATAGATCTTGATCTGTACCGCGCCGGCGTTCTTGTAGCGCCGAACGACCTCGCGTGCTTGCTCGGGCGTATCGGCAGTGACGGCGCCAAGCGTGATGGGACCGGTACCATCGACCAAGCCGGCGATCAGCAGCCTGGGCCCGATGCCACGCCCGGATTGCACGGCATCTCTAACCGTGGTGATGAAGTCGAACTCGTTACCGCAGTCGCGCACCGTGGTCACGCCGGCCGCCAGATAGATGGGGCCCCATTCCACTTGCTCGTAGTGCGCGTGCATGTCCCACAATCCGGGCATCAGGTATTTCCCGCTGCCGTCAATCACATCCAGCTTGTCAGAGGCCTGGGGCAGCGAACCCGATGCCATGATCTTGCTGATCCGGCCGCCTTCCACGTACACCACGGCGACACGGCGTGGCGTGGCCCCGGTACCGTCGATAAGGGTGGCATTGGTGATGGCAAGACGCTTTCCAGTGGCATGCTTGGCCGCGGCGGTCAATCGCGCCAGCGCCGCCAGATTATTGCTGGCCGCCTGCTGGATGAACTGGGCAAGCGAGGCCGCGTACGTTTCGCGAACCGCTTCGAAGTGGTCGAATTCGGCATCCGTCGTTACCACGGCGGCAAGTCGCTGATCGTCATCCAGCCACACCGTCTCGGCGCCCCAGATCAGGCCGTTGACGATATAGCTATGCAGCGTTGTGGGCTGACCATTGACGCTGACCGTAAGATCGTTGCCCGGTTCGATATGAATGCTGGCATCAGGCACGGTGGCGATTTGCGCGGGCTTGCCGCGGGCGATCCAGAAGCGCATCAGCATCTGCTGCATGGCGACGGGCGAATAGCCATCGACTAGAAAGGTGTCGGCGCTGGCCGGATAGTCCGTCGTCTTGCCATCGCGCACCAGCACGACACGTTGCTGTTTCGCGTCGAGTGAAAACGCATCGTTCATCGGTGAATGTCGAGACGATCGCCCTTCGCTCCTCAGCGAGACGGGGTGAACAATGTCGGTCGCCGTATAAACCGTTTTCAGCGGCACGTCGGTGCCGCGGTCATTGAACTTGAAGTCCGAGCGAAGCGTCAGCAGGCCTTGCTCATCAGCAAGGGTGTAGGTCTCCTTGCCGATGGCTTTGGCGAACTTGTAAAGCACAAATGTGCCTTGCTCGTTCGTCGTTTTGTCCTGCGCGTGCGATGCCAGCGATGGAAGCAGCAATAAGGCGGTGAGCGCGAACGAGCGCGCGAGGGCAGGCTTCATGGTCGACTCCAGGATGGGTCCGGCAAGCTGCGCATGAGAGCAGTAAGGCTGGAGCATGCGCTTGTCGTACGAACATGCCTGGCTGTTGCAACAGGCGCTGCCTGCCACGCCCATCACCATGCTGCCAGGCTAGTCCAGCCGATGTCGTCGCGAGGACGATATCAATTTTCGTGCCATTGGCATGGGACTGAGGGCATCATGAGATCTCACTGCGAAACGTTATCGCAGCGCACTCGATCGCGGCTTGATCAGCGACGCGATCAGTCAACAACAGCCGATACCCAGGAACATCACTTCATGCGTTCACCCTGCAAGCCTCTGATGATCGCCGCGACCACCTTCGCGCTGGCGCTTGGTTGCGCCGACCTGTGCGCGAAGTCAGCGACGCAGGCGAACGGCGACGACGCGATGTACTCCGACGTGCTCGACCTGCATGGCGAGCCACAGACGCCAGCCGATCGAAGCTTCAACATCTTTTTCGATGCCGGGTCGTGGCACGGTTATAGCCTGCCGCCAACCGCCGATACGTCGACCGGTTTTGTCGGCCCGTTCGTCCACAGCCTCGGCGACGGCCAGTGGGTGGGTTCGCGCTTTGCACAGCTGGCGCTGAAGGACGCCGCGCGCCGGCAAGACATCGTCCTGACCCCGATCGAAGGCCATGCCGCGCCGGGCTATTTGATGCGCCGCTTTGCCGCGCCAGATCTCACTGTGCGCCAGACCCTGTTTTTTGCCGACGCCTGGCACGCACTGGTGCGGATCGAGCTTACGGCGACAACCGCGAAAGACCTGGATCTTTCCGTGATGGGGCGCATCATGCCTTCGCAGGAGGCCGGGCTTGCCAAGCACGACGATGCAGTGACGCAAAGCTTCACCCATTCCAATTCGACGCTGACCACGCGCATCTCCGTCAATGGCATGCAAGGGCGTCGGATTGTCCTCGCAGGGGCCGACTATCGCATCGAGCCAGACCAACCACTGCACCTGGAACCACGGCAGACCACCACGGTTTTTGTCGAGCAAACCCTGGTCTATGACGACCGTGTCGAAACGCCGACGCCGGTCGATGGCATGATCGCGTGGCCGCAGAATCGAGCGCGCTGGGACGGCTACCTGAAGTCCATCGCTGCGAACCATCTGCCGGGCCTGGCGGATGACATCGCTCGGCGCATTTCCGTAAAAGCGATGATGACCCTGCTCGGCAATTGGCGCGCGGCGCGCGGCGATATACATCACGACGGCGTCATCCCCGCTTACTCCAACCCGGATTTCAACGGCTTCTGGGCCTGGGATTCCTGGAAGCACGCAGCGGCGCTGGCGCAGTTTGCGCCTGAGCTGGCACGCGACCAGATACGTGCCATGTTCGATTATCAAAGCGCCGATGGCATGGTCCCCGACTGTGTCTATCTGGACAAGGCAAACAACAACGGGCGTGACAGCAAACCACCGCTGGCTGTGTGGGCGGTGCTGAAGATTTATCGCGCCACCGGCGACCGAGCGTTTCTCAGCGAGATGTACGACAAGCTGGTGCGCTATCACCGCTGGTGGTTCAAGGCGCGCGATCACGACCACAACGGCCTGGCCGAATACGGCTCGACCGATGGCAGCAAAATCGCCGCCGCGTGGGAAAGCGGTATGGACAACGCGGTGCGCTTTGACACGGCCACGATGCTCAAGAATGGCGACGGCGCATGGTCTATCGATCAGGAATCGATCGACCTCAACGCCTATCTCTACCGTGAAAAACTTGACTTGGCGGAGATCGCGGCCGCGCTCGGCAAGCCCCAGGATCAAGGCCAGTGGCTGAAAGAGGCCGAGGCGATGAAGGCGCCTATTCAAGCGCGGATGTTCGACAAGACGTTGGGTTATTTCTTCGACGCCAAACTGGGCCAAGACGATCGTGTGCGTGTTTTTGGTTCGGAGGGCTGGGCCCCGCTCTGGGCCGGCGTGGCGAGCCCCGAGCAAGCCAAGGCGGTGGTTCGCGTGATGCTGGACCCGAAGAAATTCGCCACCGTCATGCCGTTTCCGACGCTTGCCGCCGACGATCCGCGATTCTCGCCGATTCAGGGTTATTGGCGCGGCCCGGTATGGCTGGACCAGGCCTATTTCGGGGTCGAGGCGCTAAGGCGTTACGGTTATGCGCGGCAGGCCGACGATATGACTCGCCGCCTGGTGCTCCACGCCAAGGGGCTGACCGGGCAAGCCCCATTCTATGAAAACTACGATCCGTTGACCGGCCAGGGCTATCAGTCGCGCAACTTCAGCTGGTCTGCCGCCAGCTATTTACTGCTATTGCAGAACAGATCAGGGCAAGCGCGAGACACGCTTTAAACCCGCACCGAGCGCGCCATCGCGCACCGAAACGGCTACGACCAGGGCCTAAGCAAGCTGATGGATCATTCCAGGCGAACCATTACCACGCCATGGGACGGCACCTCGGCGGAGAAACTGCCCTTGGCCCCGGGCAAGTCTTTATGTGCCCACAGATCGTGCACCTTCAGACTCAGCGATGAGGGCAGCTGCAAGTCATCCCAGCTCGCCGTGATCGTGTGACTGGCGGTGCTTCGATTCAACAGAACCACGGCGCGACCGCCGCCTTTCAGAGGCCGAGCCCAGACCTCGTAGTCGCCATGCTTGGCCACGCGACTCGCCTCCACGCCAAGTGGGTCTTGATCGATCGCGATCACTTCTTTATTGGTCAGGATGGCCTTGATCTCCGGCGTCATCGCGGCGAGATCGTTGCCGGCCATCAAGGGTGCCGCCAGTACCGCCCACAAGCTGAAATGCGACTTGTATTCCTCCAGCGTCATCTTGCCGTTGCCGACTTCCAGCATGTCGGGGTCGTTCCAATGCCCCGGGCCAGCACGGCCGGCCAAGCCGACTTGCAGGTCGAGGATATCCATCACACCGTGTTCGTAACCGTGCTTGCCCTGCCAGTGATCGTAGATGTCGTCCGTGGTACGCCACAGATTGCCGATGGTCTC
Organism: Dyella silvatica; assembly: GCF_026283955.1. Classification (GTDB taxonomy): domain Bacteria; phylum Pseudomonadota; class Gammaproteobacteria; order Xanthomonadales; family Rhodanobacteraceae; genus Dyella_C; species Dyella_C silvatica. Next base: position 17,561 of record NZ_JAPDPE010000043.1, on the reverse strand, counting down.
GCCCCACAACCAGGGTTTGTTTAAACCCCACTCGCAAATGCTGAAGACAATGGGGCGTCCAGAGGCGCGCAAAGCGTCGCTCATGGTTTCGTAGGTCGACTTGGCGTCCTGGCTGTAAGTCGAGCACCAATCGTATTTCAGATAATCGACACCCCATGACGCATAAGTGCGTGCATCTTGATATTCATGGCCCAAGCTGCCCGGACGCTTGCCGCAGGTCAACTTGCCTGCGTCCGAGTAGATGCCGAACTTCAGGCCTTGGGAGTGAATATAGTTGCCCAGCGCGCGCATGCCGGAGGGAAAGCGTTTGGGGTCAGCGACGATTTGCCCCTTGGCGTCACGCCCGCTTTGCCAGCAATCGTCGATAACAATGTATTCGTATCCGGCATCTTTCATACCAGAGCTGATCATGGCGTCGACGGCCTGATGAATCGTCGCCTCGCTGATCTCGCAACCGAATTTATTCCAGGTGTTCCAGCCCATCGGCGGAGTCAAGGCAAGGCCGTTGGACTGCCTGGGCGGTTGCGGCGGAGCGCTTTCGGCCTGGGTCGCAGCAGCATGCATGAATCCGAGGACCAGAAGGCCGATCAGAAAACCAAATATCCGCTTCACGGAACGTCCTTCCAATGAGTGAAAAGGGATGCGGCCGCCTTGCCGTGTACGGCAGGCGCCCTGAAAGAAAAGCTCACGCCTCGACGCGAATCATCACCACGCCATGTGGCGGTACATCGGCAGCGAAGCTTGCTTTCGTCCTGGGCAGGTTTTTGTGACTCCACAGGTCACGCACGCGCAACTCCAGCGCGGTCGGATAACCCAGCGTCTCCCAGTTCACGCCAATCTTGTGGACCTGCTTGCTGCGATTGAACAACACGATCGCGCGACCGCCACCCTTGAGCGGCTTGACCCAGACTTCGTCGTCGCCATCTTTGACGACGCGGTGGCCTTGAACCCCCAGCGCATCCTGGTCGATGGCGATAATTTCCTTATTGGTGAGGATCGACTTGGTTTCCTCGCTCATATGCGCTAGATCATTGCCGGCGATCAGCGGCGCGGCCAGCAAGGCCCACAAACTGAAGTGCGATTTGTATTCCTCGAAGCTCATGCCGCCGTTGCCGACCTCTAGCATGTCCGGATCATTCCAATGGCCGGGACCGGCGTAGCTTTCGAGCCCTTGCTGCATGTCCAGAATATTGGTCATGCCGTTGTAGTGACCTTCGCGACTCTCCCAGCCGTCGTAGATATCGCCTGACATGCGCCACAGATTGCCAATCGTCTCGCCCCACAACCACGGCTTGTTCTGGCCCCATTCGCACAGGCTGAAGACAATCGGCCGCCCGGACGCGCGCAGCGCATCGCTCATGGTCTCGTAGCTTGATTTGGCATCCTGGCTATAAGTCGAGCACCAATCGTATTTCAGATAGTCGACACCCCAGGCAGCGTATTGGCGAGCATCCTGGTACTCAAAGCCGCGGCTACCTGGGCGGCCCGCGCAGGTTTTTTTCCCCGCATCGGAATAGATCCCGAACTTCAGGCCCTTGGCGTGGATGTAATCGGCCAATGCCTTGATGCCCGAGGGAAAGCGCTTGGCGTCCGCCTGAATGTCGCCGTTGATGTCGCGCTCGCCGTGCCAGCAGTCGTCGATGACCACATATTCATAGCCGGCATGTTTCATCCCGGAACTGACCATTGCGTCGGCGGCCGCGCGGATAACGCTTTCGTCAATATGGCAACCGAATTTGTTCCACGAGTTCCACCCCATCGGCGGGGTCAAAGCCAAGCCATTGGACTGCCGAGGCGGTTGGGGAGGCGCTGCCTCCGCGTGTGCGAACGAAGCCATGAAAGTGAGGCTGAGCATCGATACAAGTAAAGCCAAGGCGAACCGTTTCATCACGCTCCTCAATTGAGATCGTCTGCTCTGCACTAGCCGGCTAAATGACACTGCCTGATCTCGCGATGACCCTGATGTCGCGATGATCGCTCTGCAGTCGTCACTATTTGTAGGATAATATCATTATATCTGGCAAGTGCCGCCGGACCTTGGGTCAACTAAAAGGTCGAACGCGTAGAGAAATGGCCCATCCATTCACCGCACGGCCAGCCATGGCCACTTGCGCGCCTTGGTTTATCGCGACATCACCCTACCCTCTTGCGCTTAATATTGAACGATGACTAATATTGATCAAAGTTCAATAAAGAGCACGACTGATGACTAAGCCCGAAGCACCCGGTCGGCGCGATAGAAAGCGCTCGCAAACGCAGGACCACCTGGCCGGCACCGCCGCACGCCTATTCGAAGCCCATGGCTTTGATGCGGTAACCATGGAACAGATCGCGGCCGAAGCGGATGTCGCCAAAGGCACCCTTTACAACCACTTTCCGGTCAAAGAAGCGGTACTAGCGCACTGGATTCACTTGGAGCTGGCCCGTGACCTGCAGCATCTGGCCAGTGATATCGGGCCGGATACGAGGTTTGCAGACGGGGTTGCGCATATCTTGAGAACCTCGGCCGACTGGTGCGAACGTCATCGAACCTATCTGCCGCCGTATTTGCGCTTTCGATTTCTGGAAATCGGAACGTCAGCGTCGGCCTCGGATAGCGGCGACGCTCGCGACATGACCAGCGCTTTTCGATGGCTCATTCTCAAAAGCCAGCAAGCCGACGAGATGCGCACCGACCTGAGCGCAGAACATCTGGCGCTGATGTTTCATCACCTTTATCTCAGCGCGTTATTGCGCTGGCTGGACGTGCCCGGCCTGAAGTTAAGCGAGGAATTCGCCAACGTTGTCCGATTGTTTATGGAAGGCGCCGCGCCGCCGTCCGCGAAAATCCCCAAGCCCAGGAAGCGGACATGAAGCTAGCCGTCGTAACCTACGGCACGGAAGGCGATACGCGCCCCATGGCGGCGCTGTGCAGCGCACTGATGGATGCCGGGCATGAAACGCGATTACTGGCAGATGCCTCCACGCTAGGCAGCGCCAAAGCGCTGGGCGTTCCAACGGCCGCGCTGAGCGGCGATATCCGCGGTGCGCTGCAACCGGATCACGCAATCTCCGATGTGGTTGCCAAGGGCGATCAATTCCGGAGCACGGTGAATGTGCTGGCACGCATCGCGAACGCCAACGCAGAATCATGGCTGAGGCAGATAGTGACCGTGGCGGCAGGCTACGATGCCATTATCGTCGGCGGCCTGGCCGCGTTCGCGGGCCTGGCCGCCGCCGAATACCTGGGCGTGAAAGCCATCGGTGCCGGCATGATTCCCATCACACCAACGGCTGCGTTTCCATCGCCCTTCTTGCCGCAAGGGATCGTTCCACGGTGGTTGAACCGCGCCAGCCATCAGTTCGTGAATAGCATGCTATGGCGCGCGTTCCGAAAGAGCACCAACGCAGCGCGATCGACGGTGTGCCACTTGCCCGCCCGGACGCGCGTGTGGACGCAACATCCGATGCTTTACGGCGTGTCACCCAACCTGCTGCCCTCACCCAACGATTGGCCTTCGAATGCCGCGCTTTGCGGCCAATGGATACAACCGGAGCAAGAGTGGCTGCCGCCCACTGTGCTCAGTGACTTCCTCGCATCGGGCGAACCACCCATGTACATCGGATTCGGCAGCATGTCGGGATTCGACAGGCCGAGGCTGCTTAGTGCGGTGATCCAGGCTGTTGCCGGCCGTCGAGCCTTGTTCTACCCCGGCTGGAGCGGCGTGGATGCCAGCGTGCTGCCGGACAACTTCTTGGTGATTGATGAAACGCCCCACGACTGGCTCTTCCCCAAAACCTCGCTAGTGATGCATCACGGAGGCTCCGGCACCAGTCACTCCGCCGCACGAGCCGGCGTTCCCTCGGTGGTGGTGCCGTTTGCCGCGGATCAGTTTTTCTGGGCCGATCGACTGCAGCAAGCAGGCGTCGCAGCCGACGTTGTAAGTTGGAAGCAGCTGGATGCTGCGCAACTTGCCGATCGTATGGAGTCCACACAAACCGACAAGATCCGCCTAAGGGCGCAGGCACTGGGCGAGAAAATGAGGGCGGAAAATGGCCTGACCACTGCGGCCGCGCTGATCGAGAAAATCATGCTCGATTGACCCAGCCAACACCTGCTTTACCGCCCAGCCGCCCTAGGCCGACGCAGCTTTAAGACCGACAAGCCGATGATCCAGATTCGACGCGCACCACACCTGCGCATCGCGACGTGTGGCAGGAACCTCTGCGCGCCCGTGCACTCCCATATGGGCAACGCGCGCCGCGACCGACGACATATTGATTCAGAGACGATAACCTCATGTCCCCGTTTGAGCTGACCCCATTGAAACCCGCCTCCAATCCATGCCCATTGGAGACCTTTGTCGCCTGCGCCCATCAGATGCTCGATCCAGCGACTCCCGAGCCCGTACTATGCGCCATCGAACCCAGACTACTGGCGCAGTTGCCAGCATTGCGCGCGCTCGGTGTGTTTGAATTATTTGCGATACGCGACCCTGGCCTGCGCGCCTGGCTGGATGACGAACTCGCCAAGCTGGTGACATCGCCCAGACTCTTTCACGTCATGGAAACACACGAATAAGCCAACAGCTCTTCGCTGATGTGACACCGATAATTTCATTTCTGGACAGCCCCCCCCGTACGTGCGTGAAGGTTGCGGGGAAATATGGGCGTGCCCGTCAAACTCATGCCTGCGACCAAAGCGCAGATATTCCCTGCCTGGTCCAACGAAGTCGCCTATCAAAATCTTCGCCGTGCAGGGGCTTTTTCAAAACCACATAGATCGAGCTAACGCAAAGATCTATAGCGCCTTTGCCAATAAAAGATCCGCAGCATGCATCTTCACCTAAAACAATCGCTGAAAAATTTTTCAATCGATATAAATGACCCACCATGCCAATACAGCAAGTCATTACTTTAATCGGCAACCGGCCATCTATTGAAATCATCCTCCATCGATAAAACCTCGATGACCACCGCCGAGACATCAATGACTCATGCCTCTTCATTTTATGCAGAGCCGGCTTCTTGACGTCCTGAAATCGTGAAGGTGACGTGTTGATTCACAGGGAAAAAGCAATCAAGTTACTCAGCGCCACAGCCGCACGCAAAGCCACGTCAACTACAGGTGAAGACCGACCATCCGGATTAAGAATGATCTGCTTATATTTGGATTTATTCAATTTTTTCGGCACCTATATGCCGCCATCACAACGCACTCTTATGCACCATGAAAAACTGTCGCCATAAATGGCTCTTTATTTAATTATTTTCACGCACCGTTAATTCACGACGATTATACGTGCCGCCATACAAGCTCGAAAAGCAGCACAAGGGGATTATGTACCGCAGAGCTCAAGTCTTCGCAGGCTAATTACTGTGCTGCAGCAAATAAGACGCTGGCTTCCCGAAAGGGCACTTTCATATATTTAGGAGATGATTATGAAAAAGTTGCTTTCCGTTACTGCCTTGCTTTTTGCTATTGGAATGGCCAACTCGGCCTATGCCGATATTGCCAATACGGGCACACAACAAACTTGCACTCAGACCGGCAGTGATAGCGCGCCGATCGGACCTAATGGCAATGCCACCTGGGCTGCAGGTGGGCTGAATAGAAATTTGGACCGGCAGGTGTACGGGAAAAATATCGTAGCTTATAAGCTCCAGTGGTTTGGTGGCGGCTGGAGCGACTGGTATGTCAAAGGTGTCAATGACTTATATCCTTTCGCGACCAATGATTCTTCGGGCAATGCCGTCGCCCGCCTGGCGTGGATATATTTTTACGACCACTCCTATCAGTACATTTCGTGCACCTGATTAGTTGTTCTTGAATCAAGCCATGGAGCCGGGACCCGGGTCACGCACCCAGGTCCCGGCTCTCTTCATTATTTGAAGAGCCCGCGGAGCTAGCTTACTGGCACTTCGAGAACCGATTGGCCCCATCATTGAAGCCATGGAGAAACTCGGCGAGCTAGTAATGAGCCGCGTCCCCCTTGGCGATCTACGCCGTACCGTGGAGACACGCGTTGCTGCCGCCAAAGTGCCGCAGGAAGTTCGCGCGCAATGGCAAAGCCACGGACTGAGCGGGGTGCAAGCCGGGCACGATGATCGGCACCTCCACCTGGATGAAAGCGAGATGCGTTGAGCAAGCTCTATGGATTGCTCACCAAACCTTTGAGCAAGGTCGCCCCATAAGCAAGAAAACACGGATTGACGTTGGTCGTCTAACCTCACCAAGCGTATGTGGATGCAGAGGCATGATCGATCATCAATCGGTCGACATTAGACGGACATGCAGTCACTTACTCTTTCAGTGCACGAATCGCATGACGCACCAATTCAGCCAATCGCGAATCCGCTGAAATCGTTCGATCTATGGCCGCGACCATACCGATGAATGCTTGATCGTTTGCCGCCGCACCCCCCCATTGCCTGAGCAAGATACACCGCAACATGGGAAGTCGGATCGCGACCACAGCAGCATCGTCATCCGTGTCGACGGCAGCGACCAAGGTGCGGAGTTCCTCACGCAAACCAGGCTGCTCCACTATCGCATCGGGCAGCCCCTGCTTGGGCTGCCCGCCCTCAGTCCGCCCTGAGCTTTTACTTGAGCTCGCTTTGCCGAGTTGGCGCAACGCATCGATAAGAGCAGAGGCTTCAGAAGGACGAATCGGGTCCATAGGGGTACCGGAGCAGGAGGCATGTCATCGATGCCATGAACAAGAATATCGACGCGTATTGCAGATGAAACTAAAGTGCCTGATGCCAGGATTCCTGAATCATACGTGATCTCAGTTTCCCCAGGCCCTGCTTATGAAGCTGCGATATTCGTCCTTTGGTGAGATCCAAAGCATCAGCAATCTGCACAAAGGCCATGTGCTGCAGATAATGGAGTTGCAGTACTAGTCGTTCACGTTCTGGCAGCATGGCCAAGAGTTTTGACAAACGATCGCTGAGCTGACTGTGCACAGCCTCGTCATAAGGGCTATGGGGCGTCTGAAAAGCTTCCTGGTCGGCATAGGCCGATAACATGTGTACTGCACCCAAGCCGGAGACAACTGCAATCAACTGCTCTACGGGGTCTTCTTCAGGAGCGTCCAAGAGCGAGTCGACCCGCTCTCTCCAGGCCTGCTCGTCCGTGTGCATTCCCTGCTGCGTATACAGAGCCCGTAACCCGTTGAACACGGCACCCCTGACACGAAGTCGTGCATAGGCCCGGAAAGGTACATGGCGCGATAGCTGGAACGATGCCATGGCTTCAAGTAGCCCAACGGATGCATTCTGCACAAAGTCGGGCCAGTCTTTGCTGTGCCCTCTTACACGCATGAACACATCTCGCGCTATCTGTCGCACCCAGGGGGTGTAACAAAGCACTAATGCTTCGTAAGCGATGCGGTCGCCATCCACACGCCAACGCGTCCAAAGAGTGATCTCGTCAACATCCGGATGCTCATCACAGGCGATGACATTCACTAGGCTTGCCGATAGCTGCCGAGAATGGCCTGGGCTATCAAGACCCACCCATTGATCAAAAGAAACAACAAAATCTTCAACGGCAAACTGACCGTCGCAGGAGGCACCATGATCATGCCAAGGGCCATAAGAATCGCAGCGACGACCAAGTCGATCAACAGAAACGGCAAGAAAATCACGAAGCCGATCTGAAAGGCTGTATGCAATTCGCTCAGCATAAAGGCAGGAATCAAGTGCAAGGCCTGAACTTCAGCAAGAGTCTTCGGCTGGTTGGCGCCAGCCATGCTGACTACCGCGCGCAGATCGCCCTCGCGGGTCTGCCGTATCATAAATTCCTTGAAAGGCTGAAACCCTGTTTGTACCGCGACCTCGGTATTCATTGTCTTGGCTAGCCAAGGATCTACCGCTCGATCTTTGGCGACCTGCAGCACAGGCATCATCGAGAAAAGGGTTAGAAACAGCGATAGCGTAATTAGCACGGCATTGGGCGGTGTCTGCTGCAACCCAAGCGCACTTCGGACCATGGAAAGCACGATCACGATACGCGTAAAAGAAGTCATCGCGATCAGCAGCGCGGGCAACAGCGAAAGCGCGGTAAGCACGGCGAGCTGACGGAGCGCCGGCGCCACATCGCCACTCTGCCCGATGGCATCTCGGAGAGGGTCAGCGGCGAAGGCCAGCGATGTGTGCCCCCCTGCCAGCACCAGCACAAAAACGCAAAGCATGCGCCGGCATCGAAATCGTTTGTTGGCATCCATTACGTCGACTGTCCGAAATCGCTAACCGCTGACAAGGTATTTCGCAGCGGGATTTCAACGGTTTGAAGCGGCTGCAAGGTCACGCTGTGCCGAGACTCCACAAGCAACATGCGTGTCTCACCGTCACTCAATACAAATGCCATGCATGTGGGACTAAGCCGCAATCTTTGCATCACCTGGAAATCCTCAGGCTGATGGATGGCGTTGGCAGAAATCGCGGAGGACTTGATACCCCATCCACGCTGCTTAAGCACCCAGAGCACAGCAAACGCAAGCGCCAGCAAAGCCGCCGCCACTAACATGCCGGACATGTTTGCGGAGTCACTGCTGACAGCGGCATGGCTGAAAGGAATGGCTGCCGGCATTGCCACAGAGGCCGCCACGGCGGGGGCGTTATCCACAAACATGCTGGCTATCACAAGACTTGAGCAATCTGTACACCGAAGCAATCGCCTACGGCCACGAGATGCGCCGTGGCAACAGCCTTACCATTCAACTGCAGCACGATGGTGTCGTCGAGCAACTGCTGCAAAGCGAGAACCTTGCCGGTCTTGAGATCAAAGAGCTCCGCCACAGTGAGCTCCATCTCGCCCAGTACAGCAGTCAAGCGCACCTGCACATGATCGACCAAACTCAGATCTGGCACACCCACCTTCTCGAGGCGTTCAGGCGCTACAGCCTCAACTAATGGCTCCAGAATAAGCGGTTCAACTACGATCGAACTCATGTCGTGGACTCCGATAAATTCGCCGCCTGAAGCAAGAGAGCACGCTGCCCGCCTTGTTCACCCAGACGGCCATGGATTAAATGCTTGCCACTATCACTGATGACCAAATCGATCAGCTCGCTCAAGGGCGTGCGCGTCATCAACACATCGCCTACGTGAAGGTCACGCAATTCACCCATCGCGATGTCGCCCAGTTCCAGCCGGGCAGTAAGCTGCGTGCGCGCAGGAGCCAAGGCATCAGTACGCGATGCGAGCACTCGCAACGTTGCATTTGATGTCGTGCGGGGTGCCAATCGATCTGCCATCGCTCGATCGAGCCAGATCGATAAATGCATGGGTCCGCAACTCAATCCGAAACTGCATGCGCCTCGCCGTTCTTCCGCGAGTTCCGCAGGAAGCGACGAGACCTCGGTCGTCGAGATAGGACTCACGGAGCCACGCTGATCGGCCAATCGCGCCACGAGATCGTGTAGTGCCTTTTGCGATAAGTGGTCAGCAAAATGGCCGCCCCGTTTGTCGTCGATACCTGTCAATGCTTCAGCCAACGAACCATCCATGTGCACGGCGAGAAGCCCCTGTTGATCGATCAACCAGTAACGATCTGCGGCCACCCCAGGCACGGCCGCATCGATCGCGCCTGGTACAGGTTCTAGCCCCCACGCGTCCCACCAGGTCCGCACGATACGATCGAGCTTGCCGGCAAGCGCCTGTTTTCTCGATGCGCCTAACCAACCATAGCGCTTAGCCACCGCCGCCTCCCGTACTGGAGTACAGCTGTTGCAGCATGCTGTCAGTAATGCTCAAGACACGCGAGCTCGCTTGATAGCCGCGCTGCACGATGATCATCTCCGTGAGTTCACGTGTCAGGTCGACGTTGGAAAGCTCGAGGCTGCCGCCAGTGATATTGCCGAAATAAGAGCTTCCAGCCTTGCCCAATGACACCGAAAGCTGCTGAGGCGCACTGTAAAGCGCCCCTTGATGCAACTGTAGATCCTGCTCATCAGGCACATAGGCCAGCGCAAGTTGCGGCCCCTGTTTCCGCTCATTATCGCTGTACGTGACCTGCAGACTACCCGTGGTATCGAAAGACAACTGGGATATTCCAACCACGCCATGACCATCTGCCACTTTGGCGCCAATGCTGGCGGTCGCACCTGGCATTTGCGTCGTGCCGCTATACGCCCCAGGTGTCCCGAAGTTCAGCGTCACCTTCTGCGCGGTGCCGTTGTATTTAAGACTGAGATCGAAGCTGCTGAATCCCGCCTGCGGCGTGTAGTCTGGACCAAAGCGAACTTCGCCGGTGCCCACCACATTGCCCGTATCGTCTTTGACCGAGACCAGCCAACTGCCCGCCGTAGTGGCGGTATTGTCAGTCAGGGTCGCTGTAAGGGTATGCATGCCACCTGCGGCATCAAATATCTGAATGCCGGGGACTTGCTGCGTATTTGGTCCGGTCTGGCCCGCCGTAGCTTTGGCCAGGTTGCCGCTGAAGTTAACCTTCGTCGTCGGTTGCGCGGCAAGCGTAGTGAGATTGGCGATCGTAAAGTCGGTCAAGCCCCCCGAGCTATTGAGCGCAGCAACCCGATAGCCGGAAGTGTCGTCAACCAGATAGCCGTCGGCATCGAATTGAAAATGCCCCTCGCGGGTATAGAACACATTGCCCTGCGTGTCATGCAATACGAATAGCCCCTTGCCGCTGATCGCCACATCCGTGCTGGTTCCGGTCTGCTGGATGCTGCCTTGCGAAAGGTCAGTGAACTCTTGCGACAGCTGCGTCCCATCGCCATCGGCCAAATTTTCAAAGAAAGCGCTCTGGCCACGATAGCCCGGCGTATTCATATTGGAAATATTGTTACCGATATTGTCCAGGTCTTTGGAGAAACCAAACAGGCCAGACAAACCATTAAAGAGTGCTTGCAACATACGCCCTCCTAGGGCTGCACAAGATTGATTTGCGATAAGCGCACGCCAGTCATGACGGTACCGGTGTTACTTGCAGTCACCGAGAGTTGAACACCACCCGTGGTGAATGACACGGCGCTTATCTTGCCAGCCGTGGTCGAGCCATCCATGCCTGTCACTTGAACAGGATGATTGAGCAGGCTTATCGACTGACTCGACGAGTTCATCGTCAGCATGTCCTGGACACCCTGATTGGTTTCGCTCGATAGCTCGATACTTTCAAACTGTGACAATTGCAGCAGGAACTGACTGTTATCCAATGGCTGCATGGGATCTTGAAACTGCAATTCACTGACAAAAAGCTTGATGAAATCGTTCTGGTTAATGGCTTTCTGTTGCACGCCCGAGGTCGCATTGGACGCTCCTAGCACGGCACCAATCGAATCAACTGCCATGGGTTTCTTGCTCCTTATCGGCGACTGGCGACGTCGAAACCGCGCGCCAGACTTCTTTCCCGTTGACTACGAGGCGGGTAATGGGTTGCCCCATGGATAACGCATGAGCGAGCACGTGCTCAGTCAATGCGCTGCGTTGTGCATCGTCGAGATGAAAATCACGCAGCCACAGGGTTGCCGTCTGGCCCTGGTAGCTGATGCGAAGCAGTTGCCTGGCCCAATGATCGAGGCCGGCTGACAACACTATTTTTGCGCCAACCGTTGCCGAGCAATCGGCATCGGATTCCATCCCACCGATCACGCTTACCGGCGAGCCCGATATCTGCGGTGCTGTATCAGTGCTTGATGAAGGGGGCGACCCCATGGGATACGTTGAAATCTCAGCGCCACCGCTACCGGCATCTTGGATGAAAGCGAGAGCGGGACGTGAATTTACGAGCCCTTGTTCTTCCGGCGTCGTCTTTGCGGTGCCGAGCATCGACAAGTATCCGATGACTCGTAGGCTCAACGGGTATAACAAAGTATCTGTGTCCTGTGTGCCCGATGCCGCTATCGACAGGGGGCGGAGCCAGTCCAACGTAGCAGGCAGCTGTACATGGTCTACTGGTGCGGATGGCTCGGCTTGCGTGGCATGCAAATCACCTTGGCCGAGATCCGCATGAGGCGCGGCGCGCGAATCTCGCCGCGCTTGATGCCCATCGTGCTCTGCCTGCGCTGGCGAGGCGACGTGCTCAGCAAAGGGCTGATTGGTCGATGATTGCGAGACAGCTGCCGCATCACGCGACGCCGTTTGCATAAAGACAGCCAGTATCTCGTTCATGACAACCACATCCGTTGGGCAAGCCAAAGATCCATCGCATCCACGTGATGTTTTTTCGTATCTTCTCGCACGGCCTCATCGGCCAGGCGATCGCTACGTTCTCGTGATGATTCATAGCGTGCGTTGCCTGCTTTCCAGGCAACCGTCTTTTGCTCCACCATCTCGTCTGCCGCCACAGTGACCGCCATGCTCACTCTGAGGCGTTGTTCGGTCGTCGCCGATAATTCGGTATATAGCCCATACGTGGCCAGGTCCGCCTTGCTGGCACGCAATGCACTGAGGCGAATGTCCTCGATGTGCTCCAGCTCCACTTCCCATTCCTGTTGATGCTGTTTTGCTCGTTGAGCCTCATGGTGAGCACCAGCCAACTCTTGCCTTAGGCGCTCTTCTTTAAACCGTTCCAACGCGGCAAGACGCGATGCAAGGCGAAGACGAGGTGAGGTCATACCGCCCCTCCGTGCCCGTGCAGAATGGACGCCAGTGTCGTATAGCCTTCGGCGCGGCCATGGCTGACATGCGGCGGCTGGCGGAAACTTGCGAGCAAAGCGGGAACGCGCTCTACGGCGCGATCAAGATTTTCATTGGAGCCGCGCTGATAAGCGCCCATGTCGATGAGATCGCGCGAAGCATCAAACGTCGCCAACAACGCCTTCGCATCCGATGCATCCGCCCGCTCAGACGACGTAGTAAGCCGACCGATCCATCGGCTCACGCTTTGCAACGGATCGATCGCAGGCAATTGACCACGGTGCGCCATATCGCGAGACAGCACGATATGCCCATCCAAAAGCGCGCGCATATGATCGGCCACGGGCTCATTCATATCGTCGCCTTCGACCAGCACGCTATAGACACAAGAAACAGAGCCCTTGCCTTTCAGTGCACCGCCACGTTCAATCAGTTGCGGCAACGTATTGAATACGGATGGCGGATAACCACGCGACGTAGGCGGCTCCCCGGCCGCCAAGCCGATTTCGCGCTGAGCCATCGCGAAACGAGTGATCGAGTCGACCATCAGCAGCACATCGTTGCCTTGATCACGAAAGTACTCGGCCACCGCATGTGCGGCATGGGTTCGTACTAGCGCGGGTTGATCCGAAGTAGCGGCAATGACCACAGCACGCTGCATTCCACCTTCACCCAGCGCGTGCGCTACAAAATCACCGACCTCGCGACCTCGTTCGCCGATCAGTCCGATCACCGCCACATCGGCTTTAACGTGACGGGCCATCATTCCCAGCAAGGTGCTTTTTCCCACGCCCGATCCGGCAAACACGCCCATGCGTTGCCCCTTCCCCATGGTCAACAAGGTATCGATCACGCGGATACCCGTCTCGAGCACGGTATCGTCTTCGCGCCGCTGAAGCGGCGCGATCGGTGCACGATGAACGTCGTAGCTGGTGTCAGTGACCAGGCCACCTTTACCGTCCAGCGGCACCCCAAAGGCATCGATCACGCGCCCCAGCAATTGCGGCCCCACGGGAATACGCATGCTACGGCCACTGGCGCGCAAGCGATCGCCCACACGCAAACCGGCCGACGATCCATACGGCATCAACAAGACACGACCATCGCGAAAACCGATCACCTGAGTCAGCATCGGCTGAGCAGCACTCGTCGGCCATAGCTCACAAACCTCACCCAGATGGGCGTCAGGGCCTATGGCTTCGATAACAAGCCCGTTGCAAGCCGACACTTCGCCCTCGCGGACATAGCTTGGCATTGAACGTAGCGCGCTCTGGAAGTGGTCAATCATTGCGGCCAACACGCCCTCCGTCTCTCGGTGTATCACGGAGGGTGCGGAGTAGCGCTTGACGCAGTAATTCCAGGCGCACATCCAGGCCCGCATCAAAACGACCACGGGGCGTTTCCAATAGGCAACTCCCTACTGGCAAGGTCTCGTCGGCGACCAGTTCGATACCTTTAGCCTGATGTCCCACATCGGCCAAGTCATCCGGTGCGACACGCAGACGCATGATGCCTTCGCCAACGGCTTGCCGGGCCTGCGCGTACAGGCGCTCGATCAACGACCGGTCAGCGGCCTTTTCACCCAGCAGCCGCAGTACAGCGGCATAGGCGAGCTCGATGGCAAAAGACTCCGCCCAATGGCGGTCTTCACTTACCGTTATCGAAAGAGCGTTCGCTGAGTCCAAATAAGCGCCACGCGCGGCCTGGGTCTCAGCGAGTGCCGCATCCAATGCCGTCCTGGCCTCTGCCTCCCATTGCATCCGGGCTTGTGCAGCAGCAGTGTCCACTTCCGCCTTGGCACTACGCAGGCCATCGGTATAACCGCGATCGAAACCGAATCGATATTCCTCGGCTTCTTCCAGGTTTTCCGCGATCGGGCTCGGCATCCCTTTTCCACCGACCACCAGCGTGCGCGCCGATCCGCTGACGACAGCTTGTCGCGCGATACGGCGTGCAGAAACGAGGCGATCGTCGCTCATATCTTTTGGCTGCTCCGTTCCTGTTCTGGCATCGGCCACTCGGCTATCGCCGCCGCCAATGCCACCGGAAGACCTTGATGGAAGCGAGTGGCTGCCTCGATCACCCGGCGGGCGCGGGCTGCATCCATTGCGCTTAGATAATCATCGATTCGGTCTGGCACGCTCGCTGTCAACCACAATGCTGCCCATGCCGGCCCCAGCGCTTCGAGCTCTACCGCGTGAGGTTCCGCTGCAATGGCCGCGGCGGCAACCGGCTCAGGCATGTGGATAGACGTCAATCCACTCACCTGGCCTGAAAGATGACGCAGTTCACTCCGCGCCAGCAGTTCGCGCACCGCATGTGCCTGCTGCTGTGGTAGCTGATTCAACAGCCAACGTCGATCAGCGGCATGCAATGAAGCGAGCTTCGCGGCCGCCAGACGCAATCCGCGCGAATTCATGAGCGCTCCGGGGAGTCGATCCAATGCTGCACATCGCGTAGCAATCGTTCGCGTTCTGCCTGCGTCAGCCGCTTTGGCTGACGCAGGCGGGCAACCCCCAGCCCAATAAGAAAGCCCAGGACGGCCAATGCCAATGCGGCGGCTATCGCTAGCGACGGAGTAAATGAACCCGCGGCATAGACAGCTGCCGGCGTGGCCTTGACGACCGGAGCTTTGACAGCCTCCACGCCCGACCTTGCCAGACCGCTGACGGTGGCGATATCGAGATGGTCCCCGCGCTGAACATCCAGGCCCGCGGCATCGGCAATCACTGTATTGAGCTTCACCAACGTGGCTTGGTCCACCGTTGGCGGTACCAGAATGCCGACCGAAATACGCACGACCCGACCCGGCGCCACTTCGATTTCTTCTTGTTCGCGGCTGTGGGCAAACTCCAGTTCGGACTCTCCCGAACTGCCCTGCGTATGGGCACCGTCTTCCGTATTGGCTACGGGATGGCTATTCGACGTTTTCTGGCGAACCACTAAGCCATTACCGTCCTTGCCTTGTGGAACCAGCTTGTCGCGGACTTGCTTCACCCGATCGTAATTGAGCTGCACATCCACTGACACCGTATAAGGTGTGCCTGCTCCCAAGGCTTCACGCAGCATGCCGTCGATGCGCTGATGCAGACGTTGCTCGATACGCGCCTGCTCATCGCCCTCGTCACCCATGGCTCGGCCGTTGCCAGAGAGCACGGCGCCACCGTCACCCAGCACGACGACTGACTCGGGAGTCAGGCCTTCCACCGCAGAAGCAATCAGGCGTTGAATGCCCACGACCTGCTTGGGCGCAAGCGACTTGCCGGGATGCAGCCCCAAGGTCACTGAAGCCTTGGACGGCGCATCTTGCGTCTCAAACATCGTTGCCCGCCGCAGCGTCAGGTGAACACGCGCGGACTGTACTTCGGCGATCGAGGAAATCGTGCGCTCAAGCTCGCCTTGGAGCGCCCGTTGATAGTTCACCCGTTGTGCGAATTCTGTAACGCCGAAATCGGAATCCTTAAAGACCTCAAAGCCCACGCTGCCTCCGTGGGGCACGCCTTGAGCGACCAGCTTCATGCGGGTGTCGTACACCGTATCGGCCGGCACCAGCACAGTGGCGCCGTCATCGGCGAAACGATGTGGAATCTGCAAGCTATCCAGCGAAGTCGCAATTTCCGCAGCGTCCACCTGGCGTAAATCGTTAAACAGCACGCCATAGCTCGGACGTGTCGACCACCACCCCAGCGCCACCGCGACGGCTACGATCAACAGCACGCCCAAGCCCAGCATCAAGCGCTTGCCTGCCGACCAGCTATCCCAGAGGGATCGTGCACTAGCCATGGGATTCAGACCTGCATGCTGACGATGTCGTGGTATGCCGCTACCACGCGATTACGAACCTGGACCGCAAACTGCATATCCAGGCGCGCCTGCTCCAGGGCGATCATCACATCATGCACAGGCATATCCGTGCCTGCAGCAAGGGCACGCGTCGCGCTATCGGCAGCATCCAGGCTGTGATTGAGCGTGCCAACCCCCTGCCCCAGCAGATCGATAAACCGTTGCCCCGACTCGGCGGGAGCAAGCATATTATTGGCGGGCGCGATCTCGGCCAGCGAGGAGAGCGGCGCAATGGCTTCAATCATGATCAATGCCCTCCAATCTCAAGCGACTTCAGCATCATGCCGTGCAGCGTATTGAAGGCACGAACATCAGCCTGATAGGCACGCTGAGCCGACATCAATGTCGTCATCTCCTGGGCCAGATCGATATTGGGGTAGTGCACCATGCCGTTGGCCCCTGCCATGGGATTATTCGGATCCATCACTTCGTGTTCACCGGTGTTGTCGACCTTGCCTGGTTGTTCTTGATCGGCCAGCGACGCCACCTCGCCCAATGCCTCGGAAAACCCTTGGGCTTGAGCGCCCTTAAGTGCCGCTGCGCGTTGCGCGATAGGCAGATCGGCCGTGGCGATATGCCGACTGGCAGCCTCCATCCGCATCCGTTCGTAATCCAGGCCGAATCGGGTGACCGCAAACAATGCGTCGGTACTCATCCTTGATCTCCACTCAGCGCAAGACTCATCAGACCGAATTGGCGATTCAATGCTTCCGACAACGCCTGATAGTGCGCGCCGGCCAACGCAAGTTCGGTCACTTCCTGATCCAGGCTAGTGTTGCCGTCCAAGGTATCGACGGGATGCATCGTGCTGCTGTGCAGATCCACGGAAGACAGCGAACGTGCATTCACATCGCGTCCGTCGGCAACCTGCTGCAGCAATGCGATGGCACTACCGAAATTGGCCCGCTCCATTTGCGCACCAGGCACGTTCGCATAGGCAATGTTGTGGCTCGCCACTTCGGCACGCCGCTGCGCCATATCCAGTGCGAGGCTGACCGCCCCTATCGTGAGGTTGCCGGATAACATCATCTAAACTCCTACTGGATGAGCAACTCGCCACGCAACGCACCCGCAGCCTTGATCGACTGCAGCACGGTGATGACGTCACGTGTGGAAAGATGAATCGAACGTAATGC
>NZ_JAPDPE010000042.1 GCF_026283955.1 Dyella silvatica | reverse complement strand
ACTTCACGGCATGCGTCAACGCTTAGATCTGGAACGCCGCCGGTGTTGCGCGCAGCGAAGTCCCCGGTTAGCCAGTCCTGCAGCACCCGCGCCTTGGCCTTTTCGTGGGCTTGTTGCGGGTTGCCTGCATGGACGATACGCGTTGCATAAAAACCTTTGACGGGATCGCCATCGGCGAAAGGCATAGAGATGCCTTCGCCAAGGTATCGGATCTGGAAAAAGGGCATGAACTTTCCAATGCGGATGCCACAGAAATTCACTGAGCCGGAAATTGAATCACCACATCGTTCAAGGGCAGCTGCGCTTGGCGATGTTCGATGGCAGCGGCTTTCCACGGCTCGCCTTGTCCGAACAGTTGTGCTTCGCTTTCCGCGCCGAGCAAATCGTAGCGTTCGAAGACGTAGGGAATACCCTCCGAGCCTTCGAAGGTAGCGGCGTTGGATAGCTGGAAATGCAAATGTGGCGCGGCCGAATTACCGGACTGCCCCAGCTGCCCCACTACCTGCCCTCGATGCACATGATCGCCGGGCTTGACCTTCACGCTGCCGCGTTGCAGGTGGGCGTAGCTGGCGAATACGCCCGGCTTGATCTCCAGTACGACGTAGTTGCCGAACAAGCCATGGGCGGTCAGTGAAGTAGGTTCCGGCTGACCAGTGAGTGGTTGATGTTCTGCTTCGCCATCGCGTGTATTGCGCACGACGCCATCGGCCACTGCGAGTACATCGGCGCCGTAGCCGATCCAGTCGGCGTAGGTCGACTGCTGGATGTTCTTGACGCCTGCGCGGATCGCATGGCCGTGGTCATCGACGCCGACAAGATCCAGGGCGTATCGCTGCGGAATGGTCAGCGCACCATTCACCGCCACCAGGCTGCCCCAGTGGTGCGACTGCGCTGCGCCGGGCCCTTCGTGCGCTAGCCAGCGGCCGCCGCGCAGCGGTGGGCCGATCGACATGGCCGGGTTCGCGTCGACCTGCACGGTGGCGCCATCGAGAACGGTGCTGGCTGGTTTCGTCGGGTCTGGTTGCTCGGTGGCAAATTCGATGCGATGGCGCAGTGAGTGCGGTACCGCGGTGCCTTTCGCCAGCGTGATCCAGACGAAAATCACCGCGCGTTTGCCTGACGGTATCGACACCGGGGTATGTTCGGCCGGCGTCGGCCGAACCACCTGGGCCAACTCACTGGTACTGAGAGCCAGCAGCGGTGTGTCCGCGTCGTCGCCATAGATCTTCAAGCCCTGTGGCTTCAGCACGCCGGTGTCGCCATAGAAATTGCTGACGTGCAATTCATAGGCCAGATGTATCGCGTTGTCGCTGCCGATGAAGGCGCTGGGCGCGAAAGGTACCCGGGCCTCGACCGGGGCAAGCGCCTCTTGCGCCTGCGCAGTACAGAGACAGCACGACAACACAAATAGAAGCCATGCAGCGGTTTTGCATACCATCAATGTATTCCCCTGGGTCTTGCTCTAACGAACTGAAATGCCGCGTGATCGATACGCCGCCGGTGCCTCTTCAAGACACAAGATATGCCTTGCCAGGCCCGATACCGCTTGGCGCGGTGTTTGATATGCCAAGCCTTGTACCACGCGTTGCGGGCTTTTTGTGCCCGCGTCTTTTAAGCGCGACAAAGATCGGCCCGGCAGGCGTTTCGGTGCTGCGGCGAGGGCAGCAACACCTGCGTCGAAGCGAATTGGCAGGCCAGGTTTGATCATCGGCATGTTTGGGCGGTATATGATTCCGAGCGGGGCGGTCGCCCTTTGCCATGCCGCAAAAGCCGCTTTCTGTGTTGCCATAAAAACATTCATCGCCGCAGTTCAATCCGTTTGCATAGAGCCGGGAATGACGATGATCAAACGCTGGTGGAAGCTGGGTCTGTTGCTGCTTATCGTGGCGCTGCTTGGATTCTGGGTCTACGGGCTCATCGCTGTACGCGGCACCTTTGCACCCTTCCGTTCGGCCGAAGCTGCGGGCGGCAAGGTGGTTGCCGCGGGTGTTCCTGGTCATCGCATGGTCGGCCGTGTCTATGTGGTCGGCACGCCGCTGCCATCGGCGCCGTTGATTGTCGTGCTGCATGGCGACGCGCCTTTTATCCACCCGGGCTATCAATACCAGGTCGCTGGCGATCTGGCTCGCGCCGTGCCTGGTATCCGGGTGGTGGCGCTGATGCGGCCGGGCTATGCCGATGCTTATGGCGCCCGCTCTGACGGCGATCGCGGCTTTGCCTCGGGTGATAACTACACCGCCAGCGTGGTCAAAGACCTGGCCGCGGCGATCCTCGCGCTCAAGCAGCAATGGGGCGCCTCGGCGGTGTTCTTGCTGGGGCATTCCGGTGGCGCGGCGGTCGCGGCCAATATCGCCGCTTTCAACCCTGGGCTGGTACGGCATGTTTTTCTGGCCGGATGTCCCTGCGATGTGCCCGCTTTCAGATGGCATATGGCGCAGTGGCAGTGGAGTCCGACGTGGCTGTTGCCGGTGCGCAGCCTGTCGCCGCTGGTAACTCTGGAGCGGATGGACCAGGGGACGGATATCACCGCGATCTCCGGTGCGGACGATCCGGTGACATCGCCGGAGTATGCCCAGCGCTACATCGCCAAAGCGAAAGCGCGCGGCATATCGGCGTCGATGCTGACTCTGCCGAACGAAGGGCACGAGATCCTCGACCATGCCACGCTGATTCAGGCAGTGACGCAAGCCGTGCATGACGAACACTGATCGCGCCTGACGCGATCAGTTCTACGCCGCCGTCGAGCCGAGCCATTGCGCCGTGCGGTCGGCATCGGCGGCGGTATGCCAACCATGAAAGGCGATGCGCAGAAAACTGTGGCGCATGCTGGCGCTGATGCTTTGCGCCTCGCCACGGCTTAGCAAGGCGTCGAGTACCTCGGGTGCCCGATAAAAGGACAAGATCGGGCCCAGCCGTTGCGCGTCCAGCAACGCCGTCAAGCGCTTTGACTCGGCCATCCAGCCGGGCATTGCCTGCAGTTGCGAAAGCAGGCGTCTTTGCAAGACACGGATATGTTGCTCGATACGCGCTGCGCCACCCACGGATAGCAGCAGGCGCAGGGACGCATTCAAGGCGCAGCATCCGACAATGGACGGACTGCCGGCCTCAAGGCGGCGCCCGTCGGTCGACCAGTGATCTTCATCGATAGCCTGCTGGCCGGACTGCGAAAATGTGTTGGGCGCGGCCAGCCAGGTGCCCAGCGGGATAAGCCTCTGGCGGAACGCGCGATCCGTCCACAGCACGCCCTGCCCTTGCAAGCCAAGCAGACCTTTATGCCCGCCGGTGGCAAACGCGCTTACCCCATCGAGCGACGGCACCATGCTGCCTGCGCCCTGGATGCCATCGACGACCAGGTGGACGCCGCGAGCCTGGCAGGCACGGCCGAGTCTGGCCAGGTCAAGCCGCACGCCATCCTGATAGCGGATCCAGGACACCGCGATCAGCCGAGTCTGCGGGCCGATCGCATCCAGCAGCCGCTGCTCGGGTTGGATCTCGCCATCGGGCAAGGCGGCTGGCTGCCCCGGCCACAGCTCGACCTCGCGGCAGCGCACGCCGCGCTGTGCCAGGGCCAGCCAGGGCAGTCGATTGCTGGGGAACTCGTCCATCGGGATGAGCACCTCGTCATCCACCTGCCAGGGAAAGCCGAGTGCGATGGCCTCGAGTCCACTGGAGGTGGAAGTGACCAGGCTGATGTCTTGCGCCTCGACATCGAGTAGCGCTGCAGCCGATTCCCTGAGCGCGTTCAACACGTCGAGAAAATCTTCGTTCCAGCGCAAATCCCAGGGCCGCAGCTCGGTTTGCAGGATGGCCGCCATGGCGTCGGCCGACGCTCGCGGCAGCGGACCGTCTTTGCAATGCGAAAGCCAGAGCCGGCCCGGCGGGAAGTCGAATAGCGCTGGTGCTAGGGGCGGGCTTGGGCTGATTTCCATCGAGCGCGTTCTCATCGGCAGCCAACGACACTAAGGTGGCCGTTGGCTTGAATCAAGCGCCTGCGCGTCGAACGGCTGGTATGGCGCACGGGTAGCTCGATGCGATCGACACGACATCACCGGCGCGCTGCCCGCGCGACCGGTGATGTATGTGTCGCCTAAGCATCAGACGATCGAGCGCACTACGCCGCCATCGACACGCACGGCCGCACCGGTGGTCGCCGAGGCCTGCTCGGAGGCGAGGTAGACCGCGAGGTTGGCCACCTCTTCGACGGTCGCCAGGCGCTTGATCAACGAGCTAGGCCGATGCGTGGCGATAAAGTCACGCTCGACCTGCTCTTGCGCCAGCCCTTGCTCGTCGGCGATTTTGCCGAAGAAGTTGCCGACACCTTCCGAACGGGTTGGGCCGGGCAATATCGAATTCACCGTGACGCCGGTGCCGGCCAGCGATTCGGCCAGGCCGCGCGACACCGCCAGCTGCGCGGTCTTGGTGACGCCGTAGTGAACCATTTCAGCCGGAATTTGCACGCCGGATTCGCTCGACAAAAACTGGATGCGACCCCAGCCGCGCTTGGCCATGCCTTGCGCATAGTGCCGCGAAAGCCGCACGCCGCTCATCACATTGACCTCGAAAAAATGCTGCCAGTCGTGATCGGGAATATCGAAGAAGGCCTTGGGCTCGAAGATGCCGAGGTTGTTCACCAGGATGTCTGTCTCAGGCACATCGGCGATCAGCTGCGCCGCGCCTTCCGGTGTGCCCAGATCACCGGCCACCCCGGTCAGGCGGGCGCCTTTGACCTGCTTGGCGATGCTGTTGATGGCCTCGTCGACGCGTGCCCGCGTACGCCCGGTGACGACAACGTGAGCGCCGGCGGCCGCCAGGCCGGTCGCGATGGCCAGGCCGATGCCCGCGGTCGATCCGGTGACAATCGCCTGCCGTTTGCTCAAATCGATATGCATGGGTATTCCCGAATGATGGAGGGCAGCCAAAGGCTGTCGTACTCAGCTGAGGGCGCAGGCAAGGCGAATCAAGCAGGATAAATCAGGAGGAGTCGCCGCTCGTCCTGGCGCGGCCAGGCCAAGACGAGGCTGCTCATCGATCACACGACAAAGGACATCGCCGCTGCCAGCAGAATGGCAGTAGCCAGGCAAAGATTGAGTGCCCGTTCCTTGCCAGGGCTCAGCGTGGCTTGATGCAGGGCCGCGCCGACCAGTAGCCAGGCAAAATCGACGACGATCATCACGATCACGCACAGCGTCCATTTCAGCGCCAGATCCCCTTGCGGGTTGGCGCCCATCAAGGTTCGCGAGGCAAACAGCGTGGCGAAGGCCACGAACGCCTTGGGGTTGGTCATGCCGAGAAGAAAGCCGGCTTTGGCCGACGAAGGGGTCGAGCGCTGCGCCACGGCGGCGCCCACCGGCGAGGTGGCGATCTTGTAGGCCAGAAAAATCAGATAGACGGTGGCCAGCGCGGTCATCGCCTGCAGTGCGGATGGCAGCGCCTTGATCATCGAAAACAATCCAACGGCGCTGATGCCCGCGGCGGCGGCCAAGCCGACCTGCAGCCCGGTGTAATAACGGATGCCGCGCCCTAAACCTTCCGCACGGCCCACCGCGATAAGGGCGGCAATGGCCGGCCCTGGCGAACCCAGCAGCGCGATCGCCGAGATCGAAAACAAACCTATAGCCAGAAAATCCATATGCACGCCTGTGTCCGCAACCAAGATGGGTTGCCACGATAGGGCGGGCTCGTCATAGTAAAGAAGCTAATAATTTTGCTAAGCATTATTAGGAAATCAAATAGTCATGCCAGCCACGCGAAGTATTGATGCCGACCTGTTGCGCGCGTTTGTCGCCGTGGCGGAAACCGGGCGCATGACCGCCGCGGCCAAGGTGGTGAATCTGAGCCAGGGCGCGGTGAGCCAGCAGATCAAACGGCTTGAGTCGCTGTTTGATACCTCGCTGTTTGAGCGCCGGGCAGAGGCTGCCCAGCTCACCCGCGATGGCGAGAAACTACTTGTCCTGGCCTATCGGCTGATTACCCTCAACGATGAGGTGATGAGTCAGATGCGCGGCACTGATTTTTCCGGCGAGGTAAGGCTGGGAGTGCCGCACGACATCGTCGGCATGTTGATGCCACCGATTCTGCGGACGTTCCGCCAGGCGCATCCCCATGTGCTGGTGACCCTGGTAAGCGACACCACACAAACACTGCGCGCCGGCCTGCGCGCGCGGAAGATCGATCTCGCCTTGATGACTGAGCCGCAACAAGGGGGGCGCAATCAGCTCTTGCTGACCGATCGTCTGGTCTGGGTCGGTGCGCATGGCGGAGAGGCCTGTCTGCGTCGTCCGTTGTCCGTGGCGTTGGGTCAGGAAAGTTGTGGATTCAGGGCGTCGGCTATCGACGCGCTGACCAAGGCCGGCATGGCATGGCGACCGATCTGCCAAGTGGGTAGCCTGGAGCCGGTGTTCGCTACGCTGGAAGCCGATATGGCGATTGCACCGTTTTTATCGCGCACGGTGCCCGATCGCCTGCAGATATTGAGCACGGCCGATTTACCGGCATTACCGTTGTTCCACATTAACCTGCGACTTCCTTCGACCGGTGTCAGTGACGTTGCGTTGGAACTTGCCCGGCATATTCGCGAGGGGTTTTCCACGCGCTATGCCTGATCGCCTGACGACCTGCCGTGCGGATTGCATATGGCCGGTCGGTTACGCCTAGCTGCACTGAAATCAGCGTAGGCATTCGCGGTGCACGGTAATCGCCATGGCATCGGCGCTGGTTATCCGACTCTAAGCGCCGCCCGCCATCGTCGCGTTAAGTATTTTATCAGCGCTTGCTGACGGCGCCCCGATTAGATGCCGCTTGGACACGCTTCGATTTGCCGACAAAAACGGCATTGCGAGCCGCTGCTTTATGCAACACTTAGCCATCATATCTAGCCACGTTCGGGGGAGCGCAGCGATGCATTTTTTTGCGTTGGAACATTTCGCCACTCATCTCAATGAGACGTTTTCGGTAGCGCTCGATAATGCGGGGCAAGCGCCCTTTGTCCTGGTCGAGGCGCGGCCCCTACAGCATATGGGGGCGCCCATTCCTGGCATGGTGCGGGCACCCTTCTCACTGCTGTTTCGCAACGACTCGGCGATTTTGCTGCCGCAGAAGATTTATCAAATGACCCATGGTTCCATCGGCGAGTTCGGTATTTTCCTGGTGCCGATCGCCCGCGATCGCGAGGGGTTCATTTATCAGGCGGTGTTCAACTGAGCGGCAGGCCTTCGGCTTGCCAGGACATCTGCTGGTAAGGCCCTTCTTCGGCGACGATCTTG
Source organism: Dyella silvatica (assembly GCF_026283955.1). Lineage (GTDB taxonomy): Bacteria > Pseudomonadota > Gammaproteobacteria > Xanthomonadales > Rhodanobacteraceae > Dyella_C > Dyella_C silvatica. The sequence goes on along the minus strand of NZ_JAPDPE010000042.1, from coordinate 31,067 downwards.
AAACCGAGGCGCTCGTACAGGTGACGAGCTTCCGTATTGCGTTGATCGACGTGCAGGTTGACGCCACGCCCCAGCCTGCTCGCTTCGCGTTGCGCGGCGCGGATCAACTCGCTGCCCATGCCTTGCTGTCGCCACGCCGGCAGCAAAGCGATATCGATGATGAGAAAATCTTCGGCTGGCTCATGCAGTAAATAAAAACGCCCGATGGGTGTGTCGCGGTGTTCGATCAACAAAAAATCGGCTGCGGCGTAGTGGCGCACAAAGTGCAGATGCTGCAAGGCAAACTGATCATCGAGAAAGGTCTGCTTGGCCTCATCAGACCATGGCAGCGGTGCGAGTTCGCTGGCGCGCAAGTTGCCGTAAAGCGCGCGCATAAAGACCAGATCATCAGCGGTTGCCGCACGCAGCCGAATGCCGCGCTCCTGCAGGAGCGCGGGTTCGGCAAACGATGTCTTACCTGCGGGAAACGCAGGCAAGGTGCGCGAAGCCGGCATCAGCCAAACGCTGGAAAGACGCCGACCAAGGCAATGCAGTAGTTGATGGCCAAGTAAGGCTGCTGGTTCTCATGCGGCTGGCTGCCACCGATCGGGCCCAGCATGTTCGGCGAAAAATTCGTGTTGGGTGCCACGGTAGGCAGGTAGGGCGACACTTTGGTCGGTATCAACAAGCTGTCTCCCGCCACGGGGACATTGGTGCACTTGGTGATGTCGCGTTGCGTATGCAATTCAAAGCCATGGGTATGTGTCGGCATATTGCTTACCAGCACGGTCACGCTGTCCTCGCCAAATTTTTCGCCGATGTTTCGTGGTGTCAGTCCAGGGGCGGAGCCTTGGCTGCATGCTGCTTGGTCGAAGAGGTTGGGCAGTTGAAAAGTCTGCGTGCCGTTACCGCCGTAGTAGGCACCGATCAGCGAGAACAAGGCCGTGTTTTGCGAGATCGCCAGCGTGGCGCCGTTGCATTGCGACCAGCCGTAGGGAGCGAAATTGAAACCGAAGAGCTGGATTTCGCCGACAAAAGGTGTAGTCATGAGATTCTCCTGGCGCCGACGCGGCGCGATAGCGGCCAGCGTCTGCGCGTGTTGATCGTAAGGGGTTAGGTCTGCGACGGAAAAATGCCGGCCCAGGCGATGCAGTAGGAGACAGTCAGCGTCGGCATGGTGTTGTCATGCGGAATGCTGCCGCCCTGGGTACCGACGCTGGCGGTGCCAAGCATGAGGCTGGCGCCGCCGGTGATGTCGGAGGCATACATCGTGTCCGTAGCGGGGACCGCGCCTGGGAGCACCGTCGCACCTGGTGTACCGCCGCCGCCGTTGCTGGTAACTACCGGAGCGTGCGAATGCGACGGTATCTGGTCGGTGGTCAGCGCGACGGTTTCGGTGCCGCTGAGTTGGCCGAGTACGCGTGGGCTCAGTCCAGGACCCTGGCCTTGATGCATTGGCACCCGGCCGCGCAGGTCGGGCACGTTGAAGGTGGTCTGGCCGTTGCCGCCGTAGGTCGTGCCTAACAGGACAAACAGCGTTTGATACTCGGCGATGCTGATCGTACTGCCGTCACAGGCAAACCAGCCGGTTGGTACGCGCTGAAAGCCGAACAGACGGATTTCGCCCACATAGGGTGTGCTCATTGGATTGCTCCGCAGTAGAGGGTGAGAGTCTGTCGTCGGTTTAGCCGCGCGACGGGAAGATGCCGGTAAGCGCGATATTGAAATTAATCACCAGATACGGCTGCATATTGTCATGCGGCAAGTTGCCGCCAACCGGGAATATTTGCGCGGGATTGATCGGCACGATGTTGTTGCTGGACGCGCCATATAACGTCTCGGAAGGCGTGCTGGCGTAAGTGGCGTTGGCCGGGTTTTTTACCGTGGCTGCTTGCGTATTGGCCATGACCAGATGCGTATGTTGCGGCATCGTGGATTGGGTCAGCGAGACGGTCTCCGTTCCCCCTCTTTGCCCCTGGACGTAAGACGCCCCAGCACCTATCGGCGTGACGCCCCGCATGTCGGGTAGCCCAAAAGTGCTTCGGCCATCGCCGCCGAACTGGGTGCCAAGCAATGAAAAAAGTGCGGCATTCTGGCTTATGGACATGAGCTGGCCATTGCACAAGGCAAAGCCTCTTTGCGCAAAGCCAAAACCCGTGAGCATGATTTGCCCGAGATAAAAACTGGCCATCGGTATTCCCCCTGTTGGATTCCCTTGTCCGTTTACTTTCCGCGATGAGGAGCGCCGGTACAAGTGTAATGTTCTGCGATTTAGATACGCACGGTTATGGACGAGGCTGAACTTTTGTGCGTTATTGAAAATAAGGCCATGGTTAGTGCTTTATTTGTGGCTTCGCATAAACATGCGAAATATTTTGCTCGATCTAAATCACCGGTAAAAATGGGCCTGTTCGCAAGTTTTTAGTTGCCACGACTCATATGGACAGGGTGTGAAGGCGCGATTGATACAAATGGTTGAGTAAATAAAAAATAAAGCGCGTAATAATACGCAGGGTTATGGGCGGTGGCAGATGGCTTTCCGCTCATCGATGGGGCTCGGTTCTTGCACTTCTACCGCGCGCCATCTGTGTCGTTCGAGGCGCGTTGCTCTAGGTGCGCGCAATAGGGGCTCGAAGGAGTAAGGCATGCAGGGTTTTCAGACTGTCCGCCCGGCTGTGGGCGTGAGAGGTTTACAGGCTCGTTTTCTGTTCTGGCTTGGCGCATTGATACTGTGCGCAGGTGTGATGCTGCCCGTGACGGCGCGAGCGGCCTGTACGAATCCAATCGTGGACACGGTGGCCTCCGGCGGCACGCTGGTCATCGACGAAAGCGTCTGTTCGCCCGCGGGCATTTCTCCCGGCACAGTGCAGCCGTCGCAGGGCACGCTGACCGTGGGTGCGTTCGATCTTACCTATGTCAATAACGGCGACAGCTCGACGACCGACACCTTCAATTTCCTGGACGAGAACAGCGTTCTGGTGACCGTGAACCTGACCATCGGCGCAGGCGGAGCCACGCCGATCACGATCAGCCCCGGCACGCTGCCTTCAGCCACCGTCAGCTCGGCATATACAACGACGGTTACCGCAAGTGGCGGCAACGGCGGTCCGTATACCTACTTCATCTCGGCCGGTGCATTGCCCATTGGTTTGTCGGATACGACCGGCGGCGTCATCTCGGGTACGCCCACAGAGGGTGGCGTTTTCACGTTTACGATCACCGCAAGCGATGGCACGCACGAAGGCGTCCAGACCTATAACTTGAACGTCAACGGCATCATCAATGTGTCCCCGTTGACCCTGCCAGTGGGGTACACCGGCACGGCGTATAACCAGCCCATTAGCGCGACCGGTGGCACCGCACCTTATACGGTGACGCTGTTATCGGGGAGCTTGCCCGCGGGCCTTAGCTTAAGTGGCAATGCATTGATCGGTACGCCCACCACGGTGGGCACCTCGTCGTTCGCGCTCAAAGTCACCGACGCCGCCAATATCAGCGAGAAGGTCAGTTACTCGCTAGTGGTGCAAATACCGCCACCGACTGCCGGTGCGGTGAGCGCAACCGTTGCCTATGGCAGCACCAACAATCCCATCACATTGAACACCACGGGCAGCTTAGCCTCGGTCGCGGTGGCTAGCGCGGCCTCGCACGGCACGGCGACAGCCAGTGGCACGGCGATTACCTATACGCCCGCCGCAGGCTATTCCGGCAGCGACAGCTTTACCTATACAGCGACCAATAGCAGCGGCACCTCGGCGCCCGCTACGGTAACGATTACCGTAAATCCACAGTTGCCGGTGGCCGGAGCGGCGTCGGTGACGGTGCTTGAGAACAGCAGCAATAATCCGGTGACGCTGGCGCTTAGTGGCGGCGCGGCTACTTCTGTCGCGGTTGCCGGAGCAGCTGGGCATGGCACGGCCACCGCCAGCGGTACCTCGATTACCTACACACCAACCAATGGCTACATCGGTTCCGACAGCTTCACTTACACGGCCACTAATGCCGCAGGTACCTCGACGCCGGCCACGGTAACGGTCACGGTGAATCCGTTGGTGCCTATCGTCAGCCCGGTCAGTAGCACGGTGGCTTACGGTAGCTCAGCCAATCCCATCGCCCTGCTCATCAGCGGAGCGACACCGACCTCGGTCGCGGTGGCCAGCGCGGCGTCGCACGGCACGGCGACGGCCAGCGGCATAACGATTAGCTACACGCCAGCTGCAGGCTATTCCGGCAGCGACAGTTTTACCTATACGGCAAGTGACGCCTCCGGTACGTCGACACCTGCCACGGTAACCATCACGGTGACGGCGCAGCCGCCGGTGGCCGCGGCGGTATCGACCACCGTGCTGGTGAACAGCACGAATAATGCCGTGGCGTTGTCGCTTAGCGGCGGCGCGCCGACTTCCGTCACGGTAGCCAGCGCGGCGTCGCATGGTACGGCCACGGCCAGCGGCACCACGATCACCTACACGCCGACGGCGGGCTATACAGGCTCGGACAGCTTTACCTACACGGCAACCAATACCGGTGGTACCTCAGCGCCGGCGACGGTGACCGTTACGGTCAATCCGTTGATCCCGACGGTGAGCGCGGTCAGCGCCACCGTCGCCTACGGCAGTACCAATGATCCGATCACCTTAAGCATCAGTGGCGCGGCGACCTCGGTCGCGGTGGCCAGCGGCGCGACCCACGGCACCGCGACGGCCACGGGCACCGCGATTACCTACACACCGGCCGCCGGTTATTCCGGCAGCGACAGCTTTACCTATACCGCCAGCAATGTGACCGGCACCTCGACACCGGCGACGGTGACGATCACGGTGACGCCGCAGCCGCCGGTGGCCGGCGCGGCGTCGGTTACGGTCACTGAGAACAGCAGCAACAACCCGGTCACCTTGTCGTTCAGCGGTGGCGCTCCTGCTTCGGTTGCGGTGGCCACGGCGGCTTCGCATGGCACGGCCACGGCTAGCGGCACCTCGATCAGCTACACACCGACCAGCGGCTTTATGGGTTCGGACAGCTTTACCTATACGGTGACCAATGCAGGCGGTACCTCGGCACCGGCGACGGTGTCGGTCACGGTCAATCCGCTGATCCCGACGGTAGGCGCAGTCAGTGCCACGGTGGCGTATGGCAGTGCGAGCAATCCGATCAGCTTGAGCATCAGCGGTGTGGCGACCTCGGTGGCGGTGGCGACTGGAGCGGCGCATGGCACGGCCACGGCCAGCGGTACGTCGATGACCTACACACCGGCCGCTGGCTATTCCGGCAGCGACAGCTTTAGCTATACCGCCAGCAATGTGACCGGCACCTCGACCCCTGCGACCGTGACGATCACGGTAACGCCGCAGGCGCCTGTAGCCGGGGCGGTAACCACGACGGTGCTGGAGAACAGCAGCGGTAATGCGGTGCCGCTGTCACTAAGCGGTGGCGCCGCGGCTTCGGTTGCCGTAGCCGGGGCGGCTTCGCACGGCACGGCGACGGCCAGCGGTACCTCGATTACTTACACGCCGACTAGCGGCTTTACGGGTTCGGACAGCTTTACTTATACGGTGACCAATGCGGGCGGTACCTCGGCACCGGCAACGGTGTCGGTCACGGTCAATCCCTTGATACCGGTGGTGAGCGCCGTCAGTGCCACGGTGGCGTACGGTAGCGCGAGCGATCCGATCAGCTTAAGCATTAGCGGCACCGCGACCTCGGTGGCGGTGGTGAGTGGCGCGGCGCACGGCACGGCTACGGCTAGCGGAACGTCGATCAGCTACACGCCTGCCGCTGGCTACTCCGGCGGCGACAGCTTTACCTATACCGCCAGCAATGTGACCGGCACCTCGACACCGGCGACGGTGACGATCACGGTGACGCCGCAGATACCGGTGGCCGGGGCGGTAACCACGACGGTGCTGGAGAACAGCGCCGGCAACGCGGTGCCGTTGTCACTAAGCGGTGGCGCCCCTGCTTCGGTGGCCGTGGCCAGTGCAGCGTCGCAGGGCAGCGCGACGGCCAGCGGCACATCGATCAGCTACACGCCGACCAATGGCTATACGGGCCCGGATAGTTTCACTTATACGGCAAGCAATGCCGGTGGTACCTCAAGCCCGGCGACGGTGAATGTCACGGTGAATCCGCCGATACCAGGGGTAGGTGCGGTAAGCGCCAACGTCGCCTACGACAGTACGGGCAACGCGATTACCCTGAGCATCAGCGGCGCTGCCACATCGGTTGCCGTGGCGGGCGCGGCTTCGCACGGCACGGCGACGGCCAGCGGCATCACGATGAGCTACACGCCCACGGCCGGTTATGCCGGCCCGGATAGCTTCACCTACACCGCCAGCAATGTCACCGGGACTTCCGCCCCTGCGACGGTGTCGATCACCGTGGGGACGCCGAGCATCGTCGTGACGCCCTCCGCGCCGCTGAGCACGCAAGTCGGCGTGCCGTATACGCAGACCTATACCTTTAGCGGAGGCGCGGCGCCGTATTCGGGTTACAGCGTCAGCAATCTTCCGCAGGGTTTGTCGATCACCGCCACCACGACGAATAGCGTGACCATTTCGGGTACGCCGCAGGCCTACGGTTCGTTCAATGAAACCGTAAGCGCCACCGACAGCAGCACCGGCAGCGGACCCTTTGTCGGTTCGCATCCGTTCGTGCTGACGACGACGGCCGCTACCTTGACGATGGCGCCGGCCAGCGGCACGTTGACCGTGACGTATGGCAGTCCGTACAGCCAAGCATTTACGACCAGCGGCGGTACCTCGCCGTATACCTATGCCGAAACCGGCACATTGCCGGCCGGCATCGTCTTCAATGCGGCCACCGGAAGCCTATCCGGTACGGCGACGCAGACCGGCAGCTTCCCGATCACGATCAACAGCACCGATCATTCGGTGGGTGTTGGCGCGCCGTTCTCGACCGGCCCCATCAGCTACACCTTATCGGTAAGCGCGCCGCATATCGTCTTCGCGACAACATCGTTGCCGGGCGGCACGGTAGCAGCGGCTTATCCGGCCACGTCGCTCAATGCCAGTGGCGGTATTGCACCCTATGGTTATCAGATCACCGCGGGGGCGTTGCCGGCCGGCCTTACGCTTAACGCAACAAGTGGACAGATCACCGGCACGCCGACGGCCTCGGGCAGCTTTGCGCTCACGGTGATGGCCACGGATGCGCACAATCAAACCGGCACGCAGTCGTATACGCTGGCCATCAACATGGCCACCTTGGCGCTAACGCCGTCCAGTCTGCCCAATGGAGTGGCCGAAACGGCGTATAACCAGAACCTGGTCGCCAGTGGTGGCATCACGCCTTACACCTACGCGGTGAGTAGCGGCGCATTGCCAACCGGCGTCACCTTAAATGCAAGTAGCGGCAGTCTGACTGGCACGCCTACCGTGGCCGGACATTTCGCCTTTGCGATACGCGTGGTCGATAGCAGTACCGGTACCGGCTCGCCGGCGATGATCACGGTGAACTACACGATCGACATCACTGCCCCAGCCATTACCGAATCGCCAAGCAGCCTGCCCAATCCACAAGTGGGCGCGAGCTATAGCCAAACCATCAGTGCCAGCGGTGGCCGCGCGCCGTATAGCTATAGTGTCAGCGCGGGTGCCTTGCCGGCAGGCCTGACCCTGAGCGCCAGCGGCGTACTCAGCGGCACGCCCACCTCGCCCAGCAGTTACACCTTCAGCGTAACCGCCAAGGACAGCCTGAACTTCACCGGTACGCAAAGCTATACCGTCGTGGTGGGCCAGCCTGTGCCGATCGTCGTCAACGACACGGCGACTACACCGGCCAATGCGCTGGTAACCATACCGGTCACCAACAATGACACCGGGCCGATCACTTCTATCGCCATCGTGCAGATGCCGGCGCATGGCAGTGCCAGTGTCAGTGGCTTGAATGTGCTCTACACGCCGAGCAACAACTACTACGGCAGCGACAGCCTGACCTATACCGCCAGCGGACCGGGCGGCACCTCTTCGCCGGCGACGGTCAGCATTACCGTGGCGCCTTTGGCGGTGCCGGTGGCATTGCCGCAGACGGCGACGGTGCTCGCCGGTAAACCGGTGACGATCCACGCCACCGTGGGTGCTAGCGGCGGCCCGTTCACCGTGGTGGCCATCGCGACGCCACCATCGACGGGTGTAGCCAGTGTCAGCGGCAACGACATCGTCTACACCCCGGCCGCCGATGCTTCGGGCCGGGTCAGCTTCAGCTATACGGTGGCGAACGCGTTCGGCGTGTCGTTGCCGGCGACGATTACGGTCACGGTGAATCCGCTGCCGGTGGCTGCGTCGCTATCGGCGACGGCACTGGCGGGCACCACGGTGCCGGTCGATCTCACCGCCGGCGCGCGCGGAGGCCCCTTCACCGCGGCCAATCTGGTATCCATCTCGCCGTCCAACGCCGGCAGCGGCACCATCCAGGCGACGGCAACCGGCTATGTGCTGAACTTCACCGCCGCGGCGACCTTCAGCGGTGTGGCGCAACTCAGCTACACGCTGAGCAACGCCTACGCCACGTCGGCGCCCGGTTCGCTGGCGGTGACGGTGACGCCGCGCAGCGATCCTTCCAAGGACGCCGAGGTGATGGGCATTCTCGATGCGCAAGCCGACGCGGCGCGGCGCATGGCGACTGGCCAGATCAACAACTTCCAGCGACGCTTGGAAAGCCTGCACAGCGGTTCTGGCGACAGCGGCTTCAGCAACGGAATCACCTTCAGCTCGGGCGGCGGACGCCAATCCAGCAACAAGGACCCGTTCCTCGGCATGAGCCGCGGCAACTCGCCGGAGGATGAAGGGATGCGCCGCTACTTTATGCAAGCCGCCGATGCGCCGGCCGATCCGGTGGGCCGTCATGGCAGCTCCGCGGCGGGCTTGCCGGGGGATATCAGCGTATGGACTGGCGGTGCGGTGAACTTCGGCACGCGTGAACTGGGTGCCAGTGCCAACGGCATCGACTTCACCACCTCAGGCCTTAGCGTGGGTGCGGACAAGCGCATCGATCCGTCGCTGGCGGTGGGCGTTGGCCTGGGCTACGGCCACGATGCCTCGGATGTCGGCAACAAGGGCAGCCGCAGCACGGTCGACAGCTACAACGTGGCGGCCTATGCCAGCTATCGACCGACCGAGTCGACCTATCTCGATGGCTTGGTCGGCTACCAATGGCTGTCGTTCGATGCACGCCGCTACGTCACGGCCAACGGCAATATCGTGACCGGCAGCCGCGATGGCGGGCAGTGGTTCGGATCGCTGGCCTTCGGCTACGAACATCGCGGCGACATGTGGCTGTTGTCACCGTATGGACGCCTGGACGTGGCGAACGCCAAGCTCGATAGCTACACCGAACATGGCGATGCGATCTACGCGTTGAACTACCAGTCGCAGACGGTAAAAACCTTTACCGGCAGCCTGGGGCTGCGTGCGCAGTGGCAAATCAAGGCGGATTACGGCATGTGGATGCCGACCGCGCGAGTGGAGTATCAACGTGACTTGCAAGGCGCCAGCCAGGCCACGATGAGCTACGCCGACCTGTTGAGCGGCCCGCTCTACCATGCCACGCTGGACAACCAGTCACGCAATCACACCCTGCTCGGTATCGGTATCCAACTGCAAACCCTGCGCGGATGGACGCTGCGCTTCGAGTACCAGAATCTGCTCGACAACAGCAGCCAGGACAATCAATCGATCCTGTTCGGGGTGGAGAAGAAGTTCAATCCCTGATGCGGTAGCAGCGCTATGCCGATCGGCATAGCGCTGACTTTCACGCGCGCTGAGTGCAGTAAGTGATGGCCCATCTAGCCCGGCCGGGTTGTGCCTGCAACGGCGGCTTTTCGCAGGCGTGCCATGAAGGGCAGCCCCGAAAGAAAGGCCAGCAGATCGCCACCGAAGGTCGCCATGCGGAATCCGGCCACGAGCAGCAGTACTTCTGCTTCAGGCAGGTGACCTTTCAGTAGCATGATGAAGACCGCCTCGCGCACACCCAGCCCGGCCGGCGCACCGATAACCAGATAGCCTGCAGCCCAGCTCAGCGCCGCCACCGCGGCAAGCAGGCCGTAGCCACCCTGGATAGCCTCGAAAGGCGTGGCGACCAGGATCAGGGTCATGGCCATCAGGGCGAAGAACAGCAGGTACAAAAATATCGCAGGGATCAGCCAGCGCGGGGCGAACGGAGCCAGCTGGCCCATCCATCGAGGCGCTTGTCGTTGAACGGCGGCAAAGGCGCAGCCGCTGCCGAGCACAACCAGCGGCACGGCGCACCATACCCCTATCGATGAAAGCGCCGGCAGCAACTGGTTGATCAGGGAGGCGCCCCATAGCAGTGCCGCCGCGACAAGCAGGCCGGCTTCGGCGATGGCGCAGAACACCAGCGCCGCATGCGACACGCCCCACCGCTTGAGCATGACGTGCCGCCCAACATATTGCGCCACATTCCCTGGCAGATACTTTCCGAACTGAGTCACCGCATAACACAGCACGGTGTCGCGAAAGCTCGGTCGCAACCGACTCACGCTGGCCTGAACAAACCACCATGCCGCAGCCAGCGCCAGCACGCCGATGGCGTAGGTGGGAATGGCGGCGACGAGATGCCAGCCGATCGCCTGCGCATGCGATGAATGAGCGACGCGCTGCAGTAATCCACTTTCGACAAATCGATAAATGACCCAGCCGACACAAAGCGCGCTCAGTAACGTACCCGCGGCGCGAAGGCTGCGTCTAGCGACGGACACGGCACAGCACCATGGTCCACGGCAATGGCGATTGCACGCTGACGATATCAAAGCGTGTAGCCAGCATTTGCACGAAGCGGCGCCGCGACCAATGCTTCACATGGCCTGGTGTATTTCCCAGCTCAGCGATATAGCGCATGCGAACGAGGTTAAGCATGCGCCAAAGCGGTTCTCTCGGCACGCTGACAAGCACATAACGAGTGCTCAGGCGGTTGAGTACTTCCAGCGCAGCGTGTGGATCTTCAAGATGCTCCAGCACCTCACAACAGATCACCAACTCCGCCGGCGCAAAGCGACCTGCCACATCCTCGATGGCACATTCGATAAACGGGATATCCAGCCCGGCGGCCTTGGCCCGGATCGTGGCTTCGGCAATGGCCTCCGGCGCGATATCGCAAGCTTCCACCGCGATACCGGCGCGGGCGAGGCGCATCGACAGCTCGCCTTCGCCACATCCGATTTCAATCGCCCGGGTGCTCCCTTGGGTCACTGCGGTCGCATTGTCGAAGGCTTTCAAAAAGCCCGACATCAGCCATCTCGCCACCGGATTGCGAGTGCGGTACTTGTCGTAAAAGTTGCCGGCGGGCTGAATCACCGTCGCGTCACCCATGCGTTTGCCCTTGATCTGTAAACCTTATTCTCTGATGAGCGTTCTATGCCGACAGCCTTGAGACGGCCCGGCGACAGTTTCGCGACAGCATGTAATAATCTTGACACAGCTTTGAGTACGGCAGTCGACGGCAGAAGGATCTGCGCAGGTGCCGCGAATGGTCTACGACTTAGGGGACGCTAAACGTTATGGCAATTCAAGGCCCATCGAGAACTTCGGATCGCAGTTCAGCAGGGTCTGTCACATTGCCGTTGCGCAAGCTGGTCATCCAGATCCCCTGCCTCAACGAGGCAGAAACCTTGGCCATTACACTGGCCGCGCTGCCACGGGCAGTGCCCGGCTTCGACCTGGTCGAATGGTTGGTGATCGACGATGGCTCGACCGATAAAACCGTGGAAGTGGCTCGTGCGGCAGGCGTCGATCACATCGTGAGTCATCCGGCCAATCGCGGGCTTGCCGCGGCCTTCATGTCAGGATTGGAAACGGCACTCGCTGCCGGTGCCGACGTTATCGTCAACACCGACGCCGACAACCAATACGACGCCAGCGATATTCCTACGCTTACGCAACCGATTCTTCGCCGAGAAGCCGATATGGTGGTGGGGGCTCGCCCGATCGACGAGACCGCGCACTTTTCATGGATGAAGAAGAAGCTGCAACGGCTCGGCAGTTGGGCGGTTCGCATGGCCAGCAACACCGATATCGCCGATGCGCCAAGCGGGTTTCGTGCGATGACCCGCGAAACGGCGATGCGGCTTAATGTCTTCGGTGCCTATACCTACACCTTGGAAACGATTATCCAGGCGGGCCTTAGCGACCTGCGGGTGATTTCCGTACCCATCCATACGAATCCCGATCTGCGTCCCTCGCGATTGGTCAGCAGCATTCCCAATTACGTGAAGCGTTCCCTGGGAACCATTCTGCGGGTGTTCGTCATCTATCGGCCGCTAGCCTTGTTTATGTGGGCCGGCGTGATGTCCATCACATTCGGTCTTGCCGTAGGCACAAGATTTCTTTATTTCCTGATAACCGGCAGTGGCGACGGTCACGTGCAGTCGGTGGTGCTGTCCGCGCTCAGCCTGATACTTGGCGTGCTGATGGTGGTCCTTGCCTTGATCGCCGATCTGATCGCGGTCAATCGCAAAATCTCCGAACAGATACTGTTGCGCATGCGCAAGCTCGAGCAGGCTACCGCGCCAGCAACGGCCGATGCCGAGCCACTGGAGAAATCGCCCCCGCGGCAAGCGGCGCCAACCGTGCAGCACTCAAGCAGGAAATGGGGATAGTGAGTGGCGAGGTAAAGGTAACCTCTCCAGACGATTCTTCCTGGGTGGAAGCCGCGCAGATATCGGATGATCAGCCTGCATCCATCCACGTGCCATTGCCGCCCGATCTTCCGCTGCACAAACTCGATATCCGGGTGATCGGCGCAACATCACCGCAGGCCCGATCCGGGGCAGCCGATGTGCGAGTACTGGGTATCGCATTGACAAGTATTGAGCTGGAATCCGCGAACAAATAGTCGGGTGCGGACGTTGGCTACGACACCTGCGATTGAAATCAGCGCTTGAGATCAAACCGGCTGTCATTGGCCGCGGCCGTTCTGCTCACTCTTGAGATAGTCGACAAAAGCGCGCATGGGTGCAGGCATGTGCGTGCGGCTTGGATAGTAGAGAAACGGGCCGGAGAAGTTTTGCCACCAGTCGGCGAGCACTGGCACCAGGGCACCGCTGGCGAGTGCCGGGCGAAGATCATCCTCAAAGATGTGGACTAATCCCAGGCCGGCGATGGCGGCCTCGATCTCCAGGGCGATGGTCGATGCGATCAGCGGCCCGTCCGGACTGATCCGGATGATCTCGCCGTTACGTTCCAGTTCCCAGCTGGCAACCACGCCACTGGGAAAGCGATGCCGAATGCAGGCGTGTCGCAGCAGTTCGCTGGGATGTTGTGGATGCCCATGCTGGGCCAGGTAAGCCGGTGCGCCCGCAATGACCATGCGTTGAATGCGCGGCCCGATCGGCACGGCAATCATGTCGCGCTCGATGCTTTCCTCGTAGCGGATGCCGGCGTCGAAGCCGGCTGCCAGCACGTCGATAAACGTGTCGTTGGCGGTGACCTCAAGCTTGATGCCGGGATGCGCCGCCAGAAAGCCGTTCACGATCGGCGGCAAGATATGCCGGGCGACAATGGATGGGACATTGAAGCGAAGTGTGCCGGTGGGGCTGTCGCGAAAGCTGTTGACCGCATCCAGCGCGCCGGCGATGTCGTCGAGTGCCGGGGTGAGTCGTTCCAGCAGGCGTTGGCCCGCCTCAGTCGGGGTGACGCTGCGGGTGGTGCGGTTGAGCAGGCGCACCCCAAGCTGCGCCTCCATCCGCCGCAGCGCGGCGCTTAGCGCCGAGGCGGAAACGCCGCGGATCGCGGCCGCGCCGCGAAAGCTGCGCGCCCGGGCAACCGCCATGAAAGCATCGAGATCAGAAAGGTCGGGATCGCTCATTGTGCGTAAATCCGTACAACCCGTGCGAAGTGGGGCGGATTATCGCACGCTCACTTCGCGCTCATACTTCATTCCGTCAACACCGCATCGGGCGGTTAACCAAGAGGTTTTGCCATGAAACATCGTCAACTAGGTGCGACTGGTCCGCATGTGTCCGCCCTTGGCTTGGGGTGTATGGGTATGTCGGGCATGTACGGCCCGTCTGACCGCGCCGAAAGCATCGCCACCATCCATGCCGCGCTCGAGGCGGGTGTCAGCCTGCTCGACACCGGCGATTTTTACGGCTCCGGCCATAACGAGATGCTGATCGGCGAGGCGCTCAAGAGTGCCGGCAGCCAGCGAGACAACGCCTTGCTGAGTGTGAAATTCGGTGCCCAGCGCGACCCGGCCGGCGGTTGGTCGGGTAATGACACCCGGCCCGCATCGGTGAAGAACTTCCTCGCCTATTCGTTACAACGGCTGGGCGTGGATCATATCGATATCTACCGGCCGGCGCGGCTGGACCCGAGCGTGCCGATCGAGGAGACGGTGGGCGTCATCGCCGACATGGTCAAGGCGGGCTATGTGCGCCATATCGGTTTGTCTGAAGTGGGTCCTGAGACCCTGCGCCGCGCGGCTGCGGTGCACCCCATCGCCGACCTGCAGATCGAGTACTCGCTGATTTCCCGCGGCATCGAAGACGGCATCCTGAAAACCTGTCGCGATCTGGGCATCGGCATCACCGCCTATGGTGTGCTGTCGCGCGGGTTGATCAGCGGGCATTGGCAAAAAGGCGCGACGACCGCCAATGATTTCCGTGCCTACAGCCCGCGCTTCCAGGCCGGCAACGTGGATCGGAATCTGGCCCTGGTCGAGGCATTGCGCAAGATCGCCGACACCAAACAAGTCAGCGTGACCCAGTTGGTGATTGCCTGGGTGGCGGCCCAGGGAGACGACATCGTCCCATTGGTCGGTGCGCGCCGCCGCGATCGCCTGCAAGAGGCATTGGGCTCACTCGATGTCGTGCTGAGCACTGAAGATCTGGCGCAGATCGAAGCGGCTGTGCCCAAGGGTGCCGCGGCCGGCGATCGCTACGCTCCCGCGCAGATGGCGCACCTGGATAGCGAAGGCGCCGGCCACGTTTAAGCGGGTCGCTACATGACCGACGCATCGCGATGACGATGGTTACCGTGGTTGGGGTGAGCCCAGGCGAACTCCAACCATGCGCGTCGGCTCATCAGTGTGGGGTTGGCTTGGGCTCACCCCAGCCTGCGCCCAATCCATCCACTCCATCGGTACGCTGCATCGGGCCACCGGGCTGAAGATGCCAGCGCACGTTCGCATCCAGCGGGGTCCAGCGGCTCACTTTGGCGCCGGCTTGCAGCAGGCCGCGGCCGATCCAGTTATTGCAGGTATTGAACAGGTGGTATCTGCCATTGGCTGCAAAAAAAGCGTCGTATTTACCATAGTGCGCATCGGGCACGTTCACGCCATGCGACCCGGCAAGCTGCGCGGTATCGAGCACGTAGTGGATTAACGAGGCGTACTGGGCCTGGGAAAGCGGCAGTCGGTAAACATCGGTTTGCAACTCGGCTGCACTCAGATACTCGACATGCAGCAAGGCATGATCTCGCCCCAGCATGGCATTGAACGCGCGGGCAGCCGTGAGGTCGCTCCAGTGGGGCGTGCTCAGATAAAACTCACGGTCACCCCAGCCGATGGCAATGAAATCAGCATCGGCCGGCATCGCGGAGAAATCTTCAGCGGGAAATATCGTGCTCCAGTCGATCGCCGCCGAACGAGCCGGAAAAACAAAATCGGTATGCACGCCATTGGAGACGATATACGCCTCGACATCATGCGCCACCGGCGCATCACGGTTGGCGGGGAAAAAAGGCAAAGCAAAAGCAGCCAGCAAATAGCCGGCGATCAAGCCGACTGGCACGGCGAACAGCCAACCCATCCATTTGAACAAACGTCGCACGGCCCGCCCATTCTTCAGCGACAAAGGAGAGACACGATACACCGGCGCAAGTCCGAGATTTCGATGGTCGCTGGATGCTGCGCCAGGTGGCGTCGTACGCCGCCTATGCCTTATGTGTCGGTAAGCTCGCCCTCGCTCAGCCGAAAAGGCATGGTGTGAAAAAACGGCTCAGCAAGTCTCATCGGGAATAAGCGCCAGCAGGTCCGTTACGCCGACATCGGCACCGGCTTGAGAGAGCAAGGTGGTTGCCTGGCCGCGATGATGGGTTTGATGATTGAAGAAATGCGTGGTGAGGCTATAGAAGTTTCTTTGAGCCGCGACACCCTTGGTATTGGCGTAGCTCAAGACATGATCCAGATCGCCGTCTTGAATCGATTGCACCCAGGCGGTGATGATGCGATCGAGCGCTTGGCGATGGGCGGCAAGGCTTTGAATATCAGCGCATACCAGTACGTTGAGGCCGGCAGGCATTGGCAGCTTGCGCACGGCTTCAAGTTCGGAGTAATGGGCAGGGTGCGTGGCAAAGCGCTTCAGCCAGATCGTGTCCGCAATCACCAGGTGATTCAGCGTGCCGAGGATGGAGCCAAAAAAGGCCTGCATATCGGCGCTCAGTACCTCGTCGGGCAAGCTCAGCGCGGCCTCATACAACTTGCCGTTCATCCACTGGTTGTACGACGCCATCAGGCGAATCTGTTCGATGCGATTCATGGATTGCTTCAATGGCCGCTGATAGGCGATTTTCGCGCAGATGGGCGAGTGACGGCGATTTATTTCGTCGGCAGCAGCCCACCCAGGCGGCCATTGATTCTGCGGCTGCCCGCAGCGGCAGGGGCGACCCGTCATGCTGCGACGCGTCGCTCGCGCCGATCACCATCCTGCCCGCCCAAGCCTAGTCAGCGCTGGCCAGGCTTGGGCAGTGGCTTGATAAGGTCAGGACCTCGCGCGATCCACACCATGCAAAGTTCAGATCATGCCCGAGTCGTGATGGCTGATTCGACCACCCACGATGCTCGCTAGTGGCGCGCGCGGGCAAGCAGGTCGCCGACAAACGCCAGTGCACACAGCGCCAGGCAAAGCGCACAGACGCCGCCCCAGCCGGCGATGGCCCAGGCGGTGCCCGCGGCGACGGCGCCGATGCCGCCGCCGACAAAGAACACGCCGACGAAGAGGCCATTCAGGCGGCTGCGCGCATTCGGGTCGAGCATATTGATGGCGCGGCGGCCCAGGGTCTGGTCACCGACGGCACCCGCGTCCAGCAAGATCGCCGCGATAACCAGTAGGCCCAGGGCCAGCTGCGGATGCTCGGCGATAGGCATGCCGAACCAGCCGGCACCGGCGCTGCCTGCAAGTAGGACTCCGATCAGCAACAGCAGATGAGCCACCGGCATGGCGGTGGCGCTATGCCCGCGATCGCCGATTTTGCCGGCCAACGGCGCCACAATGGTGCCCGCCACGCCTGCCAATGCGAACAGTGCCATGCCGTGGCTATCCAATGAAAACGGCGCCTGGACCAGGCGCAGGCCAATGCCGGTCCAAAAGGCGCTAAAGCCTGCCATGACCACCGCCGCCGAATACGCGTAGCGGCGCAATACTTTTTCACGACGCCATAGTGTGCCCAGTGAAGCGATCAGGCCGCGATAGGTTTCGCCGCTGCCTGGGTGACGCAAGGGCAACCAGCGCCACAGCGCCAACGCCAGCAAGGCGTCGAGTGCGGCGAGTACGCCGTAGAACGCGCGCCAGCCGAACGCACCCTCGATCAAGCTGGCGAACGGGCGTGAAAGCAGGATGCCAAGCATCACCCCGCTCATCACATTGCCGACGGCGCTGCCGCGGCGATCCGGGTGAGCCATGGCTGCCGCCAGCGGCACCAGAATCTGGATCGCACAGGAAGTTGCACCCGCCAGGCACACCGCCAGTAAAAACCACGGCGCTGTCGCGGCGCTGGCAGCCAGCGCAAGCATCAGCGCGCAGCAGGCCAAGGTGGTGACGGTGAGTCGGCGGTTTTCCAGCAAGTCAGCCAGCGGCACCAGAAACAGCATGCCTACGGCGTAGCCGAGCTGCGGCAGCATCGCCACCAGGCCGCTAAGCGATACCGGCAAATGCAACGAGCGGCTGACCGGACCGGTCAACGGCTGCGCCGCGGTCAGATTGATAATGATGACGCACACCGCGAAGGCGAACAGCGCCGTCAGCGGGGCTGTCAGCTGGGTAGCGGCTTGCTCCACCTTCGCGACGATAGGGGGATGACGGGGCGGGGGCTGCATGATCGGGGTCTTGCCAGCGGGGAGATCGCTGATGCTAAATACTCGCGCACTATGCCGCTATTGAATATTATTCATAATCATTATGCGTAACACGCATGATCATCCAGCAGGCCATTCGTATGAATACCCGTGATATCAGCGCGTTTATCGCCGTCGTCGATACCGGCTCCATCGTGCAGGCCGCCGCCACGCTGCATCTCACCCAGCCGGGGGTGACGCGCCGGGTGCAAAGCCTGGAGGCCCTGCTGGGGCTGGAGTTGCTGGATCGTCAGTGCAAGCCATTGCGGCCTACGGCGGCGGGATACGAGGTTTATCAAAAAGGCCGCCAGTTGCTGCATGCACAAGCCGATTTGCTGGCGCTGGCGCATTCTGATGTCGATCCGGCGGGTGAACTTCGCCTGGGCATGCCACCGTTTCTGGCTGAAGTGGCGCTGACGGCCCCGGTGGATTGCCTGCGCGAGCGCTTTCCACGGTTGAGCCTGCGCATCCATGCCGGTTGGTCGTCCAGTCTGCTGGAGCAGGTGGAGCAAGGCCTGCTCGATGTGACTGCCGCGGTGTATTCCGAAAACACCGCGCCGCCATCCGCTATGTTTGCGCACCCGTTCAGTCGGCAATCGATCAAGGTAGTGGCTTCGCCCTCGCTCGGTTTACGGACTCGCGTGGCTTTGAAAGATTTGGCCGGCTTGCCCTGGGTGCTTAGCCAGAGCGGTTGCGGCATGCGCTCCACGCTGCGGCGTGAGCTGGAGGCGCAGGGCTTGCCCTGTCATGTCGGGGTAGAAGCGTTTGGCGTGGATCTACAACTGTCCTTGGTCGCGCGTGGTGCCGGCATTGGCCTGGTGACAGCCGACCTGCTTGCTGCCAGCGCGTATCGCGACCGGCTCAAGGTGCTCAGCGTCAGCGACTTCAAGATTCATGTGATTGGCTGGCTGGTGCATCGCGCGTTGCCACCTCGGCTGGAGGCACCGGTTGCGCTGCTATTGCAACAGCTGAAAGAAGTGATGGCCAAACGCTGAACATCGCGCAACCTAAGCTGCGGCGCTTCGCTTCATCGAAGCAGCTGTCACTGTGGGCATGACGCCTGGGTGGCTTGGCGGGTATTTAAGTCTTCTTGCTGCGTCGCGGCTTGGTTTCGGTCTTGGCGATGATTTGCATCAAGTACTCGATGCCTTCCTCTTCCGGAAAGAACGCCACGACATCGGCGACAGATAAACCGTAGCGCTCACGTAGCGCAAGAAATTCGGATTTGGCCCGAGCGAGTTTGGCTTCGGCGGTATTTTCGGGTGGACGCTTTTCCGCCGTGCGTTCAAGCGCGGCGAGCTCCTCCTGAAAACGTCGAAATGCGTCTTTGGGGGCATTCATGCTGAATCGAAGGATATCGGTTTGAGCGGGCGCTTAGTGTATCGGCTTAACGGCGATTGGTGGCCGGCCATGATTTGGCGATGTCGAATGCTTCACAGCGAGGCCGTCACGAGCAAGGTGAAAGTTAGCCAAATGTTGTGCCGGAGCTGCGGCGACATGGCGATCGTCGATCACGATGACGATGGGTTGCACGCACGATCGTCACTCGTGTTCGCAGGAATCGGGGATTTTCGCATCAAATACGCCGATGGCGTTGCGCTGCCTGTGTTCAGTGGCGGGCAAACCTTCGACGTGATTGTCGACAGCCAAACGTCCAGCCACCTGAATGACGCGCGGCCAAGCGCCGATGCCGATTGAAACCGAAATGAGCACCTCGCTATCTGCGAGAGGCTTATGACCAGTAGACTGCGCCCACATGACGATTGATATCTCCGGCAGTCAGCCGGTTTCCACGGATGGCGCACCCATGTTACCCCTGAAAATCATTGCCACCGGCAAGGCGTTGCCTTCGCGTTGCGTGACATCCGTCGAGCTGGATGTCTTGCTGGGCAAGCCCGAGGGATACGTCAAAAAAAAGTCCGGCATGACGCATCGGTACTTTGCGGAAGAAACCGATCATCAATCCGAACTCGCCGCCGCCGCACTGCGCGATGCGCTAACACGCCAGGCGATTCCCGCCGCCTCGATCGATTTATTGTTATCGGCCACGGGCGTGTCCGAGCAGGCCTTGCCGAGCACCGCTTGCCGCATCATGCAGCCGGCGGGGCTGGCCCATGGCATCCCCGCCTTCGACATCAATGCCAGCTGCCTGAGCTTTCTTGCCGCGTTGCAACTGGCGGCCAGCCTGCTCAATACCGGCACCTATAAGCGTATTGCGATTGTCGCCTCTGACCTGGCTTCGCGTGGCTTGAATTGGGATGACCATGAAACCTCGCTGATCTTTGGCGACGGCGCGGCGGCGGTCATCGTGGAGCGTGGCGATGGCCGCACCGGCATCGAGGCATTTCGTATGGAGACCCATCCGCAAGGCAAGGCTTTATGCGAGATCCGCGCAGGCGGCACGCGGCGCACGCCACGACGCGGCGCCGACGCGGAAGACTTCCTGTTCCGAATGGACGGCCGTGGGGTGTTTCGATTGGCGGCACAGGTGATGGATCGTTTTATCGCGCTATTGTTTGCCGGCCGGCCATTCGGCCCGCGCGATATGGATATCGTCATACCGCACCAGGCCAGCCACCTGGCCATGCAACACATCACCAAGCGTCTTGGCATGCCTTCAACGCAAGTGATGAATATCTACGCCACGCATGGCAATCAGGTGGCGGCATCGATGCCTACCGCAGTGCATGAAGCGATGGTGACGGGTCGCTTGGCGGCCGGCTCGCGCGCCTTGTTGATCGGCACCGCGGCCGGCCTGACGGTGGGCGGCATGGTGCTGGTGCTATGACCATTCTGGTGACTGGTGCGACCAGTGGCCTGGGCCGTAACGCGGTGGAATGGCTGCATGCGCAAGGTGTCGCGGTGCGGGCCACCGGCCGCGACCTGGCACGGGGCACACAGCTGCAACAGCGTGGCATCGAGTTTGTACCGGCCGATCTCGCTCGCATCAGCGCCGAGCAGGCGGATCATTTATTGCGCGATGTGGATATCGTCTGGCATTGCGCGGCGCTGTCTTCGCCATGGGGTCAGCCGGACGATTTTTACGACGCCAACGTCAGGGCCACGAGTTTGCTGGCGGAGGCGGCGGTCGCACGCGATGTGCGTCGCTTTATCCATATTTCGACCCCGTCGATTTATTTCGACTATCAGCATCGGCGCGATATTCCCGAGGCGCATCGGGCACGCCGCTACGCCAATTACTACGCGCATACCAAGGCGCTGGCCGAAGATCGGTTGCAAGGCATGGTCGCCGCGCATCCGCGCACCTGCTTTGTGCTACTTCGCCCACGCGGCTTGTTTGGGCCGCATGACCGCGTAGTGCTGCCACGCATACTGCGGCTGCTGCGCGAGCGCAAAGGCGTATTGCCATTGCCGCGTGGCGGCGAGGCGCTGATCGACCTCACTTATGTCGGCACTGTAGTGCATGCGATGCAGCTTGCCTCACAGCTAGCGGGGCTGGCGTCGGGATCGGCCTATAACATCAGCAACCAAGAGCCTTCGACGCTGAAAGCGCTATTGCGACGTTTGCTTGGCGATGCGCTGCAGCTCGACTATCGGGTGAAATCCATGCCGTATCCGTTATTGGATATCGCCTCGCGCGGGATGGAGCAATGGAGTCGGCTCAGTGGACGTGAGCCGATGTTCACCCGCTACAGCATGGGCGCCCTGCATTTCGATATGACGCTTAGCAACGCCAAGGCACAGCGCGAACTCGGCTACTACCCGCCCGTCGATATGCACGCCGGCATTCAACAGACCGCTCAATGGATACGCGCGCATGGCACGCATCACCACCTTTGAGGCCGGGTTTTGTACCCACCGGGCCTGCATGGCATTGCGCGGCGCCGGCTTTGCCGTCTGTGCGTTTCCCGCGCGGGCGTATCTGATCGAAGCCGGCTCGGGCCGTTGGTTATGGGATACCGGCTACGCCTCGCATTTTATCGACCACACGCGTAGCGGCGTTTTCGCCATCTATGCCAAGGTCACGCCAGTGCATTTCGATGCCGCCGATGCCTTGGCCGCGCAGCTGCGCCAGTGCGGTTTGCAGCATGGCGATATCGACGCTCTGATCCTTTCGCATTTTCACGGCGATCACATTGCCGGCTTGCGCGATTTTCCCGAGGTGCCCTTGCTGTGTTCGGGTTCCGGCTGGTCGCGCACGCGACATCTGCAAGGCATTGCCGCCTTGCGGCGCGGTTTCATCCCCGGGCTGATTCCGGCTGACTTTGAATCCCGCCTGCGTTTTGTCGAAAGCTTTGAACACGTCGCCCTGCCGCAAGCCCTGGCGCCATTCACGCAGGCGTATGCGCTACCCGGCGCCGATGGCGAAGTGTTCATCGTGGAATTGCCGGGCCACGCCGCCGGTCACCTGGGGGCTTTTGTCGATACCGAAGACGGTTGGGTACTGCTGGCTTCGGATGCCGCATGGTCACCCACCAGTTATCGTGAACTGGTCGGCCCTTCGACGCTGTCGCAACTGATCATGGAAGACACCCGTTCGTACTACGACACCTTGCGCCAGTTGCAGCAGCTCGATCGCGGCGGCCAGGTGCGCATCATGCTGACCCACGAAGGTGCCTTGTGATGCGTTTGCTGCGCCTATGGTGGGCTTATGTCGGTAGCCGGCGACGGCGCTTTGCCAGTCGCGCCGCGCTGGAGCAGTACCAGGCACGCAAGCTGCGCCGGTTTGCCGATCGCGTGCTTTCTCGTAGCCCGTACTTTCGCGCCATGCAGCACCAGCCGTTGTCGGCCTGGCCGCTGATGAATAAGGCGGTGATGATGGCGCAGTTCGATCGCATGAACACGGCCGGCCTACATCTGGATGAGGTGCTGGCCTGTGCTTTGAAAGCGGAGAGTTCGCGCGATTTCAGCCCGACCATCGGCCGTTTCAGCGTCGGCCTTTCCTCGGGTACCTCGGGCGGGCGCGGCGTATTCGTCGTCAGCCCGGAGGAGCGCGCGGCCTGGGCAGGCGTGATGCTGGCCAAGTTGCTGCCCGCCGGCTTGTTGCAGCGCGAGCGCGTGGCGTTGTTTCTGCGCGCGAACAGCAATCTCTATACCTCGGTGGACAATCCCTGGCTGTCGTTTCAGTTTTTCGATTTGTTCTCGCCGTTCGAACAGCTGCTGCGGCAACTCAATGCCAGCGCGCCGACTATCGTGGTGGCGCCTGCGCAGGTGCTGCGTGAGCTGGCCTTGGCGACCCTGGATGGGCGCATGACCGCGCGGCCCAGGCGGGTGATTGCCGCGGCCGAAGTGCTCGATCCGATCGATCGGGCCCTGCTGCTGCGCGTCTTCGATCAAGTGCATGAGGTGTATCAGGCGACCGAGGGCTTTCTCGGCGCCACCTGCGCGCATGGCGTGATGCATCTCAACGAAGATGTGCTTTATGTGGAGCCGGAGTGGATCGACGACCTGCGTTTTGTGCCGATCATTACCGACTTCACCCGTTCGACCCAGCCGATTGTTCGTTATCGCCTCGACGATATCCTGGTAAAACGCAGCGAGGCTTGCCCGTGCGGTAGTCACGCCATGGCGATCGAGCGCATCGAAGGCCGTTGTGACGACATGCTGTTGCTGCCCGGCAGACTTGCGACTGGCCCGTTGACGATCTTCGCGGACGTGTGCGCACGAGCGCTGGCGCAAATGCTACCGGCCGCCGCCGATTACCGTCTGCTGCAAACCGCGGCAGACACGCTGACCCTGCATGCCAATACCGACCTGCCTACCTTGCATGCGTGCCGGGCTCATTTAATGAACGTATTCGAGCGTCTGGGTGTGGACGTGGCGCAACTGCATTGGATCTTGTCCACCGATATGACAGCCACCCCTTTTACGGCAAAGCGCCGCCGCATCCTGCGTAGCTACGCCGCCATATGAAGACCTATCTGCAACGCATGCGTGCGATAGCGCTGGGCTGGGGCGCGGTGGGCCTGGTCTATGGCAGCTCGAGTATTTTGCAGCGCCAAGGCGTGGTGCTGCAGGAGTCCGCGCTGGATCGGATGATGCCTTACAACCCGCATGGTGTTTGGCTTTATCTCTCGTTCTTTGTGCTGATCCCGCTGACCTACGCCAGCATCGAGCTGCGCCAGCTGCCATGGCTTACCCGAGCGATGCAGCTGTGCGCGGCGATTTGCATGGTGGTTTTCATGCTGTGGCCGACCACCTTGATGTTTCCGCCAATAGTCGGCCACTCTGCCAGTGATATGGCGATGCGGCTGTTGGCGGCTGGTGACACCACACAGAATTGTCTGCCCTCGCTGCATGGCGCGTTGACCTTGCTGTGCGCCTGGGCATTGCTGGATCGCAAGCGTCCGTGGCGTTCCTTGCTGGCGTTGCTGTGGGGGCTGGGTATTGCCTATGCCACCGTGCAGACGCGCCGCCATCTATCGGCCGATCTATCCGCAGGCATGCTGCTGGGCCTGATCTGCGGCTATCTCAGTTACCGCCTATGCAGCCGACCCACGACGTCGGCTTCGACGGCGGCATCCTGCAACGCTGTTACAGCTCATACGATCTCCACGCAGAGTCCGCCGCCATGAACGCACTCGCCATTCCCCTGCTGCTGATGTTGCTGCTGGTGTTCGCCGATGCGCTATTACTCAAGCGCATTCGAGGCGAGCACACGCCATGGAGCGATGTGATTTTCAACTTGAATTCGGGGCACATCCTGCTGTGGTTTTTCCGTGGCGTCGAGGTGGCCGTATTCGCCTTCGTGCTTAGCCATTTCAGCTTGCACTGGGCCGAGCATTGGCATCCCGCGCTGGTCTGGGTGTTCGCGTTCTTCGCCTGGGATTTCTGCTTTTACTGGTTGCATCGGCTGCATCACAAGATTCCGCTGATGTGGGCGGTGCACGTGGTGCATCACGAGGGCGAACATTTCAATCTGTCGCTAGGCATTCGCAACTCCTGGTATTCCTCGCTGACGTCGATACCCTTCTTTGCCGTACTGGCGGTGATCGGGGTACCGCTAAACGTGTTTATCGTAGTGTCCTCGCTGCATTACTCGATTCAGTTCTACAACCATTGCGGCACGCTGCGCAGCTCGGGCTGGCTGGACAAGTTCATGGTGACGCCACTGCATCATCGCGTGCATCATGGCCTCAACCCGGAGTACATCGACAAGAATTTCAGCGGTACCTTGCTGATCTGGGACAAGCTGTTCGGCACGTTTCAGCGCGAGCTCCCCGGCGTGCCGATTCACTATGGCGTCGAAGACAGCGTGCCGACGCATAACCCGTTCTGGGCGAACAATCTGCCGCTGCTGCGTTTGCTGAAATGGCGACAGCCCGCACTGGCCGGCATAACCCGGCCAGCCATGCCGCAGCCGTGGATTGCCCTGGGTGGTCTGTTTCTGTTCGGCGCGGTGATCTACTACGTGCATCGGCAGGGCACATGGCAAGGGTCGGCACAACTGAGTCTGTTCGCGCTGATCTTTTTATCGACGCTTGCCCTGGGCGGCATTTCGGATGGACGGCGCTGGGGCGTGATGGCTTGGTCGGCGCTGACGATGGCGTCGCCGCTGGTGATGATCGGCTGGTATGGGCTGCGCCAGCCCTGGGGTTGCCTGCCGCTGATCTTGTTGGCCTTGCATGGCTTGATGAGCCTGGGCTGGATGTTCGCCAAACCGTATCGGCTGCAAAGCGCCAGTTCGGCGACGGATGTCTAGAGCATCGGCCGGTCGTACGGCAGGGCCCATGCTCGCGCGGGTAGCCGGCTATGTGCGTTTAGCAGGGGTGCTGCAATAATGCCGGCTACCCGCGCCCAGGCGCCGCTGCGATGGATCGATGCATGACTCGGACGTGGATGGCTGGCCTTGCACTCGCCCTGCTCTCGCTGCAGGCCGCCGCTGACCCGCAAGACGATACCGCGCTGGCGAAAAAGGCGGACGCGATCCTGGCGCAAAGCATCGCTGCCGAGGTACCGGGTGCCAGTGTGCTGATCGCGCGGGACGACCAGGTGATTTACCGCCAGGCACGTGGCCGCGCCAGCATCGAGCTGGATGTTGCGCTGTCGCCGCAACAGGTTTTTCGCATCGGTTCAATTAGCAAGACCTTTACCGCCGCCGCCGTATTAAAGCTGAGTGCGGCGGGCAAGCTGTCATTGAACGATCCGCTGTCGAAATTTCTGCCGGATTACCCCGATGGCCGTCATATCACCCTGGCCGAGCTGCTCAGCCACACCTCCGGTGTGAGTGACGCCTGGGAAGCCGACCCGGCCAAGCCGCAGGACACCGCGTCGCTGGTCAAACTGATTGCGGCACACGCGCCGGATTTCCCGCCGGGCGCCGCCTGGGCCTACAGCAACTCTGGTTATATGTTGCTGGGCGCGGTGCTTGAGAAAGTCACCGGGCAGCCGTGGCACGAAGTCATCCGCGAACAGCTGACCCAGCCGCTAGGGCTGACCCATACCGCGTACCACCCCGACCAGGCCGTGGTATCGGGGCGCGTTAGCGGCTATAGCCAGGATGAGCATGGTCATGTCGTGCTGGCGCCTTTTGTCAGCATCAGCGGGCCGAGTGCGGCGGGCGCGTTGACTTCGACCGTGGACGATTTGTTTCACTGGATGCGCGCGCTGGCCACGGGCCGCGCCTTGCCGCCTGCGCTTTACCGAGACATGTCCAGCGCCAAAGCGACAGCCCAGGGCGACCGCGTTCCCTATGGCTATGGCTTGATGCTGGGCACGGTGCGCGGCGAGCCGGTGCTGGAACATAACGGTGGCATCGAAGGTTTCGCATCGCAGCTGACGTATTTCCCCAGGCATCACATCACCGTGGTGGTACTTGCCAATACGGATGCCGGATCGCCGAACCCGCGTTCGTTGGCGCATCGGCTCGGTGCGCTGGCCATGGGGCGGCCGTATGCCGAATTACAGCCGGTGACCGGCAGCGCGCAAGACTTGCAGGCATTGAGTGGCAGCTATCGCATCGGCCCCACCGCGATGCGCACGATCTCGGTGGAGAACGGTAGGCTGACGATGCAGCGCGAGGGCGGTCCCAAGCGCGCCTTGGCGGCGGCAAAAGACGATGTGCTGTTTTTCCCGGGCGACGGTACCGACTACATCAAGATCATTCGCGATGCACACGGCGCGGTCAGTGCTTTGGATTTCTATGCCGACGGCATGCCACCGGCGCGGCGCGAAGTCCGCGTGCCCTAGCCGCGGATTCGGTTCACGGCTTGCGGTCATTCGTCGTAAAGCAGACCCGATTGCAGCGCGTGCTCCTGATTCTCGAAGATCGCCATCGCCGTACGCATGCGCTTAAAACCCAGCTTGAGATAAAAGCCCTCCTTGCCAGGGTTGGCAAAGAGGATGATTTTTCGGTGTCCGGCAGATAACTCTTTGAGCCGGGTGACGATCGCCTTGCCCACCCCGAGGCCTTGGGCATCGGGATGGATGGCGATATCGCAGATGTAGGAACAATCGAAGCCATCGGCCATCGCCCGACCTACGCCGATCAGTTTGTCATGCTGGTACACGAAACATTTGTACCTGCTGTTGCCGAAGGTGATCTTCAGCGCATCGGGATTTTTTTCGCCGAGCGGGGCGATTCGATAAAGATTCGTCAGCTCGGCCCAGTCAACGTTGTCCTGTTCAAATATCCATTTCACTGCACAAATCTCCGCAAGATAAGATCGCCAGCCGGGAATACGGCTGGCGTGGATCGGTATTCACGCCTTGCCGCCTACCACTTCGACCAGGCGCGACGGTGCAAAGGGCTTGGCCAGTACTTGTGTGGTTTGTCCGGCAATCGGCTGTATCGCGGCCAGGTTTTCATTGGCCGAGATGATCAGGCAGCGCACATTGGGATGCAGGGTGGTGACGTGTTGCAGCACATCGTTGCCAGTGGCGTCGGGCAGATGGAAGTCGCTGACCAGCACGTCCAGCCGCTCGGCCTGACGGGCCAGTTTGATCGCTTGCTTACCGCTGCCTGCGGCAAGCACGCTGGCACCGGCGGCATGCAGCGCATCGGCAAGCAAGTCGCGCAGCGCTTCGTCGTCCTCGACCAGCAAGATATGCATGCCATGGATGGATACGACCGGCGCGCTCTCATCGTGTGCGCTGGAAAGCGGAAGCTGGATGCGGAACGAGGTGCCACGCTCCGCCTCGCTACGCACATCGATGCGGCCGCCGGCGTCGTCAACGAAACGCTTGACTACGGCCAGGCCGATGCCGGAGCCAAGGCCTTCCGGCTTGGTGGTGTAGAACAAATCGAATAGCCGCTCGCGCGTTTCGCTATTCATGCCCAGGCCGTTGTCGGCCAGGGTCATCAGTACATGACCGTCTTCCGCGCTCGCCGCGATGGTGAATACGCCACCGTCGGGCATGGCGTCGCGCGCGTTGGTGGCGATGTTCAACATGGTCAGCTCGAACTCGCTGCGATCCAGCTTTACCGGCAACGCCTCGTCGGTCAGCTCGGTATGCAGTACCACGCGCTTGCCGAAGATTTGCTGGATCAATGGCAGCATGTCGCCGATCACCGTACGGACATCCACGACTTCGCGCACGCTGTTCTCGCTACGCCCCAGACTGAGAATGCGCCGGATCGCCATGGCACCGCGCTGCGCTGCCAGCTTGATGCCATCCAGTGAATCATTGGCCACGGGCAGGCTTTCGCTGGCGTCGGGTCGGCTCGCATAACCCATGATGACACCGAGAATATTGTTGAAATCGTGGGCGATGCCGCTGGACACGCGCCCGACCGCTTCAACTTTCTGTGCCTGGATGAGCTGTGCTTGCGAGCGTTCTTTTTCCTGGATTTCCTGCTGCAAGGTTTTTTGTGTGCGCAGCAAGTCTTCACCGCGCAGGTTGGCCAGGGCCAGGGTTTCGCGCAACGCGGACACCGAGCGATCCAGGATCACCGCGACGATCACAAAGCCAAGCCCGCAGCGGATGAAGTTGATCACCGCCATAGCGGTGTCGTGGTCGCCTTCGAAATTATCGACCAGCGCGCCCATGCCGAGGATGCACAGCATGCCCACGGTGATCGCCCACAGCGCACGCCGGCCGAGCAACAAGCCACCCAGCACGATGGGGTAGATCTGCGTGGCCTGGAGCGCCAGTTCGGCTTGCAGGCCGTGATGCCTATAGCTAATCGATATAAGTACCAGGGTGCCTGAGATAAAAAGTATGGCCGACGGCTTGAAGCGGCCGCGGCGTACTAGCCAGAAGCAGAACCAGAACAGGATCACGGTAAACAAACTGCGTATTTCCGCCGCCCAATCGATGGCTTCGCCATGGCGCGTGGCCCAATGTGGAATCATCGACAGCGGAAAGGCCGTGCCGAGAATCAGCAACAAGATCTGCAACATCGGCGCATTGCGCCATTCCAGCGGATCGTCCACCGGTACATTGCGCAACCAGCGCGCAAGCCAGCGGAACGGGTTGAGCGAGCGCTGCGACGATTCCGCCGCACCCGCCACGGAATGTGGCCTGGTCTGTGACACGGCTATGCCCCCTTGACGATTAGCCTGATCCGAGGGATCAGGTCTGAGCCGGCGCGAAGGATGGCGCATGTGCCGATGCCCGGCAATGGATCTAACGACACGGTAGGGCACAGGTATTTGCTAGAGTTCGCGCCTTATTGAGCAGGGGTGCCATGGCGCACACATGCAATATGGCCTCAGGGGGCAGGGAACGGTATGGATGACAACGGCAGGCGCGGCGTACTTGTTGCCGAAGACGATGCGGAGCTTCGCGATCAGGTATTGGTGCCGGGGCTGCGGGCCTTCGGTTTCGATGTAGTCGGCGTGGGCACCGCCGCCGATCTTTATCGTGCCATCGTCGGCGACCGCTATCGGCTAGTGGTGCTGGATATCCGCCTGCCCGACGAAGACGGCTTCACCGTGGCGCGTCACCTGCGCAGTGTGTCGGACATCGGCATCATCATGCTTACCGGTCTCGACTCGACCGCCGATCATGTGCGCGGCTTGCAGGAAGGTGCGGACGTCTATTTAACCAAGCCGATCGACCTGGAAGTCGTGGCCGCATCGCTGCACAGCCTGTCGCGCCGTATCGACGCTGCCAGCCCCGGCGTGGCGACGGCCCCGGCGCTGGGCTGGCGGGTGGAGGCCGGCGGCTGGCGTTTGCTGGCGCCCAATGGCGTATTGGTGGCGCTATCGATGGCCGAGCGGTTAATCGTCAAGCGCCTGATCGGCTCAGCGGGCGCGCCGGTGGCCCGCGATGTGTTGATCGACGAATTAGCCGTCCACATCGAAGAGTTCGATCCAAGTCGCCTGGACATGCTGATTCACCGGTTGCGCCGCAAGGTGGTAGCGAAGACCGGCCAGGAGCTGCAGCTGACGGCGGTGCGGCGGATCGGCTACATGCTGGCTGTCGATTAAGCGCTCGCCGGAAAGCCCGCGGCCGCGACACGATGCGCCCTTGCGGCGCGCTTTTGCAATTCAATGAAATATTGCGAAAGCCGGTGAGATTGTGCGCGCCGTCACACTCGACATAGGATCGCCGCCGTTCAGGGGGAGTTCGCTTGCTCTCCGCCGTGTTTAGTGTGAACACGGCGGGGAGCGAGTATCTCTCCATCGACGTTTCATCTTCGTCAGCGGTATGACCGAAGGTGAGCGTATGCGCCCAGCGACTTGCGGGTGCCGATGGCGATGCTCACCTCTGGCGAACGTTGAGAGGCTCCGTACCCGGATGGTATGAGCTGCTTCAGGGGTGGCGCATTCGCTAGGGGTTTAGATTAGAAGCGACGACTTACGACGGTAGATGCAATGGCATCCGCTTGCGGTGCTGGCTGCTCGTCTCTACACGTTGTGTGCTTCCCGCCGTTGGGACGGGCGCGTTTGCGCCTGATTTTCCTGCCGGACCGGCAAGGTTGAACGCTGCTTTCTAAAGCCCGCGCGATGCATGGGATTTGCTACCGCAGGCCACTCGCCTGCAACCCAAGGCAGCGGGACTCGTAACTTATGACTTCTTTATTCACTCGTCATCGCAGCAGCGATGCGCTTCGATACGCTCGTCTGCGCCGTTGGGTTTGCGCATGGTTTGCCCTG
>NZ_JAPDPE010000041.1 GCF_026283955.1 Dyella silvatica | reverse complement strand
TAGCCGGGCACATGCGGATCGCCCAGCAAGCCCACCGGAAAACTCAAGGTTTTGGCCACCGCCCGCACTTGCTCAAGCTGGTCTGGTGTATCGAGGCTAAAGCCCAGCACCACCAGGCCTTGCTCAGCATGTGCCCGCGCATACCGCGAAAGCAGCGGAAGCTCCTCCTGGCAGGGCTCACACCAGGTAGCCCAGAAGGTCACGATCACCACTTTGCCGCGCAGATCGCGCAGATCGATCAGCTTATTGTCGAGGGTATGCAAGCTGATCGGCGGGGCCATCTGACCGACCACCAAATCGTTGGCCCGCACGGGATGCATCAGCGTCATCAGTATCAGGACAACGCCTAGGTAACGCAGATAATTGCCCATACGGCAGCTCAAGCACGTGATCACAAAAAGTCTCATGGCAGCACGGAATAAAGTGTGGTTGGCTAGAGGCTCACAGCTTCATGCTGATGCCGACGGTGCCGGTCCAGCCGGGAAATAGCTGGTAGCCCTGCAGATGGCTGTAGATCGGCACCTGTACAAAAGCGTACAGCTGCAGGTTCTTGCTCAGACTGCCACTGATGCCCGGGCTCAGGTACGCCACCGTGCCCTCGGTATCGGGCGTATCGGCCAGGGCGCCCTGGTCCGCGCTCTTGTGAAACCAGTTGATCTGTACTTGCGGCACCCAATCGGCATGGGCTTCGTAGCGCAATCCGACACTGACCGACGTGAGATTGCCGGGCCGGTAGTTGGCGCCGGGAGCATCCAGCTTTTCCTTGACCGCGGCTTGAAATTGTCCATTCACAAAGGCATCGAAATTCTCACTCACCGGCTGGTAGTAATACGCGCCCACGATCAAATCGGTGCTGCCCGTGCCGGCTTGCAAGCTGGTGTCGAGCGACTGCCCCAGGCTCGGGCCGCGACTGAACGTGGTGGGGTGACCGACGAAGTTTCCATCGCTGTCTTGGCCGCCGTAATGCCCGGTCGGCAGCTTGATGCCGAACTGGACGCCCAAGTTGTGGGTAGGCAAAAAACCTTGATAACTGCCCAGTATCTTGGCATCGCCGATACCCGCCACATGCACGCTACTGACCTGGTCCGGCGCGGTGGCGGCCGACGTATAGGGTTGCAGCTGCGTGCCGTAAGTAGCGTGGCTGCGCAGTACATAAGGCAGCACCGCCGTTACGCCCCAATCGGCGTTAAAGCGATACGTGGCCGAGGCGTTGATATAGCGATTAATGGTGTCCTTCTCGATCTCGCCACCACCCAGCGCAGGGGCCGATGGCTGGTTGACCACCTGCGCGGGCGAGGCCTTGCCGCTGCCGTGGCGCAACTGATCTTGATCGATAAAGGTGTAATCCAGATTGATGCGCCAACCCGCGGCGGTGGAGTAGCCGGTGGCGGCATCAGTGCTCAGTGTGCAACCGCATGTAGCGCAGGCGTGCGCAGCCTGCGGCAGCAAGCCAAGCGCGAACAAGCCGGCGATCGCGGCCAGCGGCTTGCCCAGCAAGTGCAGCTGGCGCCTGGGTGTCGCTGTTGTCTGGCGTCGAATACCTGGGTTTCGACCCGGGGTCTGCAAGAAAGGCGTGCGCAGGGAATTCATGGCGTGCATGAAGAAATCTCATCGTTAGACGGCAGCCACCGAAGTGGCTTGCACCGGCAGGGTCATCGGCTCATCCCCGTGACCTGCAGCCATTTACCGCGGGCGATACCGCGGCATGGCATGCATCCAGGGATCCTCGTTGGGAAGCAAAGGCAAACGCCCTCAGCGGCTAGGCTGCGGTCGGTTTGCTGGTCCGCTTAGCCGATCAGCGGCGGCCCGCGCGGGTTTGCGCTGAGAATAGGCGACACATAAGCGGCATCCGCCCCGGCAAGCAGGGGCATCGCCGGGGCGGGAGCCACTGGGACGAGATGCAGGACTTTGCCAGTGGCAAGCATCGAACTGTGGTCAAGCAGAACGCAATAACCGCACCGATCCGTGGCATGGGCGGGGCCATCGGGCGCCACCGGATGCTTCATTCCAGCCATGTGGTGCGGACAGGCATCGTCCATGCCGGGCATCGAGCCGGGCATCGGCATGACCCGCGAAACGGCGGGCATCACGACAATAAGCAGCATGGCCAGCATCGCTAGCCACGAGACTATTTGACGAGCAGCCTTGCGTCGAAACACCTAAAATCCCCACCGCGCAGATGCGCAATCAGCGCGTGAAACTAGCACGAATGGCCACGATAAAGGCTCGCCGCGGCAGATCGACGCAACCCGCGCAAGGCCAGGCCGATCCACAAGAAAGCAGCCAGCGAGCCGTTCTCTGCAAAGGCCTCGCCCATGCACGCGCTCACACCCGCGCCTACGAACCCGCGGTAACCCGCGGCACTAACTTGATCTCGAACAACTTCGACCAGTGCTTGCCGGTTACGAACAGACGGTCATGCTCGGCATCGTAGGCAATGCCATTAAGCACGTCGTTGAACGAGTTGGGCAGCTGGCGGTTGTCCATCAAACCGCTGAGATCGATCCAGCCGGTGACATGCCCGCTGGCTGGGTCGATACGCACGATGCGGTTGGTCATCCAGACATTGGCGTAGATTTCGCCCTTGACCCATTCCAGCTCATTGAGATTCACCACCGGTACGTCGTCGGCGGTCACCATGATGCTGCCGGTCGAGGCCAGGGTGTCGGGATCGAGAATGCGCAATACCGATGAGCCATCGCTCATGTAGAGATGCCGGTCATCGCGGGTAAGCGCCCAGCCCTCCCCCGGATAAGTAAACGTGCGTTGCTGCTTGAAACTGGCAAAGTCGTAGACAAAGCCGATCTCGCTTCGCCAGGTCAGCTGCACCAGCTTGTTCTTCCATTCCACAATGCCTTCGCCAAAATATTGCGCTGGCACATCGTGACGCTGCAAGACTTTGCCGGTTTTCAGCTCGACCTTGCGCACGCTCGACTTGCCCGGCTCGCCGGTGCTCTCGTAGAGGTAGCCGTCCTTGTAAAACAAACCCTCGGTGAAGGCGCCGGTGTCGTGCGGGTAGACCTGCACGATCTTGTAGCTATAAACCGGAACCGCGGCTTGCGCGGCGACGCCCAGGAACAAGGCAGCGACCAGCAGAAAAATCTGGGCAGAAAATCGAATCATGAGTGGTGTGATAGCTCGTCAGTAGTTCGCCCACAGATGCTGCCACGACTCCAGGGGAAATGTCCGCTTTCCGCGCAAAATCGATACGTTTGCGCGGGGCTACCATGAAGGCCATCGCCGAGCGGGCGATGTTTCATGCGGCGCAAAAAATAGCGCTGCCGAGACGATCAGCCGCCTGGCGAAAGGCGCCTGCAACACCCGCCATCACGACACCCCAAGCAGCTCCAGCAAGCTGCCTGCGAGGTCGATCACCAGCGCAGCGGAATGGCCCGGTCGTACGGCCATCGATTTTCTCGGCGACTCAAGCCATCGGCAACAGGCGGGCGGCCCCGACCAGGCGCTATATCAAGCCCGCATGCATCGCGCCGAGGCTGACGCTTAATTCGCCAAAGGCTCGGTCAGCACAGGCTGACGCACGCTCAACGCGGTGCCAGCCGCCGCCACGATGATGGCCACGATGGCCAGCCATTGCAGCAGGCTTAGCTGCTCGCCCAACAAGGTCGCGCCGACCACCGCCGCGATCGCCGGCTCCAGGCTCAACAAGGTGCCGAAGGTTCGCGCCGGCAGCCGCGTCAGCGCGACCATCTCCAGCGAATACGGCAGTGCTGAGCTGAGCACGGCGATACCTAGTGCATAAGGCAGCAGCGCCGGCGACAGCAACGCGCTGCCGGCATGCGCGACACCGAACGGAATCGCCAGCAAGGCGCCGATCGAAGTACCCAGGGTCACCGCGTCCGCGCCATAAGCCGCCCCGGCTTTCTTTCCCAGCACGATGTACAACGCCCAGCCCACACCGGCGGCCAGCGCATACATCACCCCCAGCGGATCGAGCGACTGCATCTGCGCACCCAGCGGCAGCAACAAGGCCAGCCCGGCGATCACCAGCGCGATCCAGACGAAGTCGAGCAACCGGCGCGAACCCAAGAGCGCAAGCGCCAACGGCCCGGTGAACTCCAACGCGACCGCGATGCCGAGGGGGATCGTGCTCAGCGACATATAAAAGACCAGATTCATCGCCCCCATCGACAGGCCATAACCCCACAGCACACGCCAATCGCGCTGGCCGCCTGAGCGGCGCCACGGCCGTCGCCACAACAGCAGCATCAGTGCGCTAAGACCCAGCCGATAAGCGGTAGCGCCCTGCGCCCCCACCTGCGGAAACAAATGTTTAGCCAGCGATGCACCACATTGGTAGGAGACCATGCTGATCAACAGCACGCCGATCGCCAGCGCGACCGGAGCAACGGCGGAACGGGATGACATGAGCACAGCCACAGCGGGGGGAGAGTTCGCCCATGATGCCCACAGACCCGGCGAAAACCCACCCGGCAAACCGCCTCACGGCCAGCATTGCTGACACGTGCTGGCAGCAATCATCGGCGTGCTGACGCGGGGCGGTTACCCCCGCCACCCTGGTATCGGATTCACGACATCGATGCAGACGAGATACGGCGACGCCAAGGCTTCGTCCGATGCAGAAATACCGCGTACGTGTTCCAGGCGAATAGCCGTGCAAACTGGCCCATGATGCGTCCGACTTCGCCGCGATGGTAACGGCTATGGATGACGACGTGGATCAGCATGTCTTCTCGCGACAGGTAGCCGTCATCCCCGGGGCAGTTCAATGATGGCTCGAAGATGTCTGCGAAAGGCGGATCGCTCCAAAATTGTGCGAGTTCAGTCGCATTGCCTGCGCCGTGCCTGCGCTAGATTCCGGCCGCGTTGGCATCCTTTGACTCGTTGATGAGCCGGACCGTGCCGACGCGGACCTGAGGCTTGTGGCGTGACATGAGCTTGCAGGCATTCGACCATCGTTGGAGGTGCACCATGATTAATACCGATGATCTGAAACACTTGTTCGGGCTGCTTATCCATTGGCTATCGCCGTAAGCCTCTAGAGGCGCTCTTGCGCGCCCCTTCGGGGGCGTGCTTTCTTCGTGCGTCGTATCAGTCCCACGCTGCCCGGGTGTTTCCGTTCGCGCGAAGCGCGGCCTGTTGATCACTCGGGTGCAGCGGTAATATCCCTCCCCCACCCTGTGGCGCTCGACGGAATACCCCATCGTCGCGCGACGCCTATCCTGACTTATCAGGCGTGCCTGCAGGGCCTGCTCCCGCACCCCATGGCAGACACGTTGATCTGCGTCGCTGTGAAACCAAAATATCAGCGACTCTCAAGAAAAATACATTGGGGAATGCTACGTGTGGGCAAATTTTGGGCGATGCCAAAACTGCTTAGGTTCATGACTGCCCATGCCCTGGCTTGCACGATCTTCGTCATCGTGTCCGTCGTACCGAACGACTCCTTCGCCATAGAAGGCCATCCCGTTTCCCAAGCGGAATGGTGGAGCAGTGGTGCTGGACCATTTGCGTCACTTCTCGGGCTACTGGGCCTAGTGTCCGGTGCGGCGCTTCTTATGAAGTCGAAGCGAGCGCGGCTGCTTTACCTTGGCTTTCTAACCGTTGCCCTTGTTGCGCCCTATCCGTTTCTCGGAAATCCATTGCTCAGCCTGGCCGGAGCACTCATGGTCGCTGCGACGGCATGGTATTTGTTCAAAGTTAGCGCGACTGCCTTGTACTTCGAGCGAGAACCGATCAAATCTTTGATCCATTGAAGTGTTCGTTTTCAACCTGGAACCGCCATGGCCGGCCTCCAGCAGTTAACATTACTCGGTGCACTTTTCTGTGCCGATAAGGGGAAAAATGTGAAGAAGTTCTTTCAGATCCTTGGTGGGATCTTTCTGCTGCTGATCCTGATCATCGCCGTGATGGTGGGTATCGTCGCCTATCAAGGCAATCGCCTCGACGCGTCCAGCAAGACCTATGTCGAGGCCAACGTGAAACCGGTTGTTGCGACCTGGTCGAAAGACGAGCTTCTGAAGCGCGCCTCACCGCAGCTGAGGGAGATTCTGGGCAAGGATCCGGATCAAGTTGATCGACTGTTCGCAAAGCTCGCCAAGCTCGGCCCTCTGAAAAGTTTGAGCGAGCCAAAGGGTCAGTCGCTGGTGTCGGTCAATACCGGTAGTGGCAAGGTGGTCAGCGCGTCCTACACGGAAACCGGGGAATTCGAAAACGGGCATGCTGACTTCAATATTCGGCTGGTTCAAATTGAAGGCCAGTGGCGCTTCTTCGGGTTCTACGTGAACTCGCCGATCATGCTTCAGTAGCCTAGGCGGTAGAGCCTGGAAAGGTCTCCGCTTTCGACCCGAAGCAGACATGGACCTAAGGGGCGTAGGTAATCAACTCGGCCCAGCATGCCTCGTCATTTGTGTTCCTGTGTTTGACCAACAAGGAGTAACTATGAAAGCTCGCATGTCTGTCGCCGCCTTGGTATTGATGGCGTTGCCGGTATTCGCCCATGCCTCTTGCGATGCGGTAAAGGCCGGTATTGATGCAAAGATCAAGGCGAACGGCGTGAGCCATCACAGCCTGGACGTGATGGCGGCCGAGCAGGCAGATAAGAGTGAAGGCAAGGTGGTCGGACAGTGCGAAGGCAATAAAGCCATTGTGTACTCCCAAGGGCGGTCCAAGGTAAGCAATGACAGCTCAAGCAGCGCACCGCATCGACCCGTAGGCTGGTCCGGCCAAACCGGAGGCTGAACTTCGCGCTAAAGGGGAACGACGGTGATCAAGTTGCTTCAACGACCTCCGCCTTCGTCATCTTGTCTTGGCACGGTGCTTTACCGTCCGTAGTGCCCGCTTCCGATTCGAAGCAGACATTCCATAAATCAGAAATGGGCTTCTAATTCATGACCAATATGCTTTGGGCGTGCCCGCTAAAGGTCGAGCGCGGGTCAAATCAAGACATGCCAGAGGGCTGGCTTGGTGCCTGTGTCGTCTTCTATGTTGGGGCGGCGTCGCATGAAGCTGCGTTGGATAAGGCCGCGAAGCTGCTTCGGCATATGGGTCTGATTTTTGTGGATCTTCTTGACGGCAAGGTGATCCAGCTAGATCCCATGCAATGGTGGGACGGCTACGTCCTTGCTAACTATCCGGAGTACGTAAAGTACTTTCCCTCCCAAGATGAAGTATTGCGGATCATGACAGACGGTCTTGTGTTCCATGGTCCGTTTGCGGGCTGGGATCGAGAGTAGATTAGAAGGCCCGCTTTCGACCCGAAGCGGACACTTTGCCAAGCCCCGAAGAAACCGAGAGAAATTGAGGCGCTATGTGATCAAGACCTTCCATCCATCACATTCTTCGCGATTTCTGTCGCTCTTATTGCTACTCCCCGCGACATGTCTGCTTATCTGGGTGGCGAGAAAGCTCGCCATTCAGGGGATGTATCCAGTGAGTGCTGTCGTTGTTGCTACGGGCACGTTGCTGGCGGCATTCCTAGTGTTTCAGCTGACTTTGCGCGTCGAAATGGATGAGCACTCGATAACGCGGTCCTGGCTGTTCGGCGCCAGAACTGTCCCGGTTGGTGAAATTAGTTGGCTGTCGTGTGGGGAAGTAAAGGGGGAGCTTATGCTGGGCATTCGTTACGGCAAGAAGCGCTACATGCAGCTCTCCAGCAATACCCTGACAAAAGAAGATCTACGCGGGATACACAAGGACGTGCTCAGGGAAATTCTCGCGGCGCGTGGGCTTGAGGGTGAGCCGCTGTGGCCCTTGTACATGCCCTATGTCGACTTCGACGAAATGCTCAAAAGGAAGCACTCATAATTCTTGTGTCAATTGATGCTCGCTTTCGACCCGAAGCAGACATGCCAAAATCAATCCAAACCCGTGGCTAGCATGGATATCCTGCGCGCCGACGAGTGGTGTCGATCAAACAGCTTGGCGATCTCGTGCAACGACTCGCCAAGCTGCCAGCAGCCCCACATCACCGCCTTCTGGGTCTCCGTGTAATGGATCCGCGGTCGTTGGGTCATTGCCACACACCTCCTGCTGCCGCAGTCTAGGGATGTTGCAACGACCGGTTGAATCCGCAACCCAAAGCGGACACGGCAGCAAGGGACCCGCAGGCAATGTCCCCAGATCGGCTATCGATAGCTACTTCGCTTGGGGCTGTCCGAAGTCCACAAGCATCCCCCGAACAGGTAGCTCTCCGCTTCGCTCATCCCAGCCGCGCTCCGTCTTTACCTTGTAGTGGTCGATGACATAAGGCATGCCCTCCGAATCGAGGATGTCGGCGCCGGTTTCCAATTGGAAATGCAGATGCGGTTCCCGAGCGTCGCCGGAGTTGCCGATGTTTGCGAGCCACTGCCCGCGCTTCACATGATCACCCTTCTTGACGCGAAGGCTCCCCGCCTTGAGATGGGCGTAGTAGGCAAACTGTCCATGGCCAAGCTCAAGAATGACGGAGTTCCCTGCCACCGTTTCCATGGTGATGGGCACCGCCGTATTGAATCCCGCGGGCGTGCGCGGAATATTGTCCGGCAGGCCATCCTTGACACCGACGACGACAGCATCGGCAACGGCCAGTACATCACGGCCATAGGCATAGTAGGCATGGACGTCACGGGGATCGCCGGAAAACGATGAGCCATTCTTGAGCTGCTTCCAGTCAATCGCGTAACGCCTCGAAATCTGCGCGGCGCCGTTGGCAACAAATAGGCCAAGGCGGTGATGGGATTCATTGCTGGGGCCATCTGCAGCGGTCCAGTCCATACCAGCCACCGGTGCCGACAGCACCGGCAATGGGCCTGGCGCAACGTGAATGTCCGGGCCGTTGGCGATGGCATTTGACAGGAAAACACGATGGCTGATTCGGGTTGGCAGTGGGGTGTTCCCATCGAATGCCATGCATAGGAACGCAACGACGGCCCGTCCTTCGTCAAGACGGTATCCGTACGACGTATCCTTGGGCCGGGGCGTTGCGCCCACCGGCTGCAGCACGGAGCGCAGCTCAAGCGGCTGGATGCTGATGACTCGTTCGTTGGACGCCGAACCCGCATTGATGACGTCGATACCCATGATATCCATCGACGCTTCGGAGAGGTTCTGAATGTGCAGCTCATAGATCAGGTACTGCCGCCCTCCGCTGGGGAAGTAGGTCGGCGCGTAGGGTGTGAGTATCTGAAGCTGTGGCGGCGGAAAGGCAGGAGCGGCTTCGGTCGGTGGTGGATTCGTTCCCTTGCCGAGTCCGGCCGCGATACAACCATCAGCGGGTTCACCAATAGGGGTGACCGCATAGCTATCCATTGTCACGAAGCTTAAGGCAATCGACATGACGAGCAGCGCGGCGCGGTTGCGAATCCACAATGGCATTTGCACTTCCTTATGATGGGCGGCGCAGGCAGGGTACGCCTCGGGAAAATCAGTGACCCGACCTTCAGGCTGAACTGACGAGCCAAGCATCGAGCGCTGATCGATCTTGACGATACTAGTGATCCCTCCGGATCAGACATAGGTCTCTTGGCACCCACTCAGGGAAGATCGATGCCGAGTCACTACGCGTTGTAAGCTGGGAAAGTCCGCTTCCGACCCATAGCGGACGTTGCGCAGACGTCCAGTATTCTGCAAATCGGTGCGACTGCAACTCCACCTATCAATCGTTCGGTCCAGGGCTAACCTATGGAAACTCTCGAAACACTGCGCCATTTGTTCGATGAGGTTTTAGCAGTCAATTCGGAGCCAGAAGCTCTGC
Source organism: Dyella silvatica (assembly GCF_026283955.1). GTDB lineage: Bacteria > Pseudomonadota > Gammaproteobacteria > Xanthomonadales > Rhodanobacteraceae > Dyella_C > Dyella_C silvatica. Next base: position 29,259 of record NZ_JAPDPE010000041.1, on the reverse strand, counting down.
CGGGCCTGTCGCGCCAGGCAATTGAACAGGTGTTTGCCGATCTCAAGCTGACGCCGCCGGAGATTCTTGTTTGCCTGTACGAGTGGCACAACGGCATTGAGTATCTCGACGCATTCATGTCGTTCCTGCCGCTTGAACGAGCCGTATCCATCTATCGCGGCTATCAGGCACTGACCGACCGCATTGGCCGCTGGGGCTGGAAATCGAGTCAATTTCCCATACTCGACGAGAATGGCGACATTCAATTGTGTATCGACTGTTCGTCGGGGGAGCTCGTGTCGGTCTGCCTTGAAAACGACGACAAAACCAGGCAGGTAGCCGCACACTACGAGCCATACGTTGAGGCAATGGCGGAGCTGTTTCGCCAGAAGGCCTATGTCTTTGACGAAGCCGGGGGCTGCATCCATGCCGACGCCATCGCATGGCGTGGCATCGCTCAAGCCTATGGCATCAAGAAGTCATGGTTGGCAACCTAGGCCCGACTAATTGCTTGAGACCATGGCCCTCTTCCAGGCATTAATCGATACGTCTCGTGTAAGAGCCTCTTTAACGGCGCTCCGTGCGCGGTCTCTCGAATGTCCGCTTTCGACTGCGACTTCAGTCGGTCAACGCAAAGCGGGCCGCTTCGAATTTGAATGGATGAGGATTGGCAATCACCCCGATGCCTGGTTCGCGTGCACTAAAAAGCATTGCCAATGCTCTCGTCGAGACTTTCGTGAATCGGAACAGTGACGTCTCGGGCTACTGGGGGTATCGGGTAGAATCAGCGGGGGCTTGAAGGTCGCCCGGGCACGGTCATCGAGCTAGATCTGCTGGATGGGAAGGCAACGCCAGATGGGCCAATTGCCAGAATGCTCGTCGCGCGCTACTCGATGTATCTATCTGAGCCTTTGGCTAGCGACGGCTTTAATCCTTCAGTGGTTACCAACGCCAAAGTCCTGATCGCGTTCGGCACCGCCGGGGCGGCTAGGACTGCGGACTTCGACCCTATCTGGAGCGTATTCAACTGCCAAGCAGTTCTGGCAAGCGGATCCGGGAAGATATGTTCAACCATGCGCGGATGGATTACCCAACACCTCACCGGGGACGACGGACGACGCGTACCTTGCCGCTATGCCCGCCGCCGCAGAAAAACTGCTCGCCGCCGTCGGACTCCAAACCGGACACGCCCATGCCAGAGGGCATCGCCAGCTTCTCGATGACCGCTCCGGTTTGCGGGTCAATATGCCTCAACTCGCTTTCGTCGCCTTCCCACGTGGCGTGCCACAGTTCGCCATCGACCCAGGTGACCCCAGTGACGAAGCGGTTGGAATCGATGGTGCGAAGAACCGCCCCGGTTTGCGGATCGATTTGATGAATCTTCCGCTCGCGATATTGCCCGACCCACAGCGCCCCTTCGGCCCAGGCCAGACCCGAGTCACCGCCATCGCCGGGGGCCGGGATGGTAGCGAGTACGCGGCCGCTGTTCGGGTCGATCTTCTGGATGCGATTCTCGGCGATCTGAAACAGATGCTGGCCGTCGAAGGCGGTGCCTGCGTGCGCGACGACATCGATCGAGCCCAGGGTGTCTCCGCTGGCCGGATCGAGTGCATTGAGCTTGTTGCCGCCGGCAAACCAGACCCGTTCGCCGTCATAGGTCACGCCACCCACACTGTCGACACCCGGAAAGGGGCCATATTCACGGACGATATGCGCTGTTGATCGCTTCATGGCTGCATCCTAATCATTCGGCAACGGTGTGGGGAGTAACAAGGTCGTCGTGAATCCCGGCATCGGCGGGGTCATCCAGCAGCGCGCCCGGCCACCGCCAAATGACTGCACCTTGCCGGCCGCCGCAAGCGCGTCGAGCGCCCGTTGTACCGTACGCTGGCTTGCCCCGAGTGCCAGCGCCAACGCCGAGCTCGACCACGACTCGCCGTCGGCCAGCAAGGCGAGCACAGCCGTATGCTTTTCGTCGACCGGCCGCGCCAGCACGACCACCTCGCGCGTGCCGTGCGGCACCAAGGCAAACCCCTGCTTCGTCGCGCTCACCTCGGCCAGCGGCCGCAGCATGCTGCGCAACCGCCCCATTTCAACACGCAGCCTTGCACGATGCGATTCATCGGCGAACTTGGCGCGAAAGGCGCGTGCGACCAAGGCGCCGCGCGGCACATCGTCGGGCCACGCTTCGCCCAGCGCACGGGCCAGTACAAACAGCACCGGTCGCTTGGCCAGCGAGATCACGGTGCCGCTGGCGCGCACCACATGACGACATGCGTCCACCACCAGCGCTGGCGACGCCAGCAGCGCTTCAACCTCCTCCAGCAGCAGCGGCCGCTCCTCGCCACCGGCTATCCGGCGTGCCGCGGGGGTATTCAACACCGCGGCAGCCTGTTCGACCTCGGCGGTGAGTGCCGGGATAGCCGCCTGTTGCGCGGCGCGGGCGGCACGAACCAGCGCCGCCCGCGCGATCGTTGTCTGCACGCGACGCATAGCGATGCCCGCAACGACCAGCTCGTGAGCGGCCCTGGATGCGGCTGGAAAAGGGCTCGGGTCGAGTTGCGCAAGCGCCTGCTCGGCCTCGTCCAGGCGGCCGATCAACAGCAGCCGCCGAACCTGTAGATATCGCGCATGCGCAGCGTTCACCCGGTCGCCGTGCTGGTCCAGGGTGATTCGCGCCGCCTCCAGCGCCTTCGTCGGCCAGCGCAGGTCGCGCGAGACCAGAGCGATCTCAGCCTCGGCAACCACGCAACGCGCACGGGCCCGCGATTCTTTAGGGCTGAACGCGCGCGCCGCACTTCGCAAAAGCGCTTTCGCTCGAACAAAATCACCTAGCTGGGCCATCGCGATACCGCGAAGTGCCAGCGCCGCCGCATCGTTACGCAAAGCGATGCGATTCAGCGCACCGAGCGGATCGCCTGCCGCCAGCGCACGCGCCGCTGCCGTGATCAGCGAGTCCATGGGATTCCCGCCACACTTGTCACTCCCACCGTTTGGTCGCCCGGTCGCAGTCTATCCCACGACCACCCGCCCGCACCTCGTGCCAGCAACGGCCCGAACCGCAAGGCATCCCACCGGAGCACCACCATGACGACACATCCCACCGCCACCCGCGAAGCATGGCTGGCAGCACGCATCGAGCTGCTTCAAGCCGAAAAAGAACTGACCCGACACAGCGACGAACTGGCGCAACGGCGGCAGGCGCTGCCATGGGTGCGGATCGATAAAGCGTATCGATTCGAGACCGAGCAAGGCAGCGCTGCGCTGGCCGACCTTTTCGAGGGGCGCTCGCAATTGCTGGTCTACCACTTCATGTTCGGCCCCGACTATCAGGCGGGCTGCCCCTCGTGCTCGTCGATTGCCGACGGCTTCAACGGCTTGGCCGTCCATCTGGCCCATCACGACGTCACGCTTATGGCGGTATCGCGTGCGCCGCTGGCCAAACTGCAGGCGTACAAACAACGGATGGGCTGGACGTTTCCCTGGGCGTCGTCGTTCGGCAGCGACTTCAACGCCGACGCCAACGTCTGGTTCAGCGAGGAACAGCAGCGCCAGGGAGAGGTGGAATACAACTACCGGCGCGAGCCGGCGCTTGCAGACCACGCCGGCCAGGAAGGCAGCGGTGCGGCCCAGCACGCGGCGATGTGCGGCACCGACGTGCCTACCTTCCATCGCGACAGGCCCGGCATGAGCGCGTTCGTGCTCGAAGACGGTGTCGTCTATCACTCGTACTCCACCTATGCGCGTGGGCTGGACGGCCTTTGGGGCATGTACCAGTGGCTGGACCGCGCGCCCAGGGGACGCAACGAAAGCGGCATCTGGTGGCGTCGCCATGACGAGTACGCCAACCGCTGAGCGACCTCGTTGCCGCCGTCACCCCACCCGGTGCCAGGAGATCTCACCGCGCATGGCTTGCAAGCGAATATCCCAACACGGTTTTCTCGCGGCATCGGCACTGCTCTTTGCGAGCAGCGTAACGATGACCATCGTCGGCTGCGCGTCCATGTCGGCCATGGGCGAGATGTCGATGCCCGGCGGCTGGACCCTGTCGATGGCATGGATGCCCATGCCCGGACAAACCTGGCTCGGCAGCGCCGCGGCGTTTCTAGGCATGTGGGTAGTCATGATGGTGGCGATGATGCTGCCGTCGGTGCTGCCCCGGTGGTGGCGCTACCGCCTGGCCATGGCTGCTGCAGGCACGGCACGCCTCGCTCGACTGACCGCGCTGCTCGGCGCGGGTTACTTCTTTGTCTGGGCCGTATGGGGCGTGGCCGTCTTTGCGCTGGGCAGCGCACTGTCGGCCATGGCGATGCAACAGCCGGCGCTGGCCCGTGCGGTGCCGAGCGCCGCCGCTATCGTCATGCTGATCGCCGGCGTGCTTCAGTTCACCGCGTGGAAGGCTCATCAGCTGGCCTGCTGCCGTGAGGCACCCAGCCACGATGATTACCAGTGGCCGGCCGACACCATCGCGGCGTGGCGCGACGGCCTGCGCCACGGCCTTCGTTGCAGCTACTGCTGTGGCGGGCTGACCGTGGTACTGCTGGTCATCGGCGCCATGGATTTGCGCGCCATGGCCATCGTGGCCGCAGCTATCACCGCCGAGCGTCTGGCGCCGGCAGGTGATCGCGTCGCGCGCCTCATTGGCGCTGTCATCGTCGGCGCCGGGTTGGCTCGCCTCGCACTAGCGGCCGGGCTTGCCTAGAACCCAGGCGGGCCTTCGGATGGAGTCGTGCGCCCTCGCTCAGTGTGCGCGCACGCAGCTCGGCCGTGCCGGCCAGCACGAGCGGCGGTCAGCCGCATCTCATGCAGAAAAATGAGATCTTCCGCGCGATTCGCTGCATGCCCACCGATGGCTGACCTTCGTTTGCAACAAAGCCGTAGTGAACTGAGTCATTGACAGCATCTGTCAGCCAATGACGTGGAAAACGATTATGAGTGAGATTGACGACATCAAGCGCCGACGCTTCTTGAAGATGACCGCCGGTTCCGCCGGTGGACTGGCCGCCCTCTCTGCCTGGCCCGGCCTGATCGAAAAAGCGCTTGCCATCGAGCCGCACAATCCCACCGGCAACCCCAGCATCGCGGATATCGAACACGTCATCGTGTTCATGCAGGAAAATCGATCGTTCGATCACTATTTCGGCATGCTCCCCGGCGTGCGCGGTTATGGCGACCCCCGCCCCACGCCGATGCCCAGCGGAAACTATGCCTGGTATCAGCCGGAGGGCTTGAACCCAGGTTCACGCGGATTCAGCGCTGGCGTGCCCCAGGCCAACTGGACCCAGCCGGCGGGCTGGTACAACCCCGACCGAAACGCTCAATCGAGCCACTACGTGTTGCCGTTCCGGCTCAATCAGCCGGGCAATGTGCAATACCAGTACATGAACGACTTGAACCACAGCTGGAAGGCATCGCAGGACACCTGGCGCAACTGGGATACCTGGGTGCCATTGAAAAGCCGGCAATCGATGGGCTGCCTTAACGCCGAAGATCTGCCGTTCTACTACCAGCTGGCGAATGCCTTCACCGTTTGCGATGCCTACCATTGCTCCATTTTTGCAGCCACCGACCCAAACCGCTTCTGCCTGTGGTCGGGCACCGTACCGCCGCCGATGAATTTTCCAGACAACTACGGCAGCTGCGGCTACGTCTCGGATATTCAGTGCGACATCAACACCGACATCACCACCGCCATGCATGGGCAAACGCCGCAGGCCAGAAGTGCCGCGGTGGCGGCAGGCATTGCCGACTGGAAGACCTATCCGGAAACCCTGACGGATAACCGCATTACCTGGAAGGTCTATCAGGAGTACGACAATTACGGCGACAACTATCTTCAGTACTTCAAGAATTTCCGCATCGACAATAACGGCACCCCGATCAACCAATCCAGCGATCCGTATTTCCAGTCGCTGTATCAACGAGGCCGTGTCTTTGCCGCTGCCTCGGGCAAGACCGGCGACGCGCTGATTGCCGAATTCGCCAAGGACGTCGCCGCCGGCATGGAGCCGGACAACGCCGCGCCCGGCACGGTAAAGCCCGGGCTTCCGCGGGTGTCGTGGATTGTCGCCCCGGCCAAATTTTGCGAACACCCGAGCTCGTCGCCGGGCGACGGCGAATCGTTCACCGCACGGCTGCTCAATGTGCTGGTCAACGATCATCCGGAAGTTTTCCAGAAAACCGTGTTCATGCTGATGTACGACGAGAACGATGGTTACTTTGACCACGTGCCGCCGCCGATCCCGCCGATCAGCGCGCACTACGGCGAGATGACCCTCGACGACGCCGGCGCTGCGGAAAACAATGGCTCGGTGCCGGTCGGGCTCGGGCCGCGCGTACCGATGCTGATCGTCTCGCCCTGGACGGCCGGCGGCAAGGTGCACTCACAGCTCAGCGATCACACCTCGGTGCTGCAGTTCCTGGAACAGTGGACCGCCGCAAAAAGGCTTGGCATCGAAAGTGCCGCTCATGGAAGCACCTTGTGCCCGGGTATCTCCGACTGGCGCAGGTCGGTCTGCAGCGACCTGACCGAAGCATTCGATTTCAGGCGGATGCCGCCCAAACCGATTAACACCGCCACCACGTTCAAGAACGGAACCGCGCAAGCGGTCGTGCCTCAGCCCCAAGTGTTTCCGTTGCAAGCGCCGCAAACGCGACAGGCATGCCGGCTGGGTCATGCGTTTTCGGCCGAGGTGCAGGTCGATCCCGACAGCCTCTCGCTCAGCTTCGTCAATCGCGGAGACAACGGTGTGGCCTTGACCGCCTACTGGAAACCGATGTCGGATGCCCAGGAGCCGTTCCACTACACCATCGAGGCGGGCAAGTCGCTGCAGGCCACCCCGCCGGTCTCGCTCGGCGACGATGGCCTATACGACTGGGCCGTGTATGGCCCAAACGGTTTCCTGCGTGAGTTCCGCGGCAATGTGAACGCGATGGTGCAGTCCGGACAAGCCGCCGAGGTCACCACCTCGCACCATGCCTTGCACGGCAACCTGCTTATCAAACTGGACAACCGCGCCAGCCTGAGCGATTGCGTGTTTCAGATCGCCGACAACGCCTATTACGAAAACGATCCCATCCAGCTTCGGGTAGAAGCCGGCTGCGAGCGGACCATCGAATGGCATGGCAGTGCCGGCTGGTATGACGCCAGCATCCGCATAGCCGGCGATGCGGTGTATTTCCGGCGCGTGGCGGGCTGTGTCCAACATCGCCTGCGCAGCCTGAGCACCGATCCGGCGATCGGCAACAGCGAGAAGTTCGCGGCGCAGTGCTCGGTCCATGGTCACAGCTATGACACGGTGCGCTTCGATTACGCCACCCCACCCTGGCATCACCGACCGAAGAACTGGGTTGGCGTGTTTCCTGCCGGAGCCGCGCCGACCAGGGCCAATCTTTTGCAGTGGGTCTACGCACCGCGCGGCGTCGGTTCGGTGATGCTCTCCACATCGGGGAAAGCGCCCTTGCAGCCCGGCCGCTATGACGTCTGGTATTTCTTTGACGACGGATACACCACGCTGGGTAGCAAGCCCGTACCGCTCAGAATTTCCAACTGACGGCCCGACTGACGGCAATGATCACTGCGCGGATCTTCGGCGGCGCTGACCGGCTGCCGAAGATCCATCCACGTCACCACCATGAAACGTGGCGACGTGCAGCGAGGCCTCGGAGAGGCAGCGCTCAGCTCACTCCTCGACTTCTTCTTCCTCCTCGTCTTCCTCCTCGTCTTCCTCTTCGTCTTCTTCTTCAAACTCGGCCAGCTCTTCGACGCGCAGGAAGTTGACGGCCTCATCGGCAAAGTCGATGACTCGTTCATCGGCGCACATCGGGCGGACGCTGCGCTGCTTGACGCCGTCCTCCACCGTCTCTACCAGCGCAAAGCAAACGATGGCTTCGGCACTTTCTTCGCCCTCCATGTCATAGACGGCGACCCAACCCGTGGCGGGCATGATTTGAATAATGGTTTCTTCGCTGGACATGGCGTTTCCCGTTGACTAAAACGAACTAGCTTGCCCGGCACCCCGGATGACTGCAAGTGAAGTCCGTCGCATCAAAAAACGCAGCAGATCGTCATTCGTCGGCGCCTGACGCCGTTGCCTCCCTTCACTACGGCATTCGTCGTTATGCCTCCTCGCCGAAGACGATTCTTTCGCGAGACTGTGCGGGTCCGCCCTCGAAAAGCATGATCATGAATCCGCTCCCGCCTGCCACCGCCATGACGACGAATCGTGGCGATACCGCTTTCCATACGGCACGCCTCGCCACAGGCAACAGCTGGCATGACTGGAGACGACTTGCAGCCCCAGCACTTCGCGTGACAGCCATGCTCTGGCTGGTTATCGCAGTCATCGGCCAATTGCTGTTCGCCATCTATGTCACCGGCTTCTACGGGCGCGCGGCGTGGCACGGCCATCCCGAGCGTTGGGATCAAGTGCTACCCCATGGCTATGTCGCGGGCGATACTTTTTTCAACCTCGTGCTCGGCATGCATCTGCTGTTCGCCGTGCTGGTCACGATCGGCGGTGCGCTGCAGCTGATACCAGGTATTCGACGCCGGGCGCCGGGTTTTCATCGCTGGTGCGGGCGTGCCTATCTACTTCTCGCCGCCATCATGAGCGGCGGCGGCCTGGTCATGCTGTGGATACGCGGCGGCGTGGTCGGCGATCTCTCGCAACACCTGGCCATCAGCCTGAATGCCTTGTTGATTCTCGCCTTCGCCGGCATCGCCTGGCGCCATGCCCGCGCGCGCCGCCTCGACCGGCATCGTCGTTGGGCGCTGCGTCTTTTCCTGGCGGTGAACGGGGTGTGGTTCTTTCGCGTCGGCCTGATGTTCTGGATCGTGGCGAACCAGGGGCCGGCCGGTTTCGATCCCAAGACCTTCAGCGGACCGTTTTTGACTTTCATGGCGTTTGCGCAATTCGCCCTGCCGCTCGCTGTGCTGGAGCTTTACTTCCGCGCGCAGGAGCGTGGCGACCCTCGCGGCCAGTTGGCCATGGCCGCGGGGATTGGCGTCCTGACGTTGCCGATGACGGTCGGCATCGGTGCCGCCGCCCTCATCATGTGGCTGCCCTACCTGCACGCCTAGCGCCTGTGGCAACCGGTTCTGGATTATTCTCGCGCCATGCATGTTTCCACCGTCTCCGCAAAGCCGCACGGCCTGGCGTTGCTGCTGGGCTGGCGCCGGCTGTCGTTCACGCTATGCGCGTCGATCGCTCTGGGCCTGCCCTTCGCCTTCAGCTGGCCATCGGGGCCGTTGCCACTGCTGGGCCTGACCATGCTGCTCGGCCTGATCTCGATGTTGGCGTTCGGGCTGTTCGAGCAATGGCCGAAGCGCTTGCCCGCCTGGCTCGCCCGCTGGGTCTTGCAGGTAGCCGCGGTGGCAGCGGCCACGCCCTTGGGCATGTTTGTCATCTATCTGCTTATTGCCGACACCGGCACGACACCGTTCTGGCGAGACATCGCGCGACTCGACGGTTGTGTGATGCTGAGCATTCTCAGCCTGCTGTTGACGCCCTGGATCGCACTGGCCGCTTTGTTGCGGCAGAAGGATGCGCTGGCGCGGCACCAGGCCCTCGCTTTCGATCTCGAACGCAGCGAACTCGAACGCCAGGCGCTGGATGCGCGCCTGCATCTGCTGCAGGCGCAAGTCGCCCCGCATTTTCTGTTCAATACCCTGGCTAACGTGCAAATGCTGGTCAACACCGGATCGCCGCAGGCCTGCACGGTGCTGGACAGCCTGATCGCTTATCTACGTGCGGCCGTGCCACGCCTGCACCAGCCCGCGACGACCTTCGGCCAGGAGCTGCAGCTGGTGCAGGCTTATCTCGATCTGATGCACATGCGCATGCCGGATCGCCTGACATTCGCGCTGCATGTCGACGAGGCGGCGCTGACACTGCGCTGCCCGCCGATGACGCTGCTGACCCTGGTGGAAAACGCCGTCGCCCACGGCATCGACCCCAGTGAAGAAGGTGGCCGTATTGACGTCCAAGTGCAGCGGCGTGGCGATCGTTGCTTCGTGCGTGTCAGCGACACCGGTGTCGGCCTGCAATCGTCGGGCAGTGGACTGGGCACCGGCCTCGCGACGTTGCGCGAACGTCTTCGACTGAGCTTTGGTACCGAGGCGCAACTGCATGTGCGCGCACAGCAGCCACACGGTGCCTGCGCCGAACTGGATCTGCCGGCGCGGGTGGCGATCAGCTGATGCCAACGCACCCGACCGCCTTGATCGCCGATGACGAACCGCTGCTGCGCACGGCCCTCGCCCATCAATTGCAGCACGCCTGGCCCGAGCTGGAAGTCGTCGCGCAGGCGCGCCATGGCCGCGAGGCGATCCACCATTTCGAGGCGCATCACCCGGATATCTGCTTTCTCGACGTGCACATGCCGGGCCTGTCGGGCATCGACGCGGCACACCATATCGGCCGCCGCGCTCATCTGGTGTTTGTCACCGCCTACGATCATTACGCGGTGCAGGCGTTTGCCGAAGGCGTGCTCGATTACCTGGTGAAGCCGGTGGAACCGGCGCGCCTGGCCGAGACGGTCGCGCGTCTCAAAGATCGCCTGCAAGCGGCGCAACCGGCAGCGAACACCGAAGCGCTGCTGCAACAGCTCGCCACGCATCTGCAGCGCGGGACGGCTGCGGCGCCATTGCGCTGGATTCGCGCCCAAGTCGGGCAAAACCTGCGCCTGATTGCGGTCGATGATATCGACTACCTGCGTTCGGACGCGAAATACACCCTGGTCGCCTGGCGCGACGACGCCGGCCTGACTGGCGAGGCACTGATCGGCACTGCCTTGAAAGATCTGCTCGCCCAGCTCGATTCGGCGCATTTCGCCCAGGTCCATCGCTCCGTCGTGGTCAATCTGCGGGCGATCAGCCATGTCACGCGTGGCGACAACGAGACCGCCAGCATCCACCTGAAAGGTCGGCACGAGACGCTGCCGGTCAGCCGCAGCTATCTGCATCTGTTTCGCACGATGTGAGAGGGCTGCGCACCGGCCCAGTGCGGCATCCCGTCGTAATAAACCGTGCCAAGCCATCGCCGACATGCCCAGGCCAGGCACGCAACCCCTTCTTGCGCAGTGCAGGCAGCCAGCTCGCCGCCGACAACGCTGAATCCCGAGCATACCGGGCTGCAACAGCCTGAGGCCGCGGGGGCAATATCCTGTAATGTCGGTTCCGGGTCGAAAGCGGGATGCGTCGACCCTTGCGCAATACGATGGATCTCACTCTAGGAATCGTCCGATATGTGACGCGATGACGGATACCTAGACTGCACACCGACGGGTTGCGACGAATTCCAAACGTGGCTGTTGCCGCACGTCGCGCATCGCGGGCATCAGTCACTCGTCGCTCGTTACTAACCACCAGACGGAGAGCATCGCAATGGCAACTCATGGCTTGTTGGCTTGGCTGATTATCGGTGCAGTGGCTGGCTGGTTGGCCGGCAAACTGGTGAAGGGCGGTGGCTTTGGCCTGGTCGTCGACATCATCGTCGGCATCGTCGGCGCCTTTATCGGTGGCTGGTTGGCTGGCGTGCTCGGCATTGGTTTGGGCGGCGGCTGGATCGCCTCGATCATTACCGCCACGGTAGGCGCGGTGATCTTGTTGTTCATCGTGCGACTCTTTAAGCGAGCCTGACCCGGCGAGACTTACCAACCTCCTCGCGACGATCGCGAGGAGGTTTACAACGCGGGGCGGTGCCCTCTTCGGCACCGCCTCACCGAAGGGCTTTTGCCCCCTTCCAACGATAAAACCGCCGTTAGCAGACACCACTGGCGCAACAGCCGCCAGCACTGACAGCAGGCGCCTCGACCTGCGCCCTGCCAGTCATGCCATCACTAGCCTGCGTTACGCCAGCGGCCGCTGACAAAGCCACCACCGCCGCCGCGTCTTTACGCTCGCTATAGCGGTCGACCAGGTAGTCGCTGCGGTCACGCACCATCAGCGTGAACTTGAATAATTCTTCCATCACGTCCACCACCCGGTCATAAAACGGCGAGGGTTTCATGCATTGACCACATTGAAAGATTGCGAGCCACCGCTGACCTGCATCACCGCCAGCGTGCGTCCCTGCGTCGGGCGCACGCTGCCGTCCTCCAGCGGCAGCCAGTCGATCTGATTCTTGAACACCCCGGTCATCGAACCGTGTCGTTCCGGACTGACCCAAACCTGGCCCTCGGACCAGGCCGAGAGCGCACGCAGCTGCTGCACCCTGGGGTGGCTCGATGGCACGCTGTCGAGCATGGGCAGATCATGCGGATCGAACACGCGGGTCTCGGCACCCAGCTGCTGCAGAATGAGCGCCGCTTCCAAAGCCAGTTTTCGACTGAACGATTGCGAACGCAAAGAGCCATACAAGATCAAGATGCGCGGCGGATGGCCGGAGCCTGCCAGTCGATCCAGCTTGTCATGATCAGGCTTATCGAAGACGGCGGCGGTGATATGGGGCAGATCGTGCAGCGTCATGGCGGGATTCGATGTCGTGGCGTGAATTAAACATTTCCATAGTTATGGAAATATGGAATAAAATCCAGCCCACCCTCAGCCAAACTCCAAGGCACCATGCACCCTTGCCGCGTTCTATTTATATGCACGGGCAACTCCGCCCGCAGCATTCTTTCGGAAGCCACACTCAACCATCTCGGGCAAGGTCGATTTGTTGCGTTCAGTGCAGGCAGCCAACCGACCGGCCGGGTCAACCCGTATGCCCTGGCCGAGTTATCGCGTACGGGCATCTCGTGTGAAAACCTGTCCAGCAAGTCGTGGGATCAGTTTGTCGGCGAAAGCGCCTCGCCGCTCGATATCGTCATTACCGTGTGCGACAACGCGGCCAACGAGCCCTGTCCGGTGCTCTTCGGCAACTTCGTGCGCGCTCATTGGGGGCTACACGACCCCGCGGCGGTAACCGGCACGCCCACCGCCATCAGCGCGGCGTTCCAACAGGTGCATGCGCTCATCGAGAATCGTTTGAGCGCGTTGCTGCAGCTCCCGGTCGAGACGATGACAGCCCAGGCACTGAAGCAGGCGCTGGACGATATTGGCGGCATGCCCGGCAACGACGGGCACACCCGCTAAACCCGGCGGAGCCCCAGCTCGCCGCCGGCTCGCTCAAGCCAGCAACTACACTGCCGGCTCAACCCCAGCCAGAGATCCCGACTCGCCCCATGCAGACCAGACAAGCCATCACGATCCTTTCGGCACTCGCACAAGAATCGCGCCTGGCGGTGTATCGGCTGCTGATTGAACATGCACCGGAAGGCTTGGCCGCCAGCGTCATCGCAGAAAAGCTGGGGCTGGCCAATGCCACACTCTCGTTTCATCTGAAAGAGCTGTTACACGCCGGCCTGGTGAGCAGCCAGCCCAGTGGCCGCTTCATCTACTACACGCCAGTGATCGCCGCCATGAGCGAGTTGATGGCTTATCTGACCGAAAATTGTTGCAGCCAGTCGGCAACGGGCAGCGACACCGCCATCGCTGCATGCACATCGAGTACGGCAAAGAAATCACCCAGGCCGCCGAGCACAAAACGCCGCACAACGAGTGCTTAGCAGCATGCCGATGCCAGTGAAGGTCTTCGCGACACCGCCCGCCCCGCCCCCAGCAGGGAGCGCCCGGGAAGTGGGATTAGCCTTCTTGAAGCTCGGGCTTACTTCGTTTGGCGGACCGATCGCGCACCTGGGCTATTTCCATCGCGAGTTTGTCCAGCGCCGCCGCTGGCTGGACGACGATCATTACGCACAACTACTGGGCCTGTGCCAGTTCTTGCCAGGGCCGGCAAGCAGCCAACTGGGCTTTTCACTGGGCCTGTTACGCGCGGGCTGGGCTGGGGCCATCGCAGCATTCATCGGCTTTACCCTGCCCTCGGCGCTGCTGTTATTTGCCTTCGCGGCACTCAGCAGCCACTTGTCCAACCCCATCGGCCAGGCGGCTATTCATGGCCTCAAACTGGTCGCGGTGGCGGTTGTCGCGCAAGGTTTATGGAGCATGGCGCGTGCACTGACACCCGATAAGCCCCGGGTAGCGATCGCCATCGCGGCAGCCGGCTTATTGATCGCCTTCAGCAACGCCTGGATGCCCTTGCTGGTGATTGCAGGGGGCGCCGTACTCGGCCCTTGGCTGTGCCGGCATGTCGCTGCGCGAGGCGGCGGCCACTTTGCCTTGCGCTATGGACCACGTACCGGCGCCGCGCTACTGCTGGCCTTTGGCCTGCTCTTGGCGATAAGCCTGAGTGGGGCATCCGGCATGATGCCGCTGGCGCGGGTGACCGCGGCGTTTTATCGCGCGGGAGCCTTGGTATTCGGTGGCGGCCACGTGGTGCTGCCGATGCTTAAGCAGGCCGTGGTGGATCCTGGCTGGATAAGCAACGATACGTTCTTGACCGGCTACGGTGCGGCGCAAGCGGTTCCCGGCCCCTTGTTCACGTTGGCCGCGTTTCTTGGCGATCGCCTGCAAAACTCGCCAGGCGGTGCGCTGGGCGCCATGGTCAGCTTGCTGGCGATTTTCCTGCCGGGCCTGCTGCTGGTTTCGGGCATGCTGCCGTTCTGGCAAACCCTGGCAGCACGCGATGATGCCGCACGCCTGCTGGCAGGCATCCATGCCACCGTCGTCGGCTTGCTGGCCAGTGCGCTGTATAACCCGGTATGGATCGGCGCCATACATCGGCCGCTGGATGTCGCTATCGCACTGATCGCTTTCGTCCTGCTGCTGGTCGCGCGCTGGCCGGCCTGGGCCGTGCTGGGGTGCTGCGTGTTGGCCAGCGTCTCGTTGACGGCATGGCACTGATGCCATGCCGCCTGGCTCCGCTTATGGGCAGGCGCAGCCCTGCTGCTGGATCGGCGGACATGGCACATCGCCGTAAGAACAAAACACACAGCAGTCCCCCGCTTTAGGGCGCAGCAGCTCGCCGCAACCAAGGCATTCGTAGAAGAACTGACATGCATTGGCGGGCATCGTCTCGGTCGCCTGATGACTGCAGTGCGGGCAGGTCAGGGTACTTTGCGCAACAAGCTTGCTTGTCATGGTTTTCCCGGTTGCCGGCAAGGTCGGCGTCCATCCTCGTATCGACGGTTCGGATACTAACAGCGCGTCGTAGCCGGCCTAACAACACCTAGCACTCGCCAGTGGCACCGACACGCATACGCCGCAGTTTTCTTTGCGCGGCATGTATCCCACCGGCCTGCGGGTGCGGACGCCGGTTCAGCGCAGACGCTTGCGCCTCGACGCTCAACCGGGCAACAGGCGCCGGCCGCCTGCGGGTCGCTACCTCACCGGCCCGGGGCAGCCCGCCCCTGAAATGTCAGAGACGGGCCTTGGGCCCAAGGCCTGGTTTAAAGGGTGAAATGGTACTGCGCCGACAAACGCACATAACGCGGTGCGGTGTAGTTCAACTCCTGCCGATAGAACTGATTCGGCGTGACGCGGTCGGTGGCATAGCCCTGGATATAGCCCTGGGCACGCTGTTGATTGAACACATTGAATATGTCGGCCCTGAAGGTCAGTTTGTTGTCAGCCCACTGCGGGGTGTACGCCACATTCAGATTGAACGTATAGGTCCACGGCGTGCTGCCCGTGGTGCCGCGCGGCGAAAATCGGTAGTCGGCCGAGGGCGGCTGGTACCCCGCCGAGCCCACCGCCGTACCGGAACCGGCAAGACCGCAGTAGTAATAGTAGGCGCCGTTATACAGCCCTCTATCGGCCGTTGGATAAAAACTGGTGCAGCTAAATGGACGGCCCGACGCGACAACCGCTGTGGCGCCCACACGCCATGCGGGGGTGATCTGGTAGTAACCAAAGGCCTTCAATTGATGCGTGCGGTGATTGGGCAATAAACCATTGGCGCCGACCATCAGCTGCGGCAAATCCCAATCCTGGGTTTGCGATACATCGCCCTGCCCTCCAGAGCCGTTATCCAAATCGGATGCCAGCTGACCTTCGGTGTTGCCGTAATTACGCGAGTAGGTGTACTCCAGCTTGCCGTACCAGCGGCCGTCGAACGGATGCTCGGCATACAGATCGATGGCGTAATACTTGCGCTTGAGTTTGGGAAAATTCAATTGCGCCGCACTGTAGGTCACCGTCCGGAAGCTACCATCGGCCTGCTTTTGCTCGAACGTGTTGGCAACCCCTGGATTGAATAAAAAGCATGTGCCTCCCAGCACCGGTGTGCAGGTATCGTCTATCGCGCTGCGCAGTATGCGGAACGTGGCCTTCGCGCCCCAGTTGAATGCCGGCGTCAGCTGATGCTGCAGACCGACGATGTACTCATCCTGGTAATGCGACTTCATCTGCTTGGCGGCCACCGTGCGCGGATCGGGGGTCTGGCCACACTCCAGATTGCTGGCAACCGCCTGGCCACCCGCGCAGGTATAACCCTTGCTGGCATCGACCGGAATCGGCTTCAGCCCGATCGGTGCACCGGTGCGAGGATCGGTGCCGGTGTAGGTGAAATATTCTTGCGTCAGCAGCGAGGCGGAAGCCCCACGCACCGCCACGTTGTTCGGCGGCGCCAAATGGTAGCGACCGGCATTGCCGAAAACCTTTAGCGTGGCATCGCCGAAGACATCCCACGAGGCACCGATGCGCGGCGCCCATTGATTCCGTTGCGAGATAAACGGCAAACCGCTGCTGTTGTAGTTGGTAAATTGCTCGTTGCGCAAACCCAGCGAGAGCAGCAAGTTTTGGCTGATCTGCCAGCGATCCTCGAGGTATTGCGATGATTGCTCGACTTTGACATTGGCAAACTGCGTGGAATAGATGCGACTTACAAAATAGCCTTTGTCGGAACCGGCCACACCCACACCCGAGCCCCCTGCCGACGCAGGCGAACCAACGCCAAGACCCGCATTGACCGGCATATGCTGGTCGGCGGTTTGTCGAAAGCTCCAGGCATAACCGCCTGCCAGCTGCGATCCGGTGATGGAGGTCGCCTGCTGGTTATCCGCCCCCACCCGCAGCGTATGGTCACCGAGTCGATACTCCAGATCCAGGCGCCAACCCTTGGTTTGATCCTTGGCCCCATCGGGCAATACGCGTGAGGAGAACTGACAGGTCGGGTTATAGGTCAGCCCCGGCATCTGATTGATGGCCATCGTATTGCCCATCACTCGAGGACAGCTCGGATCGTAGCGCCAGGGGGTTTGCTGGTGACGGGCGGTCTGCTCGCCGTACAACGCGGTCAGCGTCAATTGATCGGTGAGATACCCCGTGTATCTGCCGATGTATAGCTCACCGCCATCCTTGGTGTAGGTGCCGCCTGCTTGCACGCCGTTACGGCTGAGGTTGGCGTAATCGAATCCGGTCAGCGCACTTTGATATTGCTGCTTGTCCGAAACCGCAGTCAGCTCGACGATGTGGTTGTCGCTGATGTTCCAATCGACCTTGCCGATCCAGCGCGGCATCTTGTAGGTGTACTGGTTGAATCCGTTGGCCGCCTGCGGATTGGTCGAGCTTGAGTCGACACTCGCCCCGTTGGTCTTGTTGATTTCACCCGACAGATAGATGAACAAGCGATTTTTAATCAGCGGACCACCGAGGTAGACACCGTACGTGGTCAGCGTCGACTGGTTCTTGCCGCGGTACCTAAGCAGGCTTCCATCTGTGTCGGGATAAAAACCGGTGTTCGGATAATGGGTATTGCGCGGCGTGGAACGCAGCGCATCAGGTGACCAATAGGCGGCGATACCGCCCTTCCATTGATTGCTGCCGCGCTTGGTGGTGATGTTGATGACACCACCCGTGGAGCGCCCGAATTCCGCGCCATATCCGCCGGTCAAGACCTGCATTTCATCGATCGCATCGAACGGCAAGCTCGAGTAGCCGATCGCAGTCAGCGGATTCGTCACGGCATAGCCATTGATGTAGTAGGCATTTTCCGACGAGGCCGAGCCGCCGAAACTGGGCACGCCGTAGGCGGAGTTGCCGACCACGCCCGGAGCTAGCAGCGCCACCGCGCCCACCGCGCGATCCAGCGGCAGCTTGGCCAATTGATTCGCGCTGAATACCGTGCGCGTATCCAGCGACGACACATCGATCGATGGCAGCGCATTGGCCACCACCGTGACGCCGTCAAAGTTCTTCGCATCCTGCTCCGATGCAAACGAAACTTCGGTGCCGCCGGCGATGGACACCACCACGTTATCGCGGGTACTCACGATGGCACCGTCGCGCTGCAACATCACTTTGTAGTTGCCGGTGGGCAAGGCGGAAATACGGTAGCGACCCAGACTATCCACCGGCACCGTGCGCGTCAGGCCGGTTTCCAGGTTCTCAATGACAATGTTGCGGGCGGAGGATGAGGTGCTGGTCTGGCCGAAGATGACACCGGCGGCCGATTGCGCCGAGACATCCGCATCGACCGCAGCCAGGCCCAGTCCAATAATCAGCGCGGTGCGGCGCAGGGGCCTGGCGGCAAACAAGTTGTGGCAACTCATGGGACAGCCTCCACGGCGACCACCGTGCCTGGCGCCGACGGGCCTGGCCGATGAATGCCCGAAAGCCATGACCGCCACGCATTCCGCCCGCTATCGGGTACCGACGCCGGTCGCGGGATGCCACTCGCCTGGATCAACCGCACGGCCCAGTGCTTGCGCGAACGCGAGAGGGGCCCGTCTTTGACCTCTGTCCATACATATTTCGTGACCATGCTCACTCCTTCCAACTACATGCCATCCGATGATTTGCATGCCATGGATGGTCATTCGCCATTCCATGGCCTCCGTGTGTTGCCGCTTGGTCCCCTGCTTCGTCCCTGGTGCTGCCGACTGCTTGCCGCTCTGCGTTGCATAGGCCTAATGAGAGACGCTGCACGAGAAAGCCAAATTACGTTTGCATAGCAAATTTGATTTGTCAATCACATCGGGGGTGCTTGCCAGAATGGCCCTGCCTTTTGCGAGCAGCACGCAGCACCAGCCACCCCATGACCACAGCCAAATACAAGCCCGACGCTGACTTTGCCAATCGCCTGAATACGCTGTGCGATAAGGCGGACATACCCGCCGATCGCGAACGCATCACGGCGGTGGCGAATATGTTTGCGGTGGCGCGTGAAACCCCACGCCTGTGGTTCAAAGGCAAGGTGATGCCGGAAATACCGCGGCTGATCGAAATGGTCGACACCTTCGACACCACGCTGGATTGGCTGGTCCTGGGGCGCGGCGAAGTAAACACGTCGCGCAAAAGCGCCAAGCATCACCGGGTGCGCGACGAAGGCGCCGTGTACGAAACCCTGTCCCCGCAAGAGCGGTCGGTCATTGCGGCGATGCGCGAACTCAGCGAAAAACGCCGCGCCGCGCTACTTGCCTTGCTCACCGAGCAGTAGCCTGCCGCGATAAGCGGCAGACATCGCCGGTGGATTCGCGCCGGCAACCATGGCCGACAAAAAAAGCCGGCACCTTGCGTGCCGGCTTTTCAGGCTTCTGTGCGGGGAAGCCGCGCTATCTCAATAACGCGGTATGCCCTCGACATGGCATTGCTGCACCCATTTGCGTGCCGATGTCGCACCGGCATCGTCGTTGGCGTGCAAACGCATCTCCACGATGGTTTGCCAGTTGCGCGCGCAAAGCGGCCCCAGGCGCGGACCCAGCTCCCACGAGCGATGGGCCAGTTTTTCGGCGCCGGCGTAGTCTTGGGTGCGGATCGCCAGCTCGGCGCGGTCTTGCAACAGATCCGGCGAATCGGGGCTGATTTTCAACGCCTGATCGAGCTTGGCGATGGCCTCGTCGTAACGGCCGCTGCGCTCGTCGTTCACCGCCACATCTTGCAAGGCGGCAACGCCGGGGTCACGCAGCGGGTTCACGCTGATCACCGATTTCTCTTTATCGCCGGCCATGCGGATGGCGGCGATGATGTCGCTGTCCTGGCGCACCGGGCGCACCGCCGGCGCGGGCGCACTGGGCGGGGTACAAGCGGCCAGCAGACAGCTGGTTAACAGGGTTGCCGACAGCAGCAAGCGCGGCATCAAGGGGTAGGACAACGGCAAAGACGACATCTTCAATTCCGGATGGGTTCGGGGGCTGCGGTAACGGGGGAACCAGCGCTGGGGGGCGCGGATGTCGGCGTGCCCGAGGCCGGTTCGTCCGGGCTACCGCCAAACATATTTTGCACATGCTGCCAGAAGCAGCCTTCGGAATCCTGCGCAAGCGTGCCGCTAATCACCGGCAACTGGCGTGCTCCCTGGCAATCGGCGTCGCTGCGCTTGCCGTCTTGCGTATTGATGTTGGCCATCTCTAAGCCTTCGCCCGGCGTCGCGGAAAGCGGACTGGTCGGCAACTTGGCGAACAACTCGCGCCACGCGCGCAAGCTGCCGGTAGCGCCGTACAAGCCGCTGGGTTTGTTGTCGTCGCGGCCCATCCAGAAAATCGCCAGATGATCGCCAGTAAAACCACCAAACCAGCTATCGCGCATGTCGTTGCTGGTGCCGGTCTTGCCGGCGGCATTCAAGTACGCCAGGTTGGAGCTGCCGATGGCGCTGGCCGTGCCTGACCGCGCCACCTGCTGCATGGCCCAGGTCACCAGCCGCACCGCTTCCTGGTATTCGCCCTTGCCCGCCTTGACTTCGTAGCGCTTGACGGTTTTGCCTTTTTCATCGACCACGCCGCGCACGGCGATCAACGGCAAGGCATGCCCATCGGAGGCCAGGTATTGATAAAGCTGCGCCGTTTGCAGCGGCGACAGATCCAGCGCACCAATCAGCAACGACGGGCTGGGATTCACATCGGTCAAACCGAAGGATTCCAGAAACGCCTTGACCCGCGGCACGCCTACCGACATGCCTAGATGGATGGTGGCGAGATTCCACGAACGCACCAGCGCATCGACCATCGGCACCTGGCCGTGAATTTCGCCATCATCGTTTTTCGGCGACCAGATCGAACCATCCGGCTGACGCATATCCACCGGCGAATCGTCGACCGGGCTGCCCAGGTTCCAGCGATCCGGTTGCGACAGGGCGACCAGATACACCAGTGGCTTCACTAGCGAGCCGATCGGCCGGCGTGCGTCGATGGCGCGGTTGAAGCCTTGATCGCCCGGATCTTTGCCGCCGACCATGGCCAGCACGCCACCGCTTTTCGCGTCGGTCACCACGGCCGCGGCCTGCGCCGCATCGCCGCGCTTGCCGAGGCCTTTCAAGGTGGTGGTAATGGCTTGTTCGGCATACAACTGCGCGGCCGGGTCGAGCGTGGTGAAGATGCTCAGATTGCCCTGGCTTAGCGTGTCATCGTCGAAATCGCTGGTGATCTGCGCCCGCACCAGCTGCATAAAGGCGGGGAAGCGGTTGTGCGGCAGCTGGCCGTTACCGGCAATACCCAGCGGCGTGGCCTGCGCCTGCTTGCCTTGTTCTTCGGTCAACAAGCCGGTGGTGACAAATTGCTGCAACACCAGGTTACGGCGCGCCAGCGCGCGGTCGGGGTAGCGGCGCGGATCGTAATAGCTCGGCCCTTTTACCAGGCCGACCAGCAAGGCGATCTCCTGCGGTTGCAAATCCTCCATGCCTCGAGAATGCGGCCCTTGTCGTAGTGCGCCTCGATCAGGATCGACATCAGCGCTTCGTTGAATTTACGGGTGAAGTTCTGGCCGCGATCGAGAAACAGGTTACGCACCAGCTGTTGGGTCAGCGTGGAGCCGCCCTGCACCGTGTGACCGGCACGCAGGTTGGCGAAGCTGGCGCGCAGGATGGCACTGAAATCGATACCGAAATGATGTTTGAAGTCGCGATCTTCGACCGCCTGCAAGCCGGCCAGCAACAGCGGCGGTGCATCGGCCAGGCGCACGATGCGTCGTTCTTCTTGCTGGGCGCCATACAACGTAGCGATGCGCGCCGGGTCCAGATGGGTCAGATCCATCGGCTTGCCGCTGGCCGCATCTTTCACCGAAGCCACCTGGCCCTTGCCCAGCGACACCCGGATTCGCTTGGGCACTTCGCCGCCATCGGGGCCGGCGTAGCCGCGCGAGGCGATCACATAGCTGCCGCCGTCTTTCATCCAGCTGCCGGCGACCTGGCCATGGCCATCGTTGCTATAGCCGGAAAAGGTCAGCTCCAGTTCCAGCGCCGCCGGCGTCATCGGAACGTTGGCCGCCAAGGGCAGTGGCCGCGCGTAAACGCGCGTGGGCACCGCAAACACCAAATCGTTGAAACGCGCCTGTACGCGCTTGTTCAACACCACGGTGTACGGCAGCACGAATCCAAACAACAGACCCATGCAGACCCAGAACGGAATGCGCACCACACGCCAGCACACACCTGCAATAGAACGAAGTCGGGTCAGATCAGCCAAGGTGAAGGGAATCCTGAACGAAAGTTTGCCGATGATAGGGCCAGCCGCCCGGCGGGCATCTGAATGCGGGTGGCCGTTTGGGGGCGTGCGTGTGGAAAATCCGGGGAACGGGGAACGGGGAACGGGGAACGGGGAACGGGGAACGGGGAACGGGGAACGGGGAACGGGGAAAAGCTTTAAAGAGCCGATGGCTGGCGGCAAGTGCCAAAAGGCAACGGCGAAACCTGACGGGTGCAAAAGCATGCCGCAAGCGGCCAGCATGCCTCGAACGTTATGTTCCCGGCTCCCCGTTCCCGGTTCCCCGCTGTGCGACCCAACAGCCCGCATCCGGCCGGAACGGCCGTGGCGTAACCCCCAGCAGGCGGTTCAGCTCGCTGTTGTCGGCAATCAGGTCGACCTCCAGCCGGGTCAGTGGGCCGCGCAGGCGCGGCACCGCGCGCCGGCCCAGGCGCAGCAGCCAGCTGGGTAGTGGCAGCGGCACCGTGGTTACCGGCAGGCTGGCGCGCACTCGCGCAAACATGTCGCCGGCGGGCAGGCGCTCGCCACCGCCGATGGATAACACCCGGCCCGCGGCCTCGGGCTGGTCGAGCACGGCGACCACGGCCTGGGCGATATCTTCGGCATGCACCGGCTGGCGCAGGCCACGCCCGGCAGGCAGGGGAAACAGGCGCAGGCGCATGGCGCGGCGGGCAATCGGGGTCAGGCTTTTATCCAGCCCGGCGCCGTAGATCAGGGTCGGCCGCAACACCGTCCACGGGCAACCGTGGCGGGTGCATACATCGGCCAGCGCGTTTTCACCCGCCTGCAATTGCTGGGAAATCGCCCGCTCGGCGGGTACGTCCGAATCGCGTTTGGTCTGCGCGCTCATCGAGCTGGTGGCGATCACCCGCGGCTGCGTACTCAGGTCGGCACGCTCCAGCCATGTTGCAAACCCGCCCAGGGGGCCGAAACTGATGATGGCCGACACCGGCTCGATCACCGGCATGTGGTCGGGCAGCTCCCCGCGAAGCCATTGCACGCTCGCTTGCCCAGCACGCTCATGGCGGCTTAGTGCAAGTACACGCTCGCCCCGCGCCAACAAACGTGGCAACAGGAAGCGGCCAATCTGACTGCTGCCGCCGAATACCAATACGGTCATGCGGATCTCATTCTCGATAAAGCGGTAAACAAGGTACGGGTCGACAGCCCGCCCCTCAGCCAAAGACCGGTGAGAGGCTGCAAGCGTTACCGCCCGGCTTGTACACGCGCGGTCAATTCGCGCAGGCGCGGATGATCGGGTGCCCACTTGCGTGCGCTGTCCAGAGATTGCGTGGCGCCGGCGCGATCGCCCCGCGCCAGCAGTTGTTCGGCCTGATCCATCCAGGCACCCGCCAGGCGCTGACGCAACTCGCCCTGCCCGACATCGCCGGGCGCCAGATCGGACAAATCCGCCAGCCGGTCACCGGCCTGGCCGAGATTGCCATTGGCGAGCGACTGATTGAATTGACGCGCGACCACATTGGGCAGCTCTTGCAGGCCACGCCGGGCCGCGTCGTTATTACCGTCGATGGCCAACGCGCTGCGGTACAAATCGTAGGCGCTCTCGCCCGGCGGCAGCATGATTTGTCCGCGCCTGGCGGCGACATCGGCACGTTGTAGCAAACGCGCCAGCTCGGCGCTTTGCTGTGCTGACAACACCGCGGGCTGGGCCTCGGCCGGTGTGTCGGTGTCTTCGACCACGCGGGCGCTGCGCTTGCCAGCATCGCTCAGGCGGGCGCGGACGGCGGCCAGATCCGCCGACTTGGGTGCAAAGGCCGCCGCCTGTTCGATCAGCTTGCCGGCCTGCGCGCTATCGCCACTGTCGATGGCCGCATTGGCCTGCACGATCAACGCCTGTGCGACCTGTCCCAGCCCGGCCCTGGCTTCGGCATTGTCGGCATCGAGGGCCAGCGCCGCCTTGAAATAAGCCAGCGCCGTGTCGTTGCCCGGACCCGCCATGCGGCCAGCGCGCAAGGCTTCCTGGCCATGCTTGAGGGCATCGTCCAGATCGCCGCTGTCGTCTTTTTGCACTTGCACCAGCGACGCCCGCAACGCCGGCAACTCACCGTCGTTAGGCAGGAGCGCCGCGAGTTTGTCGATGATGGCGCTTGCGCCCGCGCGGTCGCCGGCCATCAGCGCCTTGCGTGCCTGTGCGGCCAGCGCATCGCCGACCTGATCCAGGCCATGAGCCGCCACCGCATTGCCCGGGTCGGCCGTGAGCACCTGTTGATACAAGGCACCTGCGCCATCGGGGCCATCGAGCTTGCCATCGGCCAAGGCCTGCTGCGCCCGCTCGACCAGACTGCCCGTTTGCACGGTCGCCCCGCGAGCCTTGGCAATGGCCTGGCTCAGCCGCTCGACATCGCTGCCGCCGCCCAGCAATTCGCGTGCGGCGGCAAGCGCCTGGTCAGCCTCGTCGATATGCCCGGCCTGCAACGCGGCATCGGCCCGGCTTACTTCAGCCTGCCCCACTTTACGCAAGCCATCGCGGGCGCGATCGTTATCAGGCTCTAGCGCACGCGCCGCTTCGAACAGCTCGCGCGCACTGTTACCGTCATTACCGTCTAGACGGCCATTTTGAAAAGCCTGATCGGCACGCCCCAGTACATCGTTGAGCTCGGTGCTTGGCACCAGGCCACGCAAGCGATCCTGTTCGACCCAGGCAAACGCCACCACCCCGACCAGCAGCAAGAGCGACAGCGGCCATAACCAGCCGCGACGCTTGGAACGCTTCGGTCGCTGCGGTGCCGAGCGGCGGCGCTCGGGATCGATCGAAACATGCGGCAGGCCGTCACGTGCGGACGACAACGGCGAGGGTTCATCCAGATGATCGAGATCGCCCAAGGTTGGCTCGGTGCGTCCATGTTGATCGGCGTCGTGGTGGTCTTTACGTCCGCTCATATTTCCCTAGCCATAGCGGCAACTGAAAGAGCTTAGCATTGCGCCGTGCATGTGCTCGGCTCAGGCGGCGCCCGCGTTCATGCCAGCTTTTACTCCGATCTGTGTACGCGGCGCCGGCCTGAAGTTCCGCGCCGGCCGATGGCGCCCGGGGCTTTAGCCGCCGGTGACGCGGCGGGCATCGACCACATTGGGCAAGGCGGCCAGCCTGCCGAGCAGGGTCGAGAGCTGCTCGAAATCGCGCACCCGCAAGGTAAAGCGCATTTCGACCTCGCCGGTCCGGGTAAAGACCCGGCTGGAGGAGGCAATGATGTGCGTGCCGAAGTTGCTGATGAGGCTGGTGACGTCTTTCTGCAAGCCTTTGCGGTCGTAGCCGCGCAATTCGATGTCCACTTCGTAAGCTTGCGCGGCGGCCTTGCCCCACTCCACATCGATCACCCGGTCGGGGTCGCGCTGGGCCAGCCACGCAAGGCTGCTGCAATCGGCACGGTGCACCGACACGCCACGGCCACGGGTGATGAACCCGCGCACCGGGTCACCCGGCAAGGGCTGGCAGCATCGCGCCAGGGTGGTCAGCAAATTGCCGATGCCTTCGATACTCAGCGCACTGTGTTCGAGGGTGGCGTGGCGCGAAGTGACCGGCAACGCCGACTGCATGACCTCGACCGGGGCCGCCGCCTCTTGCAGTACGCGGGTGATCTGGCCGGGATTGATCTCGCCCAGCGCCAGCGCGATCAGCAACTCGTCGTGACTCTTCAGATGGAAATGCGCAGGCAACTTGCCCAGATCGGCCGCGGGCATCGCCAGGCGCTTGAGTTCTCGATCCAGCATGGTGCGGCCGGCGGCGATATTGGCGTCGTGGGCAATCCGGCGAAACCACACGCGCACTTTTTCACGCGCCCGCGTGGTGTTGAGGTAACCGTGATGCACTGACAGCCAGTCGCGGCGCGGCTCCGACAGTTTGCCGGTGAGAATTTCGACGCGGTCGCCACTCTGCGGCTGAAAGCTCAACGGCACGATACGACCGTTGACCTTGGCGCCACGGCAACGATGTCCCACTTCGGTATGAATGTGATACGCGAAATCGAGCACGGTGGCACCGCGCGGCAAGTCGAACACCTCGCCTTTCGGCGTCAGCAGATAGACGCGGTCTTCCAGCAGTTCGGTCTGCAACTCGGCCGCGAGATCGCCGCCACCAGGGTCGGCGTCGCCCTCGCCGCGCGGCTCCAGCAGGCGGCGCATCCAGGCGATTTTCGCCTCGAACTCGCTATCGCCGCTGCCGCCTTCCTTGTAGCGCCAGTGCGCGGCCACGCCCAGCTCGTTGTAGCGATGCATATCGTGAGTGCGGATCTGCACTTCCAGCGTCTTGCCGCGCGGACCGATCACCGCCGTATGCAGCGAACGGTAGTCATTGCCCTTGGGCCGCGCGATGTAATCGTCGAACTCGCCCGGCAGGTGGGGCCACAGGGTATGCACGACGCCGAGCGCGGCGTAGCAATCGGCCACGCTGTCCACCAGCACTCGCACGGCGCGGATGTCATACAGGTCGGAAAACTCCAGCGCCTTGCGCTGCATTTTTTTCCAGATCGAATAAATATGCTTGGGCCGCCCGGCCAGATTCGCCTGGATCCCGGCCGCCGTCAGTGCCCGCCGCAACTCATCCAGCGATTCCTCGATGAAACCCTCGCGATCGGCGCGGCGCTCATCGAGCAACTTCGCAATGCGCTTGTAGGTGTCGGGCTGCAGATGGCGAAATGCCAGATCCTCCAGCTCCCACTTCAACTGCCAGATGCCCAGCCGGTTGGCCAGCGGCGCGTGGATATCGTTGGTGAGGCGAGCCAGTGCTTGTCGCTCCGGCTCGGGTAATACCGTAGCCGCACGCAAACGCGCCAACTGGCGTGCCAGCAGAATAAACACCACCCGCACATCGCGGATGATCGCCAGCAACAACCGGCGCAAGCCCTCGGTGCCGGTGCCCGGCGCCCGCTGCGCATGCAGCATCCACCCCTGCTCGGCGGCCTCCTGGCCGGCGACCAGGCGCTGCAACTCCGCCGGCAAACGAGGAGACTGCTGCTGCCACAAGGTGGGGTCGACCCGCGCCAGCTCAAACCACAGCGCGGCGGTCTGGGTCTGCGCATCGCAGCCCAGCATGTCGAGCAAATCGAGTACGTCCGCGCATTCGTTGCCGTTCATCGAGTGCTGCATGCACAGCTCGATCACCTCGCTCAGCGGCGCCGGCAAGGCGCGCTCGCGCCATGCTGCCCATCGCGTTGCTGAAGAGGATACGGCCTGAATCACGATGCGCGAAACTCCTGTCTGACACCGCATTCTAGACGCGGTTGCGTGGCTTGGGGTGCCCCTGACGCCACTGAAACCATGCACTGAAACGCTACGTTGGCTGGGAGTGAGTGCAGCAAACCCCCAGCTAGCCGGCGATACATGGTTTTAATTGACCGCTTGCAAAGCCTTGGCCAGGCGCTTGGCCGAAACCGGCTCGGCGGTCTTCAACTCTTGCGCAAACAAGGACACGCGCCATTCCTCGATCAACCAGCGCAACTCGTCCAGCGCCCCAGTGCCAGCGGCGAAATGCTTGAGGTACTCACGCCAGTACGGCAACACCTGCAACATGCGCTGCTGGTCCTTGGCCGGGTCCTGGCGCAATCGTTCGGCACGCAGGCGCATGGCCTTGAGGTAACGCGGAAAGTGCGCAAGCCGCGCAGTCGGCAGATCACGCAGAAAGCCCGGCAGCAGCAAGCCGTCCAATTGCTCGCGCAAATCGTCGTAGCTGGCACGGGCAAAGCCGAGCAAGGGTGGCTGTAGCCAGGGTTTTAAATCCGCCTGCGCCTCAATCGCCGGTTCGGCCAGTTTCAGCCGCTCCACCGCCGCGCCAAACAGCTCGCGGGCAAGCTGGGTGCGCAAGGCCTCGAAAGCGCCGGCCGTGCGCACATTCAGCTCATGCCGTTCGAGCAGATCGGCAAAGCCGCCTTCGACCAGATCTTCGCGAAGGCTATCCACGCTGCCTAGCGGGGCGTATTTCAAACCCAAAGGATTCGCCACCGGCAGACGCCTGCGTGCCTGCTTGGCGTCACTGGCCAAGGCATTGCGCAGCAACCGCACCACACCATCGCGATGTGCGGCACGCGCCTCATCGCCACGTTCAAAGACGCGCAGCGCGACGGTTTCGCCAAGATCCACCAAGGCCGGGAACGCCAAGAGGCCGCCGTCGGATTTCACCTGCGACGGAATCTCCTCGAAATCCCAGCTGGCGACATCTTCACGGGTCAACTCGATATCGGTCTTGCGCGAGAACGCCTCGCGCGCCTGCCCTTCCCACTGCCGCCGTATCGCCGCGAGATCACGGCCGGCCGCCAGGCTCTGGCCCTGCTCATCGTGCAGGCGGTAACGCATGCGGAAATGCGCCGGCAACTCGACCGCGGCGAATTCAGCCGCACCGATCTCGACACCGGTGGTGCGCTTGAGGAAACCGGCCAGCGACTTGCCCAAGGATTCATCACTCGGCGCCACCGCCTCGACAAAGGCGCGCGCGAAATCCGGGGCCGGAACAAAATTGCGCCGCAACGGCTTGGGCAAGCCGCGTATCAGCTCAGCTACTTTTTCGCCCAACAGGCCCGGCACCAGCCATTCGCAACGCGCCGCCGGCAGCGCGTTCAACATCGCCAAGGGCAAATGCAGGGTCACGCCATCGGCCTCATCGCCAGGCACGAAGCGGTATTCCAGCCGATAGCGCTGCGGCAATATTTCGATGGCGGCGGGAAACGCCTTGGGATCGAGCCCGGCGCCGCCGACCATCACATCGTCGATCGACCAGCGCAGCGACGCCTGCTCAGCGGGACGCGCCTTGCGATACCACGCATCCAGCGCACGGCTGCTGGCGATCTCTTGCGGTAGCTTGCCGTCGAAGAAATTCACCAGCTCGTCTTCGTGCCGGATCAAACCCTCACGACGTTGCTTGGCCTCGATGCCCAAGGCATCGTCCAGCACGCGTTGATTGGCGCGAATGAAATCGGCACGCGCGTCGATATCGCAACGAACCAGGGCCTCGCGCAAGAAAATCGCATGCGCCTGCAG
>NZ_JAPDPE010000040.1 GCF_026283955.1 Dyella silvatica | reverse complement strand
GCATGCGGGGCAGGGCCTGCCCGATGCCACGCAACTGCGTGCCAGCTTGCTGCAGAGCCTGCCCGAATACATGGTGCCGGCCCATTTTGTCGTGCTCGATCAGCTGCCGCTGACCTCGAACGGCAAGATCGATCGCAAGGCATTGCCGCTGCCGGACATGACGCGTAGCGATATCGGCTATGTGGCACCGCGTACCCCCAGCGAAGAGATCATGGCCGGGATCTGGGCAGAGATCCTGAAGGTCGACAAAGTCGGCATCCACGACGATTTCTTCCTGCTCGGCGGTCACTCGTTGTTGGCTACCCAAATGATGTCGCGGGTACAAAGCGCGTTGCAGATCGGCCTGCCTTTGCGTGCCCTTTTCGAGGCGCCGTCGATTGCCGCGTTGATGCTTAAAGTGGCTGCGGCCGATACCGGCGTCAGTGCGCCGCCGCTGCGGCAAGTCAACCGCGATGCGCCGTTGTCGCTATCGTTTGCCCAGCAGCGCTTGTGGTTCCTCGATCAATATGAATCACGCCGCGAGGTCTACAACATCCCGGCTGGCGTGCGCCTGAGCGGACATCTCGATGTGCTGGCGTTGACTCGCGCGCTCAACGAGATCGTGCGCCGCCACGAAGCGCTGCGCACCTCGTTTGCGGTCGTCGATGACCTGCCGGTGCAAATCATTGCGCCGGTACGGTTGTTGCCGCTGGAAACCACCGACCTGAGCGGCTTGCCAGTCGCGGACCGTGAAACACAGCTGCGCCTGCAGCTGCGGGACGAGGCGAGCACGCCTTTTGATCTTGCGGCCGGCCCGTTGATCCGTTATCGCCTGATCCGACTTGCCGAGCAGGAGCACGTGTTGCTCTTGACGATGCATCACATCGTGTCGGACGGCTGGTCGATGGGCATTGTGGTGCGCGAAGTGGCCGCCTTGTATCAGGCCTTTATGCAAGACCTGCCATCGCCGTTGGCCGAACTGCCGATTCAGTACGCCGACTTTGCCCAATGGCAGCGGCAATGGCTGAGCGGCGAGGTGCTGGGGCAGCAGCTGAGTTATTGGAAACAGCAACTGGCCGATAGCCCCAGCCTGCTGACCTTGCCGACCGACCGGCCACGACCCTCGTCGCTAAGCCACCGCGGAGCCATGCTGCCGTTCGCGCTGCCGGCAGCCCTGGTGTCCGGCTTGCAGGGGCTGAGCCGGCAGACGCACAGCACCTTGTTTATGACGCTGTCGGCGGCCTTTAACCTGCTGCTGGCGCGTTACTCCGGGCAAAGCGATATCTGCATCGGCACGCCGATCGCCAATCGCAACCGTACCGAGATCGAGCCGCTGATCGGCTTTTTCGTCAATACCCTGGTACTGCGCACCCAGGTGGATCTCCATGCCGGTTTCCATGCGTTATTGCAGCAGGTGCGGCAGCACACGCTGGATGCGTATGCACACCAGGATGTGCCGTTCGAGCAGTTGGTTGAAGCCTTGCAGCCGGAGCGGCACGCGAGCTACACGCCGCTATTCCAGGTGATGCTGGTGTTGCAGAACACCCCGATGGACGAGCTGGCTTTGCCTGGGTTGGTCTTGAAACTGCTGGACAACGAGATCAGCACGGCCAAGTTCGACATCACCCTGGCCTTGACCGAGGCCGAGGAAGGCTTGCAGGGCTATATCGAGTACAGCACCGACCTGTTCGAGCTGAGCACGATCGAACGCATGGCCGGGCATTTCACCAACCTGCTGCAAGCCATCGTGGCCGATCCGAACCTGGCGGTGGGCGAGCTGGCGATGCTGGACCCGCCCGAGCGTCAGCAGCTGCTGTATGGATTCAACGACACCGCGACGGTTTATCCGAACGTGCAAGCGAATGCGCACAGCCTGCATCAGCTGTTCGAAGCGCAGGTGCTGCGCAGTGCAGGGCACACGGCGGTGGTCTACGAAGGCGTATCGCTGAGCTATGCCGAACTCAATGCCCAGGCCAATCGACTGGCGCGCCACCTGCGTCAGCTTGGCGTGGGGCCGGAGGTGCTGGTGGGTTTGTGCGTCGAGCGTTCGCTGGAGATGATCGTCGGCTTGTACGGCATCCTTAAAGCCGGCGGTGCCTACGTGCCGCTGGACCCGGCCTATCCGTCGGAGCGGTTGGCGACGATTCTTGAAGACGCCCAGCCGGCGGTGGTGTTGACGCAACGGCGCCTGCGCGCGCATGTGCCGGCGGGACCAGGCCTGGCGGTGTTCTGCCTGGACAGCGACATCGACACGCTGGCCAGCTATGGCGACGACAATCTCGAGCACCAGACCCAGCCTAATCATCTGGCCTATGTGATTTATACCTCGGGCTCGACCGGCAAGCCCAAGGGCGTCGGCATCGACCAGCAAGGCATCGTCAACCGGTTGCAATGGATGCAGCAAGCCTATCCGCTGAGCGCGGCGGATCGTGTGCTGCAGAAGACGCCTTTCAGCTTCGACGTGTCGGTGTGGGAATTCTTCTGGCCGTTGATCGAGGGAGCGACCCTGGTGGTGGCCAAGCCGGGCGGGCATCAGGACGTGGCCTATCTGGCCGAGCTGATCGATAGCCAAGGCATTACGACCTTGCACTTCGTGCCACCGATGCTGGATGTCTTCCTCAATGAATTGCAGCCCGGTCGCGGCAAGTCGCTGCGGCAGGTAATGTGCAGCGGGCAGGCCTTGCCGCTAGAACTGCAACAGCGTTTCTTCGCCAGCTGGGATCACGTGGCGCTGCATAATCTGTACGGTCCGACCGAGGCCTCGGTCGATGTGACTTACTGGCCGTGCCAGAAAGACAGCACGTTGAACTGCGTGCCGATAGGCAAGCCGATTGCCAACATCCAGATTCATATCCTGGATGAGTCGCTCAATCCGGTGCCGGTCGGCGTGGTCGGGCATTTGTATATCGCCGGCATCGGCCTGGCCCGTGGCTATATCAACCGGCCCGAGCTGACGGCGAAGACCTTTATCCCCAATCCGTTCAGTGCGGTTGCGGGGGCGCGGATGTATTTGTCGGGCGATCTGGCGCGCTATCTGGCGGATGGCAGCATCGAATACCTGGGCCGCAGCGATCATCAGGTCAAGATTCGCGGCCTGCGTATCGAGCTGGGCGAAATCGAGGCGACGCTGGCGGCGCTGGATGCCGTACGCGATGCGGTGGTGTTGGCGCGCGAGGACAGCGCCGGCAGTAAACGACTGGTGGCTTATCTGGTGGCGCACGACGGGCAGGTGTTGCCGGAC
This sequence comes from Dyella silvatica, assembly GCF_026283955.1. GTDB lineage: Bacteria > Pseudomonadota > Gammaproteobacteria > Xanthomonadales > Rhodanobacteraceae > Dyella_C > Dyella_C silvatica. The sequence goes on along the minus strand of NZ_JAPDPE010000040.1, from coordinate 35,804 downwards.
GAGGCGCAGCTGCGCACGGCGCTGTTGAAGTCGCTGCCCGAGTACATGGTGCCGGAGTACTTCGTCGCGCTGGGCAGCATGCCCTTGACCGCCAATGGCAAGGTCAATCGCAACGCCTTGCCGGCGCCGGAGATGGCAAGGCATGAGCTGGAGTACATAGCGCCGCGCACGCCGACCGAACAAAGCCTGGCCGCTATCTGGGCCGAGCTGCTGCAGCTCGATCGGGTCGGTGTCCATGACGACTTCTTCGCCCTGGGCGGCCATTCGTTGTTGGCGACGCAGTTGATGTCGCGGATCGGGACGATATGCCAGGTCAAGATATCGCTGCGGACGATTTTCGAATCGCCGACCCTGGCCGGGATGGCGGCTGCGGTCGCGCAGGCCGGCGCTGAACTGACAGCGGCATCGTCATCGTCGCTGTCGATAGAGGTACCCAGTGAGGCCTATCCGCTGTCGTTTGCGCAGCAGCGTTTATGGTTTCTCGATCAATTGGAAGGCCAGCGATCGGCCTATAACATCCCGTTGGCCATTCGCTTGAAAGGTCAGCTCAACCGGCAAGCGCTGCAAGACGCCCTCAATGACATCGTGCATCGCCACGATGCGCTGCGCGCGTACTTTGACCGTGCTGACGGTATGCCGGTGCAGCGCATCATGCCGCGACTGGACTTGGTGCTGGCGCTGAATGACTTGCGCCATGGTTCGGTGCAGCAGCGCCAGATGCAGGCGCATGGATTGATGCTTGAGGAAACGCGTATCCCGTTCGATCTGCAAGCCGGGCCGTTGATCCGCGGCAGCCTGCTGCAACTGGACGAGCAAGAATACCTATTGTTGCTGACCATGCATCACATCGCCTCCGATGGCTGGTCGATGGGCATACTGGTACGCGAGGTCAGTACGCTGTATGCGAGCCACGCACTGGGTTCGCCATCCACGCTGCCTGAATTGCCGATGCGCTATGTCGATTTCGCCAGCTGGCAGCGACAGTGGCTGAGTGGCGAGGTGCTGGAGCGGCAGTTGAATTACTGGAAGCAGCAACTGGCGGGTAGCCCGACCTTGCTGACCTTGCCGACGGATTATCCGCGCCCGGCCACGCAGAGCCAACGCGGCGCCACGCATCACTATGTGCTTCCGGCCGAGCTTAGCGTCAAATTGCAGGCGTTGAGCCGGAAAACGCAGACCACCTTGTTTATGACCTTGTGCACGGCGTTCAACGTGCTGTTGGCGCGTTACTCTGGGCAAAGCGATATCTGCATCGGTACGCCGATCGCCAATCGCAATCGCGCCGAGATCGAGGGCATGATCGGCTTTTTCGTCAATACCCTTGTGCTGCGTACCCAGGTGGATTTGCATCTCGGCTTCACCACGCTGCTCAAGCAGGTGCGCGCGAACACGCTGGATGCCTATACCCACCAAGATGTGCAATTCGAACAATTGGTAGAAGCACTGCAGCCCGAACGCGATACCAGTTATTCGCCACTGTTCCAGGTGATGTTGGTGTTGCAGAACGCGCCGATGACCAAACTGGCCTTGCCTGGGCTGCAGTTGGAACTGGTGCCGAGCGAAAGCACCACGGCCAAATTCGATCTGAGCCTGGCACTGACCGAAGGCAAAGACGGTTTGCATGGGGATTTCGAGTACAGCACCGACCTGTTCGAGCTAAGCACGATCGAACGCATGGCCGGGCATTTCACCAACCTGCTGCAAGCCATCGTGGCCGATCCGACTCTAGCGGTGGGTGAGCTGGCGATGCTGGACCCGCCCGAGCGTCAGCAGCTGCTGTATGGATTCAACGACACCGCGACGGTTTATCCGAACGTGCAAGCGAATGCGCACAGCCTGCATCAGCTGTTCGAAGCGCAGGTGCTGCGCAGTGCAGGGCACACGGCGGTGGTCTACGAAGGCGTATCGCTGAGCTATGCCGAACTCAATGCCCAGGCCAATCGACTGGCGCGCCACCTGCGTCAGCTTGGCGTGGGGCCGGAGGTGCTGGTGGGTTTGTGCGTCGAGCGTTCGCTGGAGATGATCGTCGGCTTGTACGGCATCCTTAAAGCCGGCGGTGCCTACGTGCCGCTGGACCCGGCCTATCCGTCGGAGCGGTTGGCGACGATTCTTGAAGACGCCCAGCCGGCGGTGGTGTTGACGCAACGGCGCCTGCGCGCGCATGTGCCGGCGGGACCAGGCCTGGCGGTGTTCTGCCTGGACAGCGACATCGACACGCTGGCCAGCTATGGCGACGACAATCTCGAGCACCAGACCCAGCCTAATCATCTGGCCTATGTGATTTATACCTCGGGCTCGACCGGCAAGCCCAAGGGCGTCGGCATCGACCAGCAAGGCATCGTCAACCGGTTGCAATGGATGCAGCAAGCCTATCCGCTGAGCGCGGCGGATCGTGTGCTGCAGAAGACGCCTTTCAGCTTCGACGTGTCGGTGTGGGAATTCTTCTGGCCGTTGATCGAGGGAGCGACCCTGGTGGTGGCCAAGCCGGGCGGGCATCAGGACGTGGCCTATCTGGCCGAGCTGATCGATAGCCAAGGCATTACGACCTTGCACTTCGTGCCGCCGATGCTGGATGTCTTCCTCAATGAATTGCAGCCCGGTCGCGGCAAGTCGCTGCGGCAGGTAAGGTGCAGCGGGCAGGCCTTGCCGCTAGAACTGCAACAGCGTTTCTTCGCCAGCTGGGATCACGTGGCGCTGCATAATCTGTACGGTCCGACCGAGGCCTCGGTCGATGTGACTTACTGGCCGTGCCAGAAAGACAGCACGTTGAACTGCGTGCCGATAGGCAAGCCGATTGCCAACATCCAGATTCATATCCTGGATGAGTCGCTCAATCCGGTGCCGGTCGGCGTGGTCGGGCATTTGTATATCGCCGGCATCGGCCTGGCCCGTGGCTATATCAACCGGCCCGAGCTGACGGCGAAGACCTTTATCCCCAATCCGTTCAGTGCGGTTGCGGGGGCGCGGATGTATTTGTCGGGCGATCTGGCGCGCTATCTGGCGGATGGCAGCATCGAATACCTGGGCCGCAGCGATCATCAGGTCAAGATTCGCGGCCTGCGTATCGAGCTGGGCGAAATCGAGGCGACGCTGGCGGCGCTGGATGCCGTACGCGATGCGGTGGTGTTGGCGCGTGAGGACAGCGCCGGCAGTAAACGACTGGTGGCTTATCTGGTGGCGCACGACGGGCAGGTGTTGCCGGACGAGGCGCAGCTGCGCACGGCGCTGTTGAAGTCGCTGCCCGAGTACATGGTGCCGAGTTACTTCGTCGCGCTCGAGCAGATGCCCTTGACGCCGAATGGCAAGGTGAATCGAAACGCCTTGCCGGCGCCGGACATGACTCGCGACGAGGTGGACTATGTCGCCCCGCGCACCGCCGACGAACGACGCATGGCGGAGATCTGGTCGGACATTCTCAAGGTCGACAAGATCGGCCTGCATGACGATTTCTTTGAGCTGGGCGGCCATTCGTTGTTGGCGACACAGTTGATGTCGCGTATTGGCGCGGCGTTCGAGGTCGAGGTGTCGCTGCGGACGATTTTTGATGCGCCGACGCTGGTCGAGATGGTCAGTCAGGTGGTGCCGGCCAGTGCGGAAGATGAGGACCTAGCGCAGGTCATGGTCGAACCGGATCAGGCCTATCCGCTGTCGTTTGCGCAGCAGCGCCTGTGGTTTCTGGATCAATTGGAAGGTCAGAATTCGACCTACAATATTCCGCTGTCCGTGCGCTTAAAGGGCCGGCTTGACCGCGCCGCGTTGCAAGGTGCGATCAATGATGTAGCGCAACGCCACGATGCCTTGCGCGTGCATTTTGAAAACCTGGACGGCACCCCGATGCAGCGCGTCAAACCGCGCCTGGACTTGGCGCTTGGCCTTGATGACCTGCGCCATCTGGCCCCGAAAGAACGTAAGGCCAGGGCGCAATGGCTGATACTCGACGAGGCGCGCACGCCTTTCGATCTGCAAACCGGCCCGCTGATGCGCGGCAGCCTGCTGCAGCTGGAAGAGCAAGAGCATTTGCTGTTGCTGACCGTGCATCACATCGTTTTCGATGGCTGGTCGATAGGCATCCTGGTGCAAGAGGTCGCGGCGCTATATGCCAGCCGTGCGCAGGGAGTGCTGTCATCGCTGCCGGCGTTGCCGATGCGTTATGTCGATTTTGCCAGCTGGCAGCGGCAGTGGCTGAGTGGCGAGGTGCTGGAGCGGCAGTTGAATTACTGGAAGCAGCAACTGGCGGGCAGCCCCGCCTTGCTGAGCCTGCCCAGCGACCGGCCGCGCCCGGCGGTGCAGAGCCAGCATGGCGCGACGCTGTCTTATGCCATTCCGCTGGAGCTAAGCATCAAGTTGCAAGCGTTGAGCCGGAAGGCCCAAGGCACCTTGTTCATGACGCTGTGCGCGGCATTCAACGTGTTGTTGGCGCGTTACTCTGGACAAAGCGATATCTGCGTCGGCACGCCGATCGCCAATCGCAACCGTGCCGAGATCGAGGGCATGATCGGCTTTTTCGTCAATACCCTGGTGCTGCGCACCCAAGTGGATTTGCGTCTGGGCTTCAGCACCTTGCTCAAGCAGGTACGCGCGAACACGCTGGATGCTTACACCCATCAGGATGTGCAATTCGAACAGCTGGTGGAGGCGCTCCAGCCGGAGCGGCATACCAGCTATTCGCCGCTGTTCCAGGCCATGCTGGTATTGCAGAACGCGCCGATGGGCGAACTGGTGCTGCCGGGTTTGTCGATGAGCGTGCTGGACAGCGAAAACAGCACCGCCAAGTTCGACATCACCCTGACGTTGACCGAAAGTGACGCCGGCCTGCAGGGCGATTTCGAGTACAGCACCGATCTGTTCGACGCCAGCACCATCGAGCGCATGGCCGATCATTTCACCCGCTTGCTGTATGCGATCGTGGCGGATCCGACCTGCCCGCTGGACGATCTGGTCATGCTTGGCGACGACGAACGCCGTCTCATGCTGAGCGAATGGAACGATAGCCTGACCGATTTTTCCGACGAAGGCGTGCACGCACAGTCGATTCAGCAGTTGTTCGAAGCGCAGGCGGCGCGTACCCCGGGCGAGGTGGCGGTCATCCATGAAGGAACCGCGCTCAGCTATGCCCAATTGAATGAGCAAGCCAACCGTCTGGCTCATCAGCTGCTGGCGATCGGTGTGCGCCCGGATGCCCGCGTGGCGATTTGCGCGGAACGTGGCGTAGACATGATGGTCGCCATCTTGGCGACGCTTAAGGCGGGTGGCGCCTATGTGCCGATGGACCCGGCGTATCCGCTGGATCGGCTGGCATACATGCTGGAGGACAGCCAGCCACTGGTGCTGCTGACCTGCCTGACGCAACAGGCCCGCGCCCGGCTGGAGCCCGCGCTAGCGCAGCCCGCGGCGCAAGCGCAGGCCATGCTTACGCTGGATCTACACGCCGACGTATCGCGCTGGGCGCAGCAGCCCGCCGACAATCCCGGCGCTGACGCAACGGGGCTGTCGTCACGGCATCTGGCCTATGTGATCTATACCTCGGGTTCGACCGGACAACCGAAAGGCGTGATGGTTGAGCACGCCACGGTGCTCAATTTAATCCATAACCACGTGCGCACCTGCGCCCTCAGCGCAGCCGATCGCGTGCTGCAATTCGCCTCCTTTGCCTTCGACGCCTCGATCGAAGAAATCTTCCCGCCGCTGACGGTGGGGGCGACCGTGGTGCTGCGCCCAGCCGAACTGATGGCGCCGGACGAGTCATTCTGGCAGTTGCTGCGAGACATGCGCATCACCGTGGCCGAACTGCCTACCGCGTTCTGGCACCAATGGGCGCAGCAGGATGGGCCTGCATCTCAGGCGGGATACGAGTCGTTGCGCCTGGTGGTGGTCGGTGGCGAGAAGGCGGAAAAACGCCATCTGGAGCAATGGCGACAGAGCGCGCTGGGACGGGTGCACTGGCTCAACACCTATGGCCCCACCGAAGCGACGGTATATGCCACCGCGTTGATGATGCATGAGCACGATGCGTTGCCGGCCGGCGAGATACCGATCGGCCGCCCGGTGGCCAATACGCAGATCTATATTCTCGACAACCGTTTGCAACCGGTGCCGATGGGTGTGGCGGGCGAGATTTACATCGGCGGCGCCGGCGTGGCGCGCGGCTACTTGAACCGGCCCCAGCTGACCGCGGAGCGATTTGTGATCGACCCGTTCGGCAAGACGGCGGACGGGCGCCTGTACAAGACCGGCGATCTCGCCCGCTATCGGCCGGATGGCCATATCGAGTACCTGGGGCGCAATGATTTTCAGGTCAAGATTCGCGGCTTTCGTATCGAGCTGGGTGAGATCGAAGCGAAGTTGGCGGCGATCGGCGGAGTGCGCGAAGCCGTCGTGCTGGCACGCGAAGAGGCGGATGGCGACAGGCGCCTGGTGGCGTACGTGGTGGCCGAGGATGCTATCGAGCTGAATACAGAAACCCTGCGTGCGCATCTGGCCACGCAGTTGGCCGGCTATATGCTGCCCAGCGCTTACGTCATGCTGGACAGGTTGCCGCTGACCGCGAACGGCAAGGTCGATCGCAAGGCGTTTCCGGCACCTGGCCCGGCCTACCTGGAAGCTGCGTATGTGGCGCCGCGTACGCCGGCGGAAGAGATCATGGCCGGTATCTGGGCCGAGATCCTGAAGCTGGATCGGGTCGGTATCCATGACGACTTCTTCGCCATGGGTGGCCATTCGCTGTTGGCGACGCAATTGATGTCACGGGTACAGCGCGCGCTGCAGGTCAGCTTGCCGTTGCGCGCCTTGTTCGAGGCGCCGTCGATTGCGGCGTTGATGCTTAAGCTGGCCCAGGCCGATGCCGGCGACAGCGCCCCGCCGATCTTGCCGGTCAGCCGCGAGGCACCGTTGCCGCTGTCGTTTGCGCAGACGCGGTTGTGGTTCCTCGATCAGCTGGAGCGGCCTAACGCGCTTTACAACATGCCGGCCGCCGTTCGCCTGCGCGGGCGGCTCGATGTCGATGCGCTAACCCGCACGCTTAACGAAATCGTGCGCCGGCATGAGGCGTTACGCACCTGCTTTGCCGGCCACGATGGCGCGCCGGTGCAAATCATCACGCCGCGGATGGCGTTGCCGCTGGTCATCGACGACTTGTCACATTTGCCGGCGCACGAGCGCGAGGCCAGCGCGCAAAGATGGTCGGCGCAGGAGGCGCAAACACCTTTCGACCTGGAAACCGATCTGCTGATTCGAGGCGCGTTGCTGCGGCTCGACGAGGATGAGCACCTGCTGCTGTTGACGATGCACCATATCGTCTCCGACGGCTGGTCGTTTGCGGTCTTGGTCAATGAAATCGCCGCACTCTACGCGGCCTATACGCAAGGCCAGGCTTCGCCGTTGGCCGAGTTGCCGATTCAATACGCGGACTTTGCCCAGTGGCAGCGACAGTGGCTGAGCGGCGAGGTATTGGAGCGGCAGCTAAGTTATTGGAAGCGCCAGTTGGCCGGTGGCCCCAGCCTGTTGATGCTGCCGACCGATCGGCCACGGCCGGCACTGCCCAGCCACCGTGGCGCCACGCTGGCCTTTATGTTGCCCCAGCCGCTGGTAACGGGCTTGCAAACCCTTAGCCGGCAAACGCAAAGCACCTTGTTCATGACCTTGTCTGCCGCCTTCAGCGTGCTGTTGGCGCGGTATTCGGGCCAGCACGACATCTGCATCGGCACGCCGATTGCCAATCGCAATCGCACTGAAATCGAGAACTTGATCGGCTTCTTCGTCAATACGCTGGTATTGCGCACGCAGGTGGATCTGGCGCTGGATTTCAACGCTTTGCTGCAGCAAGTGCGGCAACACACCCTGGATGCGTACGCGCACCAGGACGTGCCGTTCGAGCAACTGGTCGAGGCCTTGCAGCCGGAGCGGCATACCAGCTATTCGCCGTTGTTCCAGGTGATGCTGGTATTACAGAACCTGCCGATCGACGAGCTGGTTTTGCCGGAGCTGTCGTTAAGCGTGCTGGACAGCGAAAGCACCACGGCCAAGTTCGATATCACGCTGACCCTGGCCGAAGATCTGCAGGGCATGCAGGGCTATTTTGAGTACAGCACCGACTTGTTCGAGGCGAGCACGATCGAGCGCATGGCGGATCATTTCACTCGCTTGCTGCAGTCAATCGTGGCCCACCCCGGCGTGGCCGTCGGCGAGTTGGCGATGCTGGGTGACGACGAACGTCAACAGTTGCTCGTTACGTTGAACGAGTCCGCGATGGTTTACCCGGACATCCAGCCCGACACGCAGACGCTGCATCAGCTGTTCGAAATGCAGGCTGCACGTAGCCCAGGCCAAGTGGCGGTGCTGTGCGAAGGCGAGTCTTTGACCTATGCGCAACTCAATGCGCGGGCCAATCGCCTGGCGCGTCATCTGCGCAGCTTGGGGGTGCGGCCGACTGCGCTGGTGGGTTTATGCATCGAGCGCTCGCTGGACATGATGGTCGGACTGTTCGGCATTCTGAAAGCGGGCGGCGCTTACTTGCCGCTGGACCCGGCTTATCCGCCGGAACGGCTGCAAACGATTCTGGCCGATGCCAAACCGATGGTGCTGCTGACGCAAGCGCCGCTGCGCGAGCAGGTGCCGACGTTGCCAGGCCTGCCGGTGTTCTGCCTGGATAGTGACGCTGAAGCGTTGGCGGGTTATGCGGACGACGACCTCGGGCATGCCGCCCAGTCAACCGATGCGGCCTATGTGATTTATACCTCCGGCTCGACCGGCAAGCCCAAGGGCGTGATGGTGGCGCACGGCTCGCTGTTGAACTACGTGGGCTACGTCGTGCGTGAGTATCTGGGCGAACACATGAGCGGTGCGGTAGTGAGCTCGCCGCTGGGCTTCGACGCGACCGTGACGACACTGCTGCCGCCGTTGCTCGTGGGCAAGCCAGTCGTTCTGCTGGCGGATAACGAGCAGACCTTGCCGCAACTGTCGGCGCGTTTATTCGCACCCGGCGCGGCGTGGCTGTTCAAGATCACCCCCGCGCACCTGGAGGCCTTGTCTTATCTGGATCAGGCCGAAGCGGTGGATGAGACCGGCAAGCCAGGTGAGGCGGCGCAGTGCATCGTGGTCGGCGGCGAGCAGCTTAGCCTGGCGATATTGCGCCGCTGGAAGGGCGAGCTGCTGCCGGCGGCGACCTTCGTCAACGAGTACGGCCCGACCGAGACCACGGTGGGTTGCTGCGTGTGGCGGCTGTCGGATGCGGCCGAGCTGCATGCGCTGGACGGCGTGGCCGCGCCGATCGGCCGGCCGATCGGCAACACCCGGCTGTATGTACTGGACGAGGGCATGCAGTTGCAGCCGATCGGTAGCGTGGGCGAGCTATACATCGGCGGCAAGGGCGTGGCGCTGGGTTACCTGGGCCGCGCCAGCTTGACCGAGGAGCGTTTTGTGATCGACCGCTTTAGCGGCGAGGCGGGCGCGCGCCTGTATCGCACCGGTGATCTGGTTCGCTATCGCGCCGATGGCGAGCTGGAATTCCTCGGCCGGCGCGACGATCAGGTGAAGCTGCGAGGCTTCCGCATCGAGCTGGGCGAGATCGAGCAGCAGCTGGCCGAGCTGGCCGATGTGCAGGCGGCGGCCGTAGCGCTGCGCGAAGACGCGCCGGGCGAGAAACGGCTGGTGGCCTATGTGGTGCCGATGCAGGTGCCGCGAGACCGAGAGCAGGAAGCGGCGCTGATGAACAGCTACCGCCTCGGCCTGGCACAGCGGCTGCCGGACTACATGATGCCTAGCGCTTACGTGGTGTTGTCGTCGCTGCCGCTGACAGTGAACGGCAAAGTGAATCGCAAGGCATTGCCGCTGCCGGATATCGCCCAGGGCGACGCGATGTATGTGGCTCCGCGTACGGCAACCGAACAGGTCATCGCGGATATCTGGGTGGATATCCTGAAGGTGAACCAGGTCAGTGTGTTTGACGACTTCTTCAGGCTGGGCGGTCACTCTTTGCTGGCGGTGCAATTGGTGTCGCAACTGCGCAAGCGGGCCGCCATCGACATGGCCTTGCGCGATTTGTTTTCGTATCCCACCCTGGATGCACTGGCGGCCTTTCTTGATTCGAGCAAGACCGCGTCTAGGCATTCGAATCTCGTTCCGATTCGAGCGCATGGCTCGTCGACGCCGTTGTTCCTGATTCACCCGATTGGCGGGGAGGTTCAATACGCGTTTGACCTGGCCCAGTATCTGGATGCCGAGCAGCCGGTGTATGCCTTGGCGGCCCGTGGCTTTGCGATGGGCGAGACTCCGCAGAGCAGCATCGTCGAGATGGCGGCTAGCTCTCTGGGGGCCATGCGGCAAGTGCAAGAGACCGGCCCGTACCTGATTGCCGGCTGGTCGCTAGGCGGGATGATTGCCTATGAGATCGCTCATCAATTGCTTGCCGCGGGCGAAGCCGTCGACTTCGTCGGCATGATCGATAGCGGCAGCAGCGAGTTTCTGCGTGCGTCATGGCAGGCATCGCAGGCTGATGAATACGACGAATGCCGGGCGCTGTTGAACTGGGTGGTCGATCAACATCCACAGGTTGCCGATGCACGACAACATCCGGCCTACGACGAGCTGATCGCACTGGCCAAGCGTAAAGACAGCGACGCCATGATCGCCGTATGCCGACGCGAAGCGCTGTTGCCGGCCTCGTTCGATATGGCGCTGGTCAAACGCATACTGGCTTTGTACCAGGCGGGAGCCGGCGCAGCCGAAAGCTACCAGGCGCCTGCCGCGGCGATGACCGTCAACTTCTTTGCCGCCGACCGCTACGAAGGGGAAGACCTGGCGCTGGGATGGGGCGGGTTGCTGGGGCCATGGCTGGAAGTAACCAGTATCGGCGGTAGCCACTATTCGATCGTGCAGCCGCCGCATATCAAGAAATTGGCACGTGAAATCTCCGCCAAGATCAAACCCGATGGCACCAGCGTCGAGTTGCTCTTTGCCAGTCAATGATTGCAATGAAACATGTTCGGGAACGACACACTTACGCTTAGGAAAACCATCATGGATTCAAATACGTTAGTCCCTGAATTGGACGCCGAAAACACCGGTGAACTGAAGTATTCACGCACGATTGCCGACTTGCCCGGCCCCAAAGGTCAACCCTTTATCGGCAACCTGATGCAGCTGACCGGGCGTCAATTGCATCTGACGCTGACCCAGTGGATAGGCGAGTTCGGGCCGATATTCCGGGTCACTGCTTTTGGCAGCCCGATGGTCATCGTCTCCGATCGCACCGTCGTCAATCACTTGCTGCGTGAGCGCCCCGAGGCTTTCAGGCGTAGCCGAAATCTGAAGGCGGTCATGAACGAACTGAAGATCGGCGGCGTCTTTACCGCGGAAAGCGAAGATTGGCGCAAGCAGCGCAAGCTGGTCATGGGCGGCTTGAATGCCGAGGTGGTGCGAAACTTCTTTCCCACGATGGTCTTCATGACCGATCGCATGCTGCAGCGCTGGAAGACCGCGGTGGTGGCCGGCAAACCGGTCAATCTGCGTCGCGATTTGAAAGCCTTGGCGCTGGACATCATCGTAGGCATCGCCATGGGCCACGACATCGATGCGGTCAACGATGACGATAGCCGGCTGCAGCGCAATATCGACAATCTGTTTCAGCGGCTGGGCAATCGCACCACGGCGCTGTTCGACTATTGGCGCTATTTCAAGCTGCCGGTTGACCATGCGGCCGATAAGTCGGCAGCCGAGGTGGAGCAGGCGGTGGAGGAGTTCATCAAGAATACGCGCGAGCGCTTGAAGCAAGAAGCGCATCTGCAACGAAAGCCCGCCAATATGCTGGAAGCGATGATTGTCGCCAGCGAGAATCCGGAATCGGATTTCACCGATCAGGAGCTGATCAGCAATGCCATCCTCAGTGTGATCGGCGGTGAAGACACGACCAGTAACTCGATTGCCTGGATGATTAACCTGCTGGCGCAGAACCCCGCTGCCGCCGCCGCGTTGACGGCCGAAGTGGACGCGGTACTCGGCGACGCTCCGCTGGCGCACGAGTGGGAGATGATGAAGCAGTTTCCGTATCTTGAAGCGGTGCATAACGAAAGCCAGCGGTTAAGGTCAGTGGCGCCTTTTATCGGGCTTGCCAGCAATGCCGACTGCGTCGTCGCCGAGACCTTTATCCCCAAGGATACGGCGGTCTTCGTGGCGACCACGGGCGAGGGGCTGGACGAGGCCCAGTTTCCGAACCCCGAGTTGTTTCAGCCGGAGCGCTGGATCTTTGAGCAAAAGCCGCAGCGGGACGATGACCCCACGCGCAAGCTTTTCCCATTCGGCGGCGGCGCGCGTTTGTGTCCTGGCCGGTTTCTGGCGCTGACCGAAATCAAGGTGGTGGTATCGATGCTTATGCGGCATTTTGAACTGGAGCTGGACCCGAAGGCGCCACCGGTCGAGCAGGTGATGAATTTCTTCGTCGGCCCGAGCGCCGTGCCGGTGCGGCTCAAACTTCGTGCGTAGCCATGGACGATATGCGCACCGGGGGTACACCGACATGACCGTGATCGCCAGCCGCAGCGAGGGCGGGCCCGGTGGCTTCAAACCGCCTGCGCCGCACCGATCGAGAGCTTATGGCCGTGAAGTTGCCATTCGAGGGGCATTGCTTTGAATGTGAATAGTGTGGGTTCAGATTTTCGAATAGCCAAGCGCATCTTAAGCGTCTCCATTCCGCTGATGGGCTCGATGGTCGGCAATTTGCTGATGATGCTGGTCGATCGGATTTGCCTGGCGAGGTATTCGAGCGACACCTTGGCGGCTTCGGGCCCGGCGATTTATACCTCGATGGCGATCGTTGGCTTCTTTGCCGCGCTGGTGGGGTTTTCGAGGTCGTGCGTGGCGCAGGCGTTTGGTCGCTCCGGGCATGGCGCGGCGGCTTATCAGGCCGCGGTGGGGATTTTCATCGGCATCGTGCTCGCGGTGATCCTGATGCTGATGGCGCCGCTTATCGAGCAGATTCCCTTTATGAGTAACCGCCCCCCGGCGATCACCCATCTGGAATCGCAGTTCTTGTATTGGTCGGCTTATTTCGGCGGCGTCATGACCTTGAACATGTCGCTTTCGTCTTATTTCAACGGCATCGGCAATACGCGCATCACCCTGGTGGTCGGGCTGATCGGCCAGGTGGTGGAGCTGTTCATGACCATCGGCCTGGTATTCGGCAAGTTCGGCTTGCCCGAGTTGGGCATGCGTGGCTCGTGTATCAGCACCTTGATCAGCACCATCGTGATCCTGGCCTGCTATGTCTGCTGGATGCCACGCGAGGTCTGGGGCAATCTGCAGGGATTGATCTTCAAACGCACGGGCCTTCATTTGCATGACCTGCTGTCGCGCATCAAGAAGGGCTTTGCCCTGGGTGTCTCCGCGGGTATCGACAATCTCGGCAATGCCGCGTTTATCTGGATTATCGCCGGGCTCGGCTCGATTGCGCTTGCCGCCAACAACGTCAACCTGACGGTGAACTACATCGGTATTGTCCCGCTGCTAGGCCTGGGTATTGGCTGCAGTGTCTTGTGCGGCAATGCGATCGGCGAGAACGATTATCCGCAGATCCCCAAGATCATCTTTGTCACCCTGGCGATCGAGCTGATGTATGTCGTGGTCATCTCGTTTTTTCAGATCGCCACGCCGGAGATCTTGCTCAATCCGTTTGGCCTGCTCGACAAACCCGCGGAAATTCAGCAGGCATCGATCGCCACCTCGCGCGTGCTATGGACTTATTCGTTGGCATTCACCTTCGCCATGACAGGCTCGGCCATCCTGGAAAGCTTCGGATTGACCCGGTTCTTGTTTGTTACCCGGCTGGTGTTGATGTGGCTGCTCAGCATTCCGACGATTTACCTGATTACCCTCGGGCATGTCGGTGACGCCAGCTTCCTGCCGACCTGTTGGGTGGTTGGCTCGATATTCGAAGGCATCATCGGCGTCTTGTATTTTTGGCGCATCTGGGTCGCCATCAAAAAGCGTCAGAATGGCATTGTGATGGCGCAGGCGCCGAGCGGATAAGTGAGTGCGGGCTTGATGAGGGCAGGGCCGCTGCTTAGCAAAAGCATCCCCATCCGCCCGCGGTGAAATCGCCCCTCGCCAGCCTTCGATAAGACGCTGGCTGGCAGGGGCGGTTTTCGTTCAGTAACGGATATTTCTGTTAAGTGGTGCGACGGGCCGCTGGCTGCAGCTGTGGCGGGGCTAGTCCGTGCCAGGTGAATCGACTTTCGCCATCGATGCTCCATGAAGGTCGGCACGGTTCGAAAACGTCGACTCGTTCACATCGAGATGATGGTCACGATGAAATTTTTCCGGGTCGGTATCATCCGCTCATCTGTTGAGATAGAGCCGCAGTATGTTGTTCGAAGACCTTAGCAAGTGTTGTCGCCGATCATGAATATTTACCCTTTATCAAGCCCGCAATTAGATATTTACCAAGATCAAATGATAAAGGGCGAGGTGCCGACCTATAACATCGGCGGGTATCTGGATTTTTTGGGTGCCATCGATATTGATCGGTTTGAGCGATCATTGAATCTTGTGGTCAAGAAGCATGATTCGCTCAGAATCATGCTGATCGATAGCGGCGACAGTATGCCAGCGCAGTGCATGGCTCTGGCACCGCCGGTCGCGCTGACATGGGTGGATTTATCCGGCCGTGCCAGTCCACCTGACGCTGCCCAGGCGTGGATGCGTGAACAGATCAATAGTCCATTTGAGCTGATCGGCAAGGCGCTTTTTCGGTGCGCGCTGATAAAGCTCGATAAAGACCGTTTTCGATGGTTCATCTGCGCTCATCACCTAGTCCTGGACGGTTGGTCCATAGATATGGTTCTGCAGTCTTTGGCTGATATATACAGCGGGCTTGAAAGTAATAATGCGACGGATATATGCGCGCCTTCTTATGTCGATTTTGTTGAGTCGGATAAGGCGTATCTTGAATCCAGCTCATTCGATCGGGATAAGACCTACTGGCTCAATAAATTTAGCGAAGTTCCGGCCCCGTTGTTGTCCGCGCAGTATCAAGATCGTCGGATCGACGCAACAGCCAGTGGGGAGCGGCGTTGGCGTCTTTCGCGTGACCTGGATGAAAAGATTAACGCGATCGCCACCGAGCAGTCGTCGACGAGATTTCAGGTCCTGCTTGGGCTGTTTTACGCTTTTTTGCTGAGGCTGCACTCATGCGATGAGCTGGTGGTCGGGCTTTCGGTGCTGAATCGAAAGGATGCGGCGGCAAGAAAAACTTCCGGCATGTTCACCAACGTGATGCCGATGAGTTTGCAACTTGATAGCGGTAGCGCTTTCGTCGATCTTCTCAAGGCGATTGCCTCGACGTTAAGGCAGGACTATCGGCATCAGCGATTTCCGATCGGCGAGTTGAATAAGTCGCTTGAATTATTCAAGAAGCATCGATCCCAGCTTTATGACGTGTCGATGTCTTATGAGCACGGTGGTGGCGCCTTGCTCTTTGGAAGCACGCCGGCTTTTGCCGTGAAATGCACGAACGATCACGAGAGCACGCCTTTAAGGTGGTGCGTCAGGGACGATTTGCATCGGGGCGAGACCACGATGCATTTCATCTTTAGCCGGTCGTACTTCCATGACGACGAGATTGAACAGCTCGAACTTCGGTTTACCCAGTTCACGGCCGAACTGTTGTCGAAGCCACGCAGCCCGCTAGCTGCGCTGCCGATCGTTACCGCCACCGAAATGCGGCGTATCGCGGCCTGGAATGACACCGGCACGGCTTTTCCTGGCGACGCCTGCATCCAGCAGCTATTTCAGCAGCAAGTGGCGCAAAGGCCGGATGCCGTAGCGGTGGTGCAGGGCGGCGAATCGCTTAGCTACACCGAACTCAATGCGCGGGCCAATCGCCTGGCGCACCACCTTATTGCCCTGGGCGTGCGCCCTGACGATCGCGTCGCCCTTTGCGTCGAGCGCAGCCTGAACATGATGCTCGGCATGCTGGCGATTCTCAAAGCCGGCGGCGCCTACCTGCCGCTTGATCCGAGCTATCCGTCCGAGCGGCTGGGTTATGTGCTGCACGACGCGCAGCCGCTACTGGTGCTCAACGATGAGGCCGGCCGAATCGCGTTGGGTGCACTGCCTGCGGGATTGGCCGCGCTTGATCTCGATGACGCTACGCCCGCATGGGCCGGGTTATCTGCTGACAATCCGGTGGTCTTGCACCTGAGCTCGCGGCATCTCGCTTATGTCATCTACACCTCGGGCTCGACCGGGCAGCCCAAAGGAGTGATGGTTGAGCACCGCCATGTTTGCCACCAGGTCGTCGCGTTGCAGCGCGCTTATCGATTGCGTGCCGACGATCGCTTGTTGCAGTTTTCGTCGATGGCCTTTGACATGTCGGTGGAAGAGATCTTTCCCGCCTTGCTCAGTGGTGCCACGCTGGTACTGCGCACGGATCAGTGCCTGAGCTCTCCTGCCGCTTTCGCGGCATTTTGCGCCGAGCAGCAGCTGACGTCGCTCAATCTGCCGAGTACGTTCTGGGCGTCGTTGGCCTTGGCGCAGCCCGAAATCGCATGGCCGCTGTCAGTGCGCCAGGTTATTTCCGGGGGCGATGCGCTGAGTTTGCCGGCGGTATCGGCCTGGCTGAACCAGCAAGGTCATCGGCCGCGGCTGTTCAACGCATACGGACCGACCGAGGCCACCGTCAACGCGACCTTGTTGCCGGTGGAGCAGGCGCTGCGGGTGTCTTCGATTGGCCGCCCGCTTTCGAACACGCAAATCCATGTGCTTGATGCAGGCGGTCTGCCGGTACCGATCGGGGCGGTGGGCGAGTTGTATATCGGCGGTGCCGGCGTGGCGCGCGGTTACTTGCATCGTCCGCAGCTGACCGCTGAGCGTTTCGTGGTCGATCCGTTTTCGTCCATGCCCGGTGCTCGCATGTACCGCAGCGGCGATCTCGGCCGCTATCTGGCCGATGGCGAAGTCGAGTTTCTTGGCCGTAACGACCAGCAAGTCAAGATTCGCGGTTTTCGCATCGAGCTGGGCGAGATAGAGGACCGCCTGGCGAATCACCCTGCGGTCGCTGAGGCGGTGGTGCTTGCCATGGGCGAGGGGCATGACAAACGACTCGTCGCCTATCTGGTAGCCCAGGCCGGTCTGGCGGAGCCAGCGTCGCTGGTCGGCGTCTTGCGTGCGCATCTGGCTGCCGAATTGCCCGACTATATGGTGCCGGCCGCCTTTGTTCGCCTGGATGCGTTTCCGCTCACGCTTAACGGCAAGCTCGATCGCCAGGCTTTGCCCGATCCTGATGACCGGGCTTATGCCCGCCGTGCTTACGAGGTACCTCGCGGCGAGACCGAAACCACGCTGGCGGCGTTGTGGCGAGAACTGCTTGGCGTCGATCGGATCGGTCGCCACGATCATTTCTTCGAGCTGGGTGGCCATTCCTTGATAGCCATCCAATTGCTTGGCCGGGTCGGGCAGTCATTCCATGCTGCATTGCCCTTAGCCAGCTTGTTCAATCATCCGACGCTGGCCGGGCTGGCGACGGACATCGATGCGCGCCGCCAGGGCGGCCGGCGATCGGCAACGCTGCCGCCGATGCTGCCCATTGTTCGTGCCGAGACGGTAGCGCTTTCGTATGCGCAGCAACGATTGTGGTTCATGGCTCAGCTCGACAGCGCCAGTGCGACCTATCATGTTTCGCTGGTGTTGCGCCTGGACGGTGAGCTGGATAGCCGCGTGCTACGCGCTAGCCTTGATCGTTTGCTTGCGCGTCACGAGGCCTTGCGTACGGTTTTTTTCGCGGTCGATGGAGACCCTCGCGCAGCCTTGCTGCCGGTCAGTACGCCGTTTCCCTTCATGGAGTACGACCTGCGCGGTGCACTCGAGGCGGATGCGCTGCTGGCTCGCCATAGCGACGACTATGCTCATGCGCCGTTTGATCTCGAGCGTGGTCCGCTGATTCGCGCCGGCTTGGTCCGCTTGTCCGATCGGCGCTATACGTTGCTGTTAAGCATGCATCACATCGTTGCCGATGGCTGGTCGATCAACCTGCTGGCGCGAGAGATCAGCGCATTGTATACGGCGTATTCGCAGCAGCGCGCAGACCCTTTGCCGCCGCTACCGCTGCAGTATCCCGACTATGCCGGCTGGCAGCGCTCGGCATTGACTTGCGAACGCTTGCGGGACCAGGCGGATTATTGGCGACAAGTGCTTGGCGGTGCGCCTGACCTGTTGAACCTGCCCACCGACAGGCCGCGCCCTGCGCGGCAGTCATTTGCCGGCGCCCTGGTTCCGCTGCGGCTTGATCGCTTATTGACCCGAAACCTCAAGCAGCTGTGCAGCCGGCTTGGGGTGAGTCTGTATATGGTGATTACCGCGGCGTGGGCGAGTGTGCTGGCCCGTTTGTCCGGTCAGGACGATGTCATGATCGGCACGCTTTCGGCTAACCGCGGACAACGCGAGATCGAACCGCTGATCGGCTTCTTCGTCAGCACCCTGGCGTTGCGCCTCGATGTATCCGGCGAGCCGGATACGGCGGCGTTGTTGGCGCGGGTTCGCCAAACGATTTTGGCGGCGCAGGAACATCAGGATCTACCGTTCGAGCAGGTGGTGGAGATCGCGCGTCCTTCGCGGCGGCTGGATTATTCGCCCCTGTTCCAGGTGTTGTTTGCCTGGCAAAGCAATGACAAGAGCAGCTTCGATTTGCGGGGCATCGAGGTCAGCCAGGCTGATATGTCACTGGATTGGATTCGCTACGATCTGGAGTTGCATCTGTACGAGCAAGACCAGGTCGTCGTCGGTGGGCTGGGCTACTCCACGGCGCTGTTCGACCATGCGTCGATCGAGCGACATATCGGCTATCTGCTGACCATGCTCAGTGCGATGACGGCGAGCCCAGCGCTGCCGCTGAAGCAGGTACCCTTGCCGGGGCCGGACGAACAGGCGTTGCTGGAGCGCTGGAACGATACCGCGACAGCCTATCCGCACCAGCACTGCGTTCACCATTTGTTCGAGCAACAGGCTGCGCGTTCGCCGCAGGCGATCGCCTTGATCTACGGCGATCAGCAGCTTTGCTATGCGCGATTGAATGCCCAGGCCAATCAATGGGCACGCCATCTGGCTATGCTGGGTGTCGGGCTGGATCAGCGCGTCGCGCTATGTGCGGAGCGCGGCTTTGAGATGGTGATCGGCCTGCTGGCGATTCTCAAGGCCGGTGCGTGTTACGTGCCGTTGGATCCTTCCTACCCGAGCGAACGGTTGCTGCAAATCCTTGCCGAGGCCGGCGTGGAGTTCGTGCTTAGCGATGCAGCTGGGCGCCATGCCCTGGGTGCGCAAGCGTTAGCCCAGCACCGCGTGCTCGACCTGGAGGCGCTAGCGACGCTTGCCGGCGAGCTGCCGGACGACGACTTGATATCGGCGCATCAGCCGACGCCGGATCATCTCGCTTATGTGATCTATACCTCGGGCTCCACTGGTACACCCAAGGGTGTGGCGATGCCGCATCGGCCGTTGAGCAATCTGATTCATTGGCAACAGCAGGAGGCGGAGCGCGCTGGTGTGCCGGCACCGCGTACGTTGCAATACGCCGCGCTCGGATTCGACGTGGCCTTCCAGGAGATTTTCACCAGCCTTTGCGCCGGGGCGTCCTTGTTGCTCGTCGATACTCATACGCGCTTACAGTTCGACGCCTTGATCGAGGTTTTGCGTCGGCAATGCGTGCAGCGCGTTTTTCTTCCTTATATCGCCCTGCAGACGCTGGCTGAGAGCATCGACGAGGCGGTCGGCGACCTTGCCGATTTCTTGCCTGACTTGCGTGAGGTTATCGTCGCCGGCGAACAACTGCGCCTGACGCCGCAGATCTTGCGCTTGTTCAAGCGGTTGCCGGCGTGTCGTTTGCATAACCACTATGGGCCTACCGAAACCCATGTGGTCACTGCGCAAACACTGACCGCCGAGGCTGTCGCCGCGTCGCCGCACCACGTGCCCATCGGCCGCCCGATCGCCAACTGCCGTGTCTACTTGCTGGATCGATATGGCTTGCAGGTACCGCTTGGCGCCGTCGGTGAATTGCACATCGGCGGCATCGGCATGGCCCGTGGCTACCTCGACCGCCCTGAGCTGACGGCCGAGCGCTTTCTCGACGATCCGTTTGATCCACGCCCCGGCGCACGTATGTACCGCAGCGGTGATTTGGCGCGTTATCTGCCGGACGGCCGCCTGGTATGCCTGGGGCGTAACGATCACCAGGTCAAGCTGCGTGGCTTTCGCATCGAGCTGGGTGAGATCGAGGCGCGCCTGGCCGAGCATCCGAGCGTGCGTGAATGCCACGCTGCATGCGTATCTTGGCCACTTGCTGCCGGCTTATATGGTGCCGGCGGCGTTTGTAACACTGGATGCGATTCCGCTGACTGCGCATGGCAAGCTGGATCGTCAGGGGTTGCCTGCGCCGGCTGAGCAGGCCTTTGCCCGCTCCTTCTACGAACCGCCGCAGGGCACGGTCGAGGTCGAGCTGGCGAAGTTATGGCAAACCCTGCTGGGTGTATCCCAAGTCAGCCGGCACGATGATTTTTTTGAGCTCGGCGGGCACTCCCTGGTCGCCGTGCGTCTGCTTAGTCGCATGAGCCAGGCTTTCGGGGTGGTGTTGCCCCTGGCCAGTTTGTTCGCGCAGCCCGTATTGCACGATCTTGCCAGAGTGCTGGCAGCGAGCTTGACCGAGGCGCGCGATAGCTCTTACGCAGCGATTCCAGCTACGCCGCGCGAGCGGAAGTTGCCGCTGTCTTACGCCCAGCAGCGCTTGTGGTTTCTGGCCCAGCTGGATAGCGACAGCGCCACTTATCACATCCCGCTGACGGTGCGTCTGGACGGTGCGCTGGATGTCGGCGCGCTGCGCGATGCGCTGAACCGTTTGTTCGCACGTCATGAAAGTTTGCGTACCGTGTTTATCGCCGAGCACGGTCAGCCGCACGCCGAGCTGTTGCCTGCCCATGTCGGCCTGATCTTGCACGAGCACGACTTGAGCCGACAGCCTGATGCCGAAGCAACGCAGAAGCCGTGGCTCGCGGAGCAGCGGAACCGGTCGTTCGACCTGGCCAAGGGGCCATTGATCCGGGCCAGCCTGGTACGCCTGGGCGAGCACAGCCACGTCGTTCAACTGACGCTGCACCATATCGTCGCCGACGGTTGGTCGCTTGGCATTCTTGCCCATGAGCTTGGTGTTTGCTACGCCGCATCCACTCGCTCGCAAGACAACGCGCTGCCGCCGCTGCCGATCCAATACGCCGACTATGTCGCCTGGGAGCGCAAGTGGTTGACCGGTGAACGCCAGGCGGTGCAGGTGGCTTATTGGCGCAAGCAATTGGCCGGCGCGCCGACCTTGCTGGCATTGCCTACGGATCGTCCACGTCCTGGGCGACAATCTTTTGTCGGGGCTTTTCTACCGCTAACGCTCGATCGCAGCTTGACGGTCGAGCTTAAGCGGCTAGCCCAGCAGCACGGCGTTACCTTGTTCATGCTGGTGCTTGCCGCATGGGCGGTGGTGTTGTCGCGGCTTGCCGGTCAGCACGAAGTGTTGATAGGCACACCGTCGGCGGGCCGTGGCCGGCAGGAGCTGGAGCCTTTGATAGGATTCTTCGTCAACACGCTGGCCTTGCGCATCGACCTGGCCGCACCGCATGACACGGCTTCACTATTGGCGCAGGTGCGGCAGCTCGCCCTGGATGCCCAGGCACATCAGGATTTACCGTTCGAGCAGGTGGTGGAGATCGCGCAGGTGCCGCGGCGCATCGAGCATACGCCACTGGTGCAGGTGTTGTTCGCCTGGCAAAGCCATGACGAAGGCAAACTCGAACTGCCCGGCATCGTGGTCGACCCGAGCCTGGCCGAGTTTGACTGGGTCAAATTCGACCTAGAGCTGATTCTCAACGAAGTGGATGGCACGATCCAGGGCGGCTTCAACTACGCAAGCGCGCTGTTCGATCGCCAAACGATAGGCCGCCATGCGGGTTATCTGCAGCACATGCTTGAAGCGCTGGTCGCTGGCGACTCGCGGCCGATACAGCAGATACCGATGCTGTCCGCCGCCGAACAGCGGCTATTGCTGCAAGACTGGAACCTGACCGAGGCGGCGTATCCGGATCAGCTATGCATGCATCAACTGGTCGAGCGTTGGGCGCGCGAAACCCCGCAGGCGACCGCGTTGGTGTGCGGGCAGGACCGGCTTGCTTATGCGCCATGGAACGCACAGGCCAACCGGCTGGCTCATTACCTGATCGGGTTGGGTGTGCGGCCAGGCCAGCGCATCGCGCTCTGCGTCGAAAAAGGCCTGGCGATGTTTGTCGGCCTGCTGGCTATTTTGAAGGCGGGCGCTGCCTATGTGCCGCTGGACCCGGCCTATGCCTCAGCCCGCCTCGATCATATTCTTGGCGACGCGGCACCGCGCCTGCTGCTTTGCGACGATGCCGGTCGTGCCGCGCTCGGCCCGGCGGCGCTTGCCGCAGTGGATGTGCTCGATCTGGGCGATGACCGTTGCTGGGCTAACGGCTCGACCGACGACCCGCAGGTCGTCGGCCTCGACGCGCGCCAACTGGCCTATATCATCTACACCTCCGGTTCCACCGGCACGCCGAAAGGGGTGATGGTCGAGCACCATGGGGTGATCAATCTCGCCCTGTCGCTGAGCGAGCTGCTCGGGGTCACCGCGCGCAGCAGGGTTAGCCAGTTGGCCTCGCTCGGTTTCGACGCCAGCGTTTTTGAAAGTGCGATGACGTTTGCCGTGGGCGCGGCGCTGTATTTGCCTTCCGTGCTCGAACGCCAAAACCCGCCGGCCTTTATTGCTTTTATCGGTCGTCATCAGATCAGCCACGCGACGGTGCCGCCGGCTTTTCTGCAAGGTTATGCCGAGCCGCCACAATGGGCGCACCGGCCCATGTTGATTCTTGCCGGAGAGGCGCCGAGCCCGGGCCTGCTGACGACCTGGGCACGCCACGCCAGCCTGGCCAACGCCTATGGCCCTACCGAGATCACGGTTTGCGCCAGCGTCTGGGTTTGTCCTGATGATCCTGGTGAACTGCTCAGCGTGCCGATCGGCCGGCCGCTGGCCAATACGCGGATGTACTTGCTGGATGAGCATGGCCTGCCGGTACCGCGTGGGAGCATCGGCGAGTTGTATATCGGCGGCGTTGGTGTCTCCCGTGGCTATCTAAATCGAGCCGAGTTGACGAACGAGCGATTTCTTCGCGATCCATTCGATAGCCGAGCCGGTGCGCGCATGTACCGTAGCGGCGATCTGGCCCGCTATGCGCCGGACGGGAACTTGGTCTTTCTGGGCCGCAATGATCACCAGGTCAAGTTGCGCGGCTTTCGTATTGAGCTGGGGGAGATCGAAGCGCATCTGGCCATGCATTCGGCGGTGCGTGAAAACGCGGTGCTGGCTCGCGAGGACCGTCCCGGCGATGCCCGGCTGGTTGCCTACGTGGTGGCGGAGCGTGCCGACGACGATCTGGCCGCTACGTTGCGCGACTATCTTAGTACGCGTCTACCTGAGTACATGATACCGACGGCATTCGTTGCGCTGGCATGTTTGCCGCTGACCGCCCATGGCAAGCTGGACCGCAAGGCCTTGCCGGCACCGGACGGCCAGGCTTTCGCTCACCGTGCCTACGAGCCACCGCGCGGCGACAGCGAAGTTGCTCTGGCCGCGCTATGGCAGGCATTGCTCGGTGTCGGGCGGATCGGTCGGCAGGATCATTTCTTTGATTTGGGCGGCCATTCGTTACTGGTCACGCCACTGGCGGCGCGCATGCGCGAGATCGCCGAAACGCCGGTGGCGATAGCCGATCTGTTTCGTTATCCGGTACTGAAAGATATGGCGAGCCTGCTGTTTTCCACGGCCGAACACGCGCCGCCGCCTGTGCTCGATCTGCACGCGGAACAGGTGCTCGACGAAACCATTCGCGCCAGCGCGCCTGCCCGGCAGCGCAGCCGGCCGCAACATATGCTGCTGACCGGCGCCTCGGGCTTTCTCGGTGCGTTCTTGCTGTCGTCCCTGCTAAAGCGAACCGACGCGACGATTCATTGCCTGATTCGTTGCGTCGACGCCGAAGAAGGCCGGCTCAAGCTCGATGCGAACATGCGCCTGCTCGGCCTGGCTGACTATGAGCGTGCGCGCGTGGCGGTGATTGCGGGCGATTTGGCCCGGCCAAAGCTTGGTTTGAGCGAGGACCAGTTCAGCCATCTCGCCGATCTGATCGAGGTGATTTATCACAACGGTGCCTGGGTCAATTCGCTGCATACCTATGCCAGCTTGAAAGCCGCCAATGTGCTCGGCACGCAGGAAATCTTACGCCTGGCCGGAACGGGCGCGCCGAAACACATTCACTATGTTTCTACCCTGAGCACGATTGCGCCGATCGAATCGGCGCCGCCCGATATCACCAGCGAAGCGCAGTTGACTGAATACTGGCCCGGCCTGGCCTCGGGCTATGCGCAAAGCAAATGGGTGGCCGAGCGCCTGCTGCGTATCGGTGGCGAACGCGGTATTCCATTCACCATTTACCGGCCGACGCACATCGCCGGCGCAAGCAGCAACGGCGCCAGCAATGCCAGCGATACCTGGAGCCTGTTCGTGGATGCCTGCCTGATACTGGAACGGGTACCTGTGCTCGAAACCAGCATCAACTCACTGCCGGTCGATTATATGAGCGATGCCATCGTGGCGCTGTCACTGCGTCAGGGCATGCAGGGTAAAAGCCTTAACCTGGCCAGCCCGAAGTCGTTCATGCTGAGCGAGTTGACTCGGCAGATAGCGGCGCTTGAAGGCCTGAGCGTTGAATATATCGATTATCGAACCTGGCGGCGGTTGTGCGGCGAGCATCCGGCTACCCGCCGATTGGCTTCGGTCATGCCGGCCGAGCTTTCAGCAGCTTCGACGGTTAAGGCGGCGCCCATCCGAATCGAGTTGAGCAATGCCGTGGTCGAGCTGTCGCGCGAAGGCATGCGCTATCCGTCGATGAGCGCCGATCTGCTACAAAAATACGCTGCGTGGCGTTATCACCGGCTGTGTGCGCAGCCGGCTTGACCCGGGCCGGGCATCGTCTGGGCGGTGCCCTTGATAAACATGCAAGGTGGTTTTGATGGCGGCTACGGGTACGCCAGCGCGCTCACATGGCCGCCCATGGAAAGATGCGACTGACAAACCAGTACGAGCCGACGCATGCGATGACTAGCGACATCGCCCAGGCCAGACCATTGCGGCCACGGGTCGAGATGACCGGCAAAAGCAATACCGGCATGGCAATCAGCACGATGAGCAACTGGCCCAGCTCGACCCCGATATTGAAGCCGGCCAAGGCCAGCAGCCGATGCGATGTCGATAGCATGAGATCGTTGAGCATGGATGCGAAACCCATGCCGTGCAGCAGGCCGAAGACAAACACGAGGTAACCCTCGCGATGCCTTCCCAATACCGGCCAGATATTGTTCATGGCGGTAAATACGATAGACGCGGCAATGCCCGGTTCGACGATGATGGGCGGCAAGGTGACTATTTTCAGGCTGGACAAGGCCAGGGTCAGCGAGTGCGCCAGGGTGAAGATCGAAACCAGCTTGAGCAGTACCCATAGCCGTTGACGAAGCGGTTCTGCGGCGGTTGCACTGTTCAGCGGGACGATCGCCGAGAGGATCAGCGTCAGCACGAACAGAATGTGATCCCATCCGTTGAGAATGTGATGAAAGCCGTGGTTGACGAAGCCGAGGAATGAGCGCAGCGCATCGTCTCCCTGCAAGGGCAGCCGCGCCGGCTCGCCGGTTGGTGCAACGACCAGGGTTTCCGCCTCCGCCCCGGCTCGATGCGTGGTCACGATGACGCGATGCTGCCGGTTGCGTTGTGCCAGGAAGCTATAGCGAAGGCTCACCTCGCCGCTGGCGCCGTGACAATCGAAACTGCCGCTCAAGACCGCAAACGGTTCGGATTGGCGGGTTTCTACCTGTAGGTCGACATCGCCCCCAGGTGTGCATGCGCGGGTGGCTTGATCGAGCTGCAGCGATTTGCCGAACAGGGTTTTAAGTGCGGGCTGGCGCTGGCGCAGCTCACCCCAGGTGATGACAAGATCGTTGTTGGCGTCGAGTGGAATTTCCTCGTTCAGGTCGGCGAGGCTGATGGACCACTGCACCTGGAGCTTGTTGTCGTTCGGCGTGACATCCAGGTAACTGAGGCTGGTGGTATGGGCCATGCCGGCCTGGCTTGCAAGAACAGCGAATACAAAGATCAGTATGCGATTAATGCCCCGCATGAACGCCCCCAGTCACCATGCTGCCAGCGGCGATGGTGCCAGCGACGGTCTGCAGCGATGCGCTGGTCTGCAGTGCCGGATACACCTGTGGATTTTCACTGAGCCAGTGCTGCACCTCGGCAACCGCGGCCTGGTCGTGCGCCAACAAGGCGGCCTCCATCAACAGCCGGGCAGTCAGCGGCGTTTTCATCTGGCCCCAGTTTTCCGTGGCCAGCGCTAATCCCCGTGCTATGTCCTTGACGATATACAAATGCACGTTGTTCCATGCGTTGCGTCAGGTCGGCCGTCGCGGCGGCGTAGCGGGGATCTGACAACGCGGCGTAGGCCAGGCAGCGCCTTAGCAGCACGATGATCGTATCGGGTGCGTGTTCGAGGGCGTTGAGTGCATCCTGTGGGCGACCTCGCTCCAGCAGAAAGTCGGTATAGCCGGTGAGTACGTCGGGCGCATTGGCATCGAGTTGATGAGCCTGCTTGAAATAGGCTTCGGCCGGATCGAGCTGTTGCATTCGCCACGCGGCGTCGGCTAACGCGGTCAAGGTCCAGCGGCGGCCACTTGTATCCTCGGCGGGCGCATCTTGCAGGGCGGCGGCAAGCTCGGCATAACCATGCGCTATGTCGGGCCCGGTGGCTTTCACATAGCCATCACAAAGCTTTGCCGCGGCGGGGTCGAGTTGCAGCAAGGAGGCGCACGAGTGCAAGGCGGCACTGGCATGGTCATCGGCCACCTGCAGCAAGGCGAGGTCGAACCATGCATGCGCGTCGTCGGGCGAAAGTTTCAGCAATGCGCCAAGGTCGGCGCGGGCTTCGTTGTATCGATGAAAATACTGATGCAGCGCAATTCGCGCCTGATATGTCCGCGCCGGAATGTTGGCCTGGGTCATCCATGGTGTCAGCACGGATTGGGCGTAGCCGTAGTAGCGCGCATCACGCGTGCGCCCGGCTATTTCCAGGTAGATCTGCGCCAGTTCGGTCGCTACCGCCAGGCTGTCGGGCTTACGCGCCAGGGCCTCGTTCAAGCGTCGAATTTTTGCGTCGGCGAAGACGCGGGTTTGCGGAAGTCTAAACAGAACCTCGTTATCGTCCGTAGGCCGATGGGGCAGGGCTTGGGCATGGCTCGTTTGAGCAAGGGCTGCCGACAACAAACAGATGCCGAAGCATCGGCTAAAAATAGTGACAGCTGTGCTCACCGAAAACCTCCCCCGGTCACGTATAAGACTTATATTTGATCATATACTCAAGTATGTTTGTGACACTTGCTGGTTAGCCAGCAGACACTTCATTACGGCCAGATCACCTGAGGTTTTATGGACGCTGAAATCGCACTGCCGCTATTGGAAACTTACGCCGCGGCCTGGTCCGAGCCGGACTCGGTCAAACGCCTGAAGATGCTCGAAGCCACCTGGGTTGCCGACGGCACCTATTACGACCCTCATGTCGAGGTCGTCGGTCACCAGGCACTGGCGGACTATATGCAAGGGTTCCAGGGCAATGTGCCTGGAGGACATTTCGTCTATACAACAAAGCCCGATGGCCATCACAATTTTTTCCGGACTCACTGGAAGCTGCTGAACGAGGCCAAGGCGACGCTGCATGTCGGCACCAGCTTTGTGCAGTTTACGGAGGAGGGGCGGATCGCCCGCGTCACCGGTTTCTTCGGTGAGCCGGCCGCGGCGTAGGGTAGGCGTAGCGCATACATGCGATAGCCGCGTTTAGCGTTCGCGCAACGCGGCTTGCCCCAGCGGCTAGCGATGCGATGATTGAGGGTTTGCGCCGATCGCAAGCAGCGAGGCGATGATTACAGTTTCATCTTCAGCGTCAGGCGGAACTCGCGCGGCTCGCCGGGGTGCACCGTGATGCCTGAGGGCACTGTCGGGCTGGTTGGAGTTGCCCGATAGTCTTGCTCGTAGGCGATGTCGTAGTAGCTGCGATCGAACAGGTTGAGCACATCCAGCGACAGCGCCAGCGATGGATTGATGTCGCGCGATACGCGCAGGTCGATGACCGTGGCCGAGGGACCCATCAAGCTGCCATCTTGCGATAACGGATACCTGCCGATGTAGCGCAACTTGATGGTTCCGGACCAGTCTTTTAGCCCCTGTGTGCTGAATCCGATCGAGGCGACTTTCGGTACCGCGTTGGGAATATAGCTGCCGCGCTGATCGTTTTCATTGGGGTGCGTAAAGCGGGCATGCGTATAGGCGAGGTCAGCGTCGAGCAGCAGCCATTGATTGAGCGTCAGGTGGTTATTCCATTCGATACCGTAGCGCGTGCTGGCGCCGTTGGGCGAGGTGGTGCCGATCGCCGAATCCGCGTTGTAGACCAACTCCGATGCACTGTCCAAGCGCCAACCGGTAAGCGAGCTTTGCAACCCGGGTACGAGTTCGGTGCGTACGCCGAGCTCGCCGCCCCGAGCGCCGGCGAAGGGCGGTGCAGGCATGGCCTGGGTCGCCGTGGTCGGGTCGATCCGGTAGATGGCGCCGCGTGCATCGTTACTGTGAAAGCCGGTGCCGGCATTGATGAAGAACTCGGTCTTGGCCCATGGTCCGAAGATCAGCGCAAGCTTGGGCGAGGTACGGCTGGCCGATGCGTTGCCGCTGTTCGTTGCCAGCGAAAGCGATGAGAGATGCATCTGGATGGTGTCTTGGCGTACGCCTAGCACCGTGCGAAACCAGGGGTTCCAGGTGGTGCTGTTTTCGACGTAGACAGCGGCTTCTGTTTCACCGACCCGGCTGTCGCTTACCGTTTCGAACGGTACTCGATCCGCGGTGTTGAACAGGCCGACCCGGATATGGTCGTGACGAACCTGCAACCCCGCCTCGGTGCTTGAGTCGCGGCCGAACAGGTTATGGGTCCAGGCATGGGCCAGCTTGACCCCAAGCAGGTTACGCGCTTCTTTCTGCGCAAACTGATCGCCCGTATCCGGGCGCAATTCGTAGAAGGTGAAGTTGGAAAACAACTGCAGACGATAATGTTCAAGGTATGCGGAGATACGGGTGTAGCCATCGGCATCGCTGGCGTGCCATTCAGCGGAGAGAATGTCTCTTGCGCTGTTGCCGCCATCCGTCGGGTCCACCGCACAGAACCGGCATAACTGCGCGGATTTGAGCCACGCGAGAGGCACCTGGTCGGTGGCGTTCCAGTGTGCGTCGTAGGCCAATGCATCCAACGACCAGCCGCGCGCGGCATCGCCGTTGCTCAGTCGTAGCAGGCCATTGATCTTGCGCATTCGTTCGGGATGCTTCCACGGCCCGTTTTCTCCCAGTCCTTCGATGGCCGCAAGCACGGTCGGAGCATGCGCGGTCGACGGCAGCAGCGGAAACGAGCCCGCCAGTAGCACGCGACGATAGTCGTCACTGCCCAGGGTGAGCTGTACAAACGGATGCTCGATAACTTCGCGGTAGCTGATATCGGCCGAGCCCGCGGCGGAGAAATCGCCGTTCTGCGCAAAGTACGTGCCTTTGCGATAGTCGATCTGCTGAACCAGTTCGGGAATCAGAAAATTGAGGTCGGAATAGCCTTGACCGTGCGCGTTGGTGGGCATGTTGACCGGCACCCCGTCCAGCTGGGTGGCGAAGTCGGTGCCATGGTCGAGATTGTAGCCACGCAGAAAATACTGGTTGGCCTTGCCGTCGCCGGAATGCTGGGTCACGACCATGCCGGGAATGGCCTCCAACACCTGGCCTGGCCGCAGCAGCGGAATGTCCTGCAACAGACGGCCGAGGATGATCCCTTGCGACGAGGCGTCGGAGCTGCCCACGCCGTTGTCGTAATGACCGGTGACATCGACCGATGCCATGGTCTTGGCATGCGAAGAGGTCAGTTCGCTGGGTGGGTCGATCTGCGGTGCCGGGGTTTGTGCAAGCGCCGCGCCGCAGGCGAACAGCGCGAGCCCGATGATGCCGTTG
This sequence comes from Dyella silvatica, assembly GCF_026283955.1. Taxonomy (GTDB): domain Bacteria; phylum Pseudomonadota; class Gammaproteobacteria; order Xanthomonadales; family Rhodanobacteraceae; genus Dyella_C; species Dyella_C silvatica. The sequence goes on along the minus strand of NZ_JAPDPE010000040.1, from coordinate 5,644 downwards.
GGAAGGTGGCCGATAAGGCCGGCTGCAGGATGCGGCATGGTGCTTGGAATCTCGCAACGTCGGGGCAGATCGGCGCCAATCCCCGATGTGCATGCTTATGGGCTGGAGTCTGCAGCGGTGCGGCTAAACGGGCAGACCAGGTCTTGGCGCGCCAACCGGGCGCTCGCTGATCGGCCGTGAGCTAACGCCTGGCATCGGCCATGGCCAGGTCCATCCAGCTCGATAGCGCTTCACTGTCTTCAAGCACGTCGCTGGGAACCTCGTAATAGCGTTGCACCGAAACCGTTCGCTTGGCGGTTTGATAGGTGAAAGGTCCCATGCCGTGATCCAGGTAGCGCTGCCGGTTTTTCGGCTGGACGCAGAAGTACAAGGTATCTTTCATGACGATGGCGAACTGGATGTCGCTTGCTATCAGCGCGACGCCGCCAAAGAAACGCTTGGCGGTTACCTCGCGGTAAGCCGCCAGCTGATCGATGACATAGGCCACATATTCGCTGGCTAGGTCGGTTTTTGTAACGCCTGCTTTAGTCATGCCCGGTAGGTCGCCTAAGTGATTCGGATGGGCAGCTGGGATATCTATGCGTGGCTCCCCTCTCCGTCATCGGAGAGGGGAGTTGGTACGGTGCTTCAGTGCTTGGCGGGCGCTTGAATGCGCGCTCAGCGCGGAACGGTATGCGGCGGTGCCAGATAGGGGAAGTATTTGCTGTTGGGCACATCGTTGCCGTGAACACCGTCCAGATCTCCCGGTGCGTAGGCAATCGGGGTGTAGAGGTTGAACCAGAACATCAGGCCCAGCGGGTCATCCAGGGTGCGTCCATTGGGCATTTTGATCGGCTTGGTCGGATCCAGCTTAAGCGTGTCTGGAACCACCGTGTCGACCAGGGTCGTCAGGGTATCGCCGCTGAGGTGAAACAGCCGCTGCGCGCTGGCGGTGATCGGCGCTTTGAAGTTGCGGACGTCGTCGATCGGCTGGCTGGAGTTGAACAGCTCGGCCATTTCGTCGGGCACATAAACCCCCTTGATCGCCGGGTGTCCCACCCGTTGGACCTGCTTCCATTCACCGCGCGGCGTTTGCTCTTCGGTGGTTGCCCATAGCGCGAGTGGACGCCCGCGATAGACGCTGGACAACGGAATCTCGATCACGATGGCCGAGACATTAAAGCCGGCGAAGCGATCCTTGCCCGACATGAATTTCGGCTGCAGGCCGGCGAATACCCGGTCCGAATCGACGTTGTCGAAGAAGAATGGGTCGTCACGCAAACCGGTGAACATGCGAACACCCTTGGCACCATCGACAATCACCGGTGCGGTGGGCACGTAGTACACCTGAGTCGCCGGGGTCACTGGGCCGTTCAGCGTTGGAATGCCCATCGAGAAGGCGGCCGAGAAGGTCTGCCCGCTGAAATGATCGGGATCAGTAAAGTGAGCGAATTGCGGCTTGGAGAAGGTCACCACAATGCTGTGGTCCGGCCGGGTGTCGCCATCGTTGTCGATGTAGAACTTGTACCGTGCCTTGTCGGAAAACAAATAGGTCTTCGACAGCGGCGGCAAGCCATAGCCGTTCACCGTCATTACCAGCACCAGCCGGTTCGAGTTGGTCGGGCTTAGAAAAGCATAGAAATCGGCGATGTCGAGCATCGGTTTGTCGGCGATGCCGGGGGCTTCGCGATGGTCGCTGGCGATGGCGGCCTGCGGCTGCAGCGAGGACAGCAAGATGCCTAGGCCAAGTAGAAGTACGCGCCATGAAAGTTTACCAACTGCACTCATGATAATGCTCCGCTATGGGTTGCGAGTTCGTTGCCGTTTGCCGGTGGTCTGCGCGTGCTCATGGTTTGGGCACGGTATGCGGCGGCGCCAGATAGGGGAAATACTTGAGGTTGGGAACGTCGTTGGCGTGAACGCCGTCCAGGTCGCCTGGCGCATAGGCAAGCGGCTTATACAGGTTGAACCAGAACATCAGGTCGATATCGTCATCCAGCGTGCGGCCGTTGGGCATCTTGATCGGCTTGGTCGGGTCCAGGGTCATCTCGTCCGGGGTCACGATGCTGAGATATTTGGCGAGATCCTGGTCGCTGATGCTGAACAGATATTTGGCCGAGCCGCCGATGATCGCGGCGAAGTTCTTTTTGTCGTCGACCGGCTCAGAGGCGTTGTAGCTGTCCAGATACTCCGGTGGGATATAGACGGCCTTAACCGCCGGGTTGGCGTCGCGCTGAATCTGCCGCCACTGCAGCTTGCCCGAGGCATCGGCCTCTTCTTCTTCGGTGGTCACCCACATATGCAGCGGCACGCCGCGGTAGACCAGGGCGAGCGGCATTTCGATCACGATGGCATTGATATTGAGGCCGGCGTTGCGGTCGATACCGTGCTCGAATTTCGGCTGCTGCTTGTTCAAGACGCGAAACGAATCGGTGGAGTCGAAAAAGAACGGGTCGTCACGTGGGCCGGTAAACATCTTGATGCCCACATCGTTGTGAAACACCAGCGGCTCGGGCGGGGTAAGCGAGGCCTGTATCAACGGCGTTACCGCGCCACGGATCTCCGGCAGGCCGAAGCCGAAGTCGGCCCGAAAATGCTGCCCGGGAATCAGCGCACCGGTATTGGATAGCTTGGGAAATTCAGGCTTCGAAAACCGTACATCGATGACCCGGTCGGCCAGGTAATCGCCGTTGCTGTCGATCTTGAACAGATAACGGGTTTTTGCGGAAAACTGGTACGTACGAGAAATTTGCGGTGTGCTTGCCGGGCTTACGCCCATCACCAGCACTAGCCGGCTGGGGTCCTTGGGATTCAGAAAGGCGTAGAAATCGGTGATGTCGGCAGCCGGATTTCCCTCTATCGCTGGCGATTCTCGATGGTCCGAGGCGCGGACCATACTGGTACACAATAAAACAGCTATCGCAACCCAAGCAGTCATGCCCTTCATGTCGATCGTTTCCTGTGTGGCTTCGATTAAAGTGGCCTCAGCGCGCCGCAGTCAGTCATGCCGCCTTCCTGCATCGGGAAGCCGGCATGCTTTCTTTCAGCGCGTTAAGAGATGGTGTCGCTCAATACACTGACGGCGTCGAGCTTTAGCGACTCGATGTATTCCTGGCGATCGAAATAGGCGCGGATGGCCTGGATTCGGTCACCTTTGATGTCGAGAAAGTCGATGCCTTTCAAGGCGATCTTGTGCTGGGTGGCGGCGTGCAGTTCCGACTCGCCGGTGTTACTGCCGTGCATGATCCATTCGAATACGGCGTAGTCGCTGCCGCCACGCAGCGATAGCACTTCAAAGCGCAGATCGGGAAAGGCTGCGATCAGTTGGCCGACGTAGTCGCCCATGGCCTTGATCTGGATCGGGCTGTCGCCCACGAACGGATCGAAGTAGGTGACGTCCTCGGCGAAGATCTGCCCGAAGATGTCGAAGTCGCGGTTGTTCCAGGCCCCGCCGTAACGCCTGGCCAGGGTCACGGCCTGCGCGCTCTTGTCCGCAAGTACGTTGCCGTGATGCTCATCCAGGTAGGCACAAACCGCTTCGGCCAGGGCCGTTGCCGAGGCCGGGTTTTGCCCGGTGATCAGCGAGCCGTGCGCGACCACATGGCTTTCCCACGCCGGCGCGGCTTTGAACTGAGCGCCGCGTGCGACGAGTTCGTTCTCGAGCAAGAACGGCACCACTTTTTCAAGCCCGATAATGGTCTCTTCCGTATTGCTGAAGCCGGTGACGGATTTGCCGGCCAGCAGGTGCGAGCCGTTGTCCAAGGTCGCTTCGAGCAAGCCGGCCTGGCCGTGGCAAATCGCGGCGATGACCTGGTCGTCGGCAGCGGTCTGTTTCAGCAAACGCTGTAGATCGGCGTTGTGCGGCAGATCGTAGACCGCGCCATGTCCGCCGACGAGAAACACGGCGGCGTAGTCGCCAGCATGCACGTCGCTAAGTTTTAGCGTGTGCTCGACCAGCCGGATACCCCAATGGATCGATGCATCGTTGATGCTGGATGGATCGATCGGCGCCTTGCCACCCGTGGGCGAGGCGACATCGACCTGCAGGCCATGCTTTACGAAGACTTCGTAGGGGTGGCTGAATTCGGAAAGATAGAGGCCTGTGGGGTTGTCGCTGTCACCAAACCGTGAATGGCTTGTCACTACCATGAGCACTTTCATGAGACCTCCGTGATGACTTTGTCGATGGATGGAACCTAGACGGGGCGGGCGGAATGTAAACGTGGGCGACGGGCTTGCGCTCAGGCGCCGCTGCTTTCCGACACCATCTGCGGTGGCCGGCGAAACGAATGGCGAACCGTGGTGGTGAAGGCGCGCATCAGGGTGCGCAGCGAAAGCAGTTCGCCGGTGCCGCTGGTGCCGGCAAGAAAGCGCTGCACGATGGCGCTCGTCTGCGGGTCGCGCGTCGCCGCGCTGAACAGCATTTGTTGCATGGCAGGCATCGGCTTGGCCAACGCCATGTCGGCCATGATCTTGAAGTGGCCCTTGACCTCGGCATAGCGCTCGCGGTGATAGGCGGCGATTTCACGATCCGGCCGCAGGCCGGCCAGCAAACCCGGGGCGGCGCGATGAACCAGTTCCGACGCGGAAATAATGCCCCAGGAAATGCCGAAGCCGTGCAGCGGGTCGGTCGTCATGAAAGCATCGCCGACCAGGGCCAGGCCGTGCGGCAGCTTGCGCCGTAGCAGCATCGAGTTCTTGGTATTGATCAGGTAGTCGGCAATCTGTTCGGCATGGTCGATATCGGGCGCATCCGGCAGCGATTTGACGATCTCGCGAAAGCATTTGGCACGGTCGGCCTTGAAGTCGGCAACACGGTCCTTGGTGGGCATCAGCGCAATCAAGGTGGTGCCATCGTCGTTTGGAAACTGATAGGCGATATAAGGCTCAAGCATCCACATGCGTGAGGTGGTTCGCGATTCATTGGGAATGTTGCGAAAAAAGGTGAAGCAAGAGAAACGCTGATTCGGCGTCTCCTCGGTAGGCACACCGGCCAATTCGGCCACCGTCGATTCACGCCCATCGGCACCCACTAGCAAGGTGCAGGGCAGCTCGAAGCTTCCGCTGGTGGCCGATTCCACGGTGACACCCGTGACGGCGCCCGATGCATCCCGTTGCAAGGCAGAACAGCGCGTACCTTCGAGGTAGGTGACACCGGGGGTGTTGATCATCTTGCTGCGCAGCAGCGGGTCGAGCGTGACACGACGCATGTTCAACGCGTGCACTTCACCTAGCTCGGCCTTGGGAATCCAGCCCCATTTGGTCCAGATGCCGATCGTGTTCTTGACTGCGCCGGCTTCCAGCAAGGGCTCGTACAAATCCAGCTCGCGCCAGGCGGTGAGGCTGCAAGGCTGGATGTAGTGCGTGCAGATGGGCTTATGAAAGTCGCTGGGGTGGCGCTTTTCAATCACCGTTACCGGGATGCCTTGCCGGGCAAACAATATAGCTGCCGCGCATCCCGACACGCTGGCTCCGACAACGACGACATGGGCCTGCGGCGGGCTGGCTGAATTCGTTTTCTGATGCAACATCGCAACACTCGCTTTCATGGTGGCGTGTTCCGTAGCAATGGATGGCGGACGAATCTGGATATGTCGCTAAGTGCTTTCTTCGACGCGCTCGGTTTCGGCGGTATGTTTCGCGGCGGCGTGTTTTTTGTTCATGC
>NZ_JAPDPE010000003.1 GCF_026283955.1 Dyella silvatica | reverse complement strand
CATGGACTCGCGCGCGGCATTGGCCAACGCCACATTGGCCGTATCCAGCGCCGCCTCGTCGAGGTACTGCGGCACGCCGGGATCGGACGGCTGCGGCGGCTCCGGCAATAGCCGCACCAGCAACCGCGCCAAACGCTCTACCGGCAGGATGAACACCAGCGCCAGGGCCAGATTAAATGCGGTGTGGAAATTCACCACGATGCGCGCGGGCGAGGCACCCAGCGGGGTCATCCAGCCAGCGATCAGCGGCAGCAACGGCAGGCAGACAATGCAGCCAAACAAGCGCACCAGCAGGTTGCCCAAGGGCAGGCGGCGGGCCACCGCACTATTGGCATCGAACAATGCCGGCAACGTGGCACCGAGGTTGGCGCCCAGGACCAGGGCCAGCGCACCCGGCGCATTGATGACACCGGCATTGGCCAGCGAGACGATCAGCAGCACCATCGCCACGCTGGAATGGCAGGCCCACGACAGCAACGCCGCCACCAGCACTGCCAGCACCGGCTCGCCGGCCAGGCTTTGCAGTACCGCATGCAAGGCCTGCGCACTTTCTACCGGCGCCAGCGAAAGCACCAGTAAATGCAGGGAGAGCAGCATCAGGCCGAGGCCGATCGCCACCCGGCCGAGATTTTCATAGCGAGCGTCGTCGCTGCGCCGATGCACCACAAAGCCCAGCAGGATCAATACCGGCGCAATCACCGAGATGTCGAACGACATCACCTGCACGATCAAGGTGGTACCGACATTGGCGCCCAGCATCACCGCCAGCCCTGGTGCCAGGCCAAGAAAACCGCTGGCCGCGAACGAAGCCGCCATCAAGCCGGTAGCGGTACTGCTCTGCAGCACGGCGGTAATGCACACGCCGAAAGCAAAGGCAGCCGGGCGCCGACCGAGATAACGGCCCAGCCAACGGCGCAACGCGCTGCCATAACCACGCAACACGCCGCTGGTAACCATATGCGTGCCCCACAACAAAAGGGCGACGTAGCCGGCAATGTCGAGTAAGGCGAACGTGCCTTTCATATCCAGCTCCAGATAAATATTGGCTATCTATCTTCCAGCCTCTCCATGTGAGAGATCGCTGGAATAGACGGCCGCCTGCGGGAGTACTGCTCGATCTACGCTCCTATGCAGCGAAGCCACACGACGGCCCTGCCTCGACCCGCTCCCCCAAGCAATGGCCATGGGGAAGCGGGCTGACGTTACAGCCAGCGTCCGTACCGGCGAATGTAGATCAGCTTTACTAGTTGGGTCAGCACGCAGTAGGTGAACACGGTTAGCGCCACCCAGGCGAAGTACACCGGCGGCAACGCCACCATGCCGAATTTCGCGCCCAGCCCGGTGAAGGGCAAGAAGATACCGATCACAATGGCGGCGGCGGTCAAGGCCAGTACCGGCGCGGCCGCGATGCTTTGCAGGAACGGGATCTTGCGGGTACGGATCATGTGCACGATCAAGGTCTGGGTCAGCAAGCTCTCGACAAACCAGCCGGTCTGGAAAAACGCCTGATGGTCGGGTGAGTTGGCGCCGAACACATGCCACAGCAACAGATACGTCGTGATATCGAAAATCGAGCTGACCGGACCAATCCACACCATGAAACGACCGATATCGCTGGCGTCCCACTTACGCGGCTTGCGCAGGTATTCCTCGTCCATGCGATCGAACGGAATCGACAACTGCGAAACGTGATACAGCAGGTCGAGCACCAGCAATTGCAGCGGCAGCATCGGCAGGAACGGCAGGAACGCGCTCGCCACCAGCACCGAGAACATGTTGCCGAAGTTAGAACTGGCGGTCATCTTGATGTACTTGATGATGTTGCCGAAGGTGATGCGCCCTTCGATCACCCCCTCTTCAAGCACCATGAGATTCTTTTCGAGCAAGATGATGTCGGCCGACTCCTTGGCGATATCGGTGGCCGTATCCACCGAAATGCCCACGTCCGCCTCGCGCAATGCCGGCGCGTCATTGATGCCGTCGCCGAGAAAGCCGACGGTGTGGCCCTGGCGCTGCAGTGACTTCACCACGCGTGCCTTCTGCAGCGGCGACATCTTGGCAAACACCGTGGTGCGCTTGACCAGCTCGTCCAGCTCGGCGTCGTCCAGCGGCTCGATGTGCTTGCCCTGCGCCGAATGCTCGACGTTAAGCCCAACCTCGCGGCAGATCTTGCGAGTGACCGCCTCGTTGTCGCCGGTAATCACCTTCACTTCCACGCCATGGTGATTCAGCGCAGCGATGGCGGTGCCGGCGGTGTCCTTCGGCGGATCGAGGAAGGCCAGGCAGCCAACGGCGATCAGATCGGTTTCGTCAGCAACGCCATAGGCGCGATCAGCCGGCGCCTGGCGCTTGATCGCCACCACCAGCACGCGCAGGCCGTCCTCGTTGAGGTGACGGGTCATCGCCTTGATGTCGGCGCGCTGCGCCTCGTCCATCGGCAGAATCTCGTCGCCAGCCTTGGCGTAGGCACAGATCGACAGCATTTCCTCGACCGCGCCCTTGCACACCAGCAGCTCGTGACCATCGCCATTGGCCACCACCACTGACATGCGCCGGCGCTGGAAGTCGAACGGGATCTCGTCGACGATGCGGTAATGCGCGGCGGTGGGCTCCAAGTCGCGATGCGATAGCACCGCCTTGTCCATCAGGTTTTTCAGGCCGGTCTGAAAACGGCTGTTGAGGTAACCGTATTCCAGCGCCTCGTCGGACTCTTCGCCGTACAGGTCGAGGTGCCGCTCCAGCACGATCTTGTCCAGCGTCAGCGTGCCGGTCTTGTCGGTGCACAGCACGTCCATCGCGCCGAAGTTCTGAATCGCATTGAGGCGCTTCACCACCACTTTGCGGCGCGACATCGCGATAGCGCCCTTGGCCAGGTTCGCGGTCACGATCAGCGGCAGCATTTCCGGCGTCAGACCGACTGCCACCGACAACGCAAACAGGAACGCCTGCACCCAGTCGTGCTTGTCCAGGCCGTTGATGACGAAGACGATCGGTACCATCACCGCCATAAAGCGGATCAACAGCCAGCTGACGCTTTTGACGCCGCGATCGAAGCTGGTCTGCACCCGCTGCCCCACCACCGTACGCGCCAGCGAACCCAGATAGCTGCGCGGACCGGTGGCCACGATCACCGCGGTGGCGGTGCCGCTGACCGCGTTGGTGCCCATGTAGCAGACGGTGCTCAGGTCTAGCGGGTTATCCAGTGCGCTTTGCTCGGCCGCCTCGTCGTTGGCCGGCCCGCGCAGCGGTGCCGACTTCTCCACCGGCAGCGATTCGCCGGTGAGAATGGCCTGACTGATAAACAAGTCTTTCGCGCTTAGCAGACGCAGATCGGCCGGCACCATGTCGCCGGCCGCCAGGTGCACGATGTCACCGACCACCAGCTCGGCCACCGGCACTTCGATGCGCTCGCTATGGCCGTCCGAGGCCCGTCGTGTCACCGTGGCGGTATTGCGCACCATCGCCTTCAGTTTCTCGGCCGCCTTGGACGAACGGTATTCCTGGCTGAAGCTCAGCAGCACGCTGATCAACACCATCGCCGAGATAATCGTCGGCCCGGTCAGATTCGTGTGATCGGTCGCCAGCTGCACGCCCGCCAGTACCAGCAACACCACGATGAACGGGTTCTTGAAAGCATGCAGTAGCTGCAGCGTCCAGTGCGGCGGCTTCTCGTGCGATACCTCGTTCAAACCGTCGCGGTCCAGCCGCTCGGCGATTTGCTCCTCATTGAGGCCGGCGACGCTGGTATCGAGCGCGGCCAACAGCGCCTCGTTATGACGGAACGCCTCCATCGCCACGGCAATACGAACCGGGGCGGGTGCGCCCTTGCCGGCCGCCTTGCTTGCAACGGTCTGGGTGGAATGCTTATTCATGACTCGCTTCCGTGGATTTCGATAACACTTGCGGCGGACCAGCGAGCCGGTGGGGTCAACCCACACGCGACGCCAACACCTTTAACCCGATCACTGGCTGATCTTCAGCAGAATGACCCTGAATAAGCACCGCGGGGCCGGCACAAACCAACCCCTGCGGGCTTCACGCTGCTTTATCTATCGACTAGATACCAGCTGTAGATGACCGTGCGTTTGCGATGACGCATTTTGTGACACGGCATGGTCATGCCAATGTGCCACCGGCCGGCCATGGGCCGCATCGGCGTCCCAATGCATATCGATCACGTTCGCGCCGCTCGGCTTGAGCAGCGGTTCGGGCACGGTAATGGTGAAAGAGCGACGCACAGCGTCACGGCGACCGAGCAGCGGCAAACGAGCCGCGGTACGCAGACGGAAAAAATCGCGAAGGAGCTTCATAGCCCATCTCCTCGTAACGACGCCAACGGCGTCGTCAGGGGTGGGCCGGACTTCCCTAGTCGAGGAAAGCGCCAGCCGACCGCAGGCGGTCGCCGCAGACAATCAGCTTGTTATGCAATGCCGGCACCCGATGCTCGCGGATGTCGACGTTGCGACTAGGGTAAACGTCCATATGCCTTGGTTTGGTAAGACAGGAAGCCAACGGTCGCAGGACGCGACCGGCAGCCGGCGTATTGTCGTGCTGCACTGCGGGAGTGTCAACCCATGGAAACAAAGGCTTTAACACGAAAGTTTCTGCGGCTTCTCCGCATGCTCACGAGCTGCCGCCAGCGCTGGCATAGACCCCAGCCGACACCCTGTTATAGCCCTGCCAGCGCATGGGACTATGCTCTGGCCGTCAGCATGTGTATCTACCGCATCTCGCTCGCCGGACCTGCCTCGTTATTCCACCGACGTCATCGCAGTGAAGAGGAGAAGGGCTATGCATCAGCAGGCTATCGATCAACGTCAGCGACTCGATTTCATTTGGCTGGAGCTGACCGCACGCTGCAATCTGGAATGTGTCCACTGTTATGCAGACTCCGGCCCGACCCGAGCGCTGAACGATGGCATGCGGCTTGATGACTGGATCGACGCACTTGATCAGGCCGCCGCACTAGGCTGCAAAAGCGTCCAGTTCATCGGCGGCGAACCGACCCTCTACCCCGGCCTGCCCCAGTTGATCGAACACGCGCGCCTTAGCGGCTTTGAACATCTGTGCGTCTATACCAACGGCACCCATTTCACCGACCAGCTGAAAAGCGTTTTCCTTACCCATCGCGTCAGCCTGGCGTTCTCCGTCTATGGCTCCAGCGGCGCGGTGCACGACCAGGTTACCCAGCGCAAAGGCAGCTTCGCCAAAACCGAGCACGCGCTGCGCTGGGCCAGCGCCGCTGGCCTGCCCGTGCACGCCAGCATTATTGCCATGAGCATCAATGCCGACGACGTTGGTCAAACCGAGCGCATGCTGCACGAAGCGGGCGTCTCGGCCGTGCACACCGATCGGCTTCGCGGCCTTGGCCGTGGCTCGCACGAACGTCCCTCGCAGCCGCCGTTAAAGGAGCTCTGCGGACGCTGCGGCGACGGCAAGCTGTGCGTCAGTTCGAGTGGCGATATTTATCCCTGCGTATTCGCCCGATTCAGCCCGCTGGGGCATATCAAGAGCCACGGCCTCGAACAGGTATTTTATGGACGTCCATTACATGATTTTCGCGATGCACTGATCGATGCGCACGCGCCGGCGCAACACCCTGCCATCGCGGCGGCATGCTCACCCGAGGAGCCGGCACCACCGTGCTCGCCCGAACGCGATCCGGGGAAATGCGGACCAGAGATTCCGCCACCCGATTGCGCACCGGAGAAACCCAGCATCTGCGAACCCGAGCGCGCCGCCTTCCATGCCGGCCCGTTGACCCGGAAATATCTCTGAAGAGGCCGCCATGAAAAGCGGCTACCGCATCCTCGATGCCGACCTGCATACCATCGAGCCCGATGATTTGTGGTCGCGTTATCTGGATGCACCGTTCAGGGCGCAGGCACCCCGGCCCAGGCCGGCCGTGTCGGCGCCCGCATACCTATCGCAAACACCACGACACCAGCACTACCGCGCCGCCGCTGCGGCGGGTTACGACCCAGCATCGCATCTGCGCGCCATGGCCATCGAAGGCATCGATATCGCGGTGCTGTTCGGCACCCGCGGCAGGCATGTGCAAATGCATGACGATCTTGACTCGGTTTTTGCCGATGCCATGGCGCGTGCGCACAACGATTGGACGCATGACTTTTGCGCGCACGATCCGCAACGGCTGAAATTTGCCGCGCAAATCGCCTATCACGACGTATCGCTCGCCGTGCGTGAAGTTGAGCGTGCCGTTGAAAAACTTGGCGCCGTAGCGGTGATCGGCAACCCCAACCCGGTGAATGGCCGGCATATTCACGACGCCTGTTTCGAGCCGTTATGGGAGGCTGCCGCGCATTTCGGGGTGCCCATATGTTTTCATCCGACCGGCGTCTGGAGCTTGCACGACGATATCGGCCGCCGCTTTATCGATCACACCGGCGCACACATGATCACCAATGCCGCGCGCAATCCGTTCGAGCTGATGCTCGCCTTTGCCAGCCTGGCGACAGGCGGGGTTTTTGAGCGACACCCGCGGCTGACATGCGCCTTTCTGGAAGGCGGATGCGGCTGGCTTCCCTGGTGGCTGTGGCGCCTGGACGATACCTGGGAGAAATTCCCCGAGGACATCGACATCCCGCTGCCACTACGACCCAGCGAATATTTCAGCCGCCAATGTTTCGTCTCCGTCGATGCCGGCGAAAAGTATCTCGCCGAGGTCATCACCGCCATAGGCGATACCCGCATCGTCATCGCCACCGATTACCCGCACCGCGACAGCATGTTCCCCGACACGGTCAGCAGCTTTATCGCGCGTGACGATTTATCCTCACGGACAAAATCACGCATCCTGTGGGACAACGTGGCGTGTCTTTATCCACGCGCCGCGGTGGGTGCATGACGCTACCTGCGTCAGCCGATCAACTCGCCGGCTGAAACACCAGCCCTTGCTGCACCAGCGGTTCGAACAACCAATGGTCGGCCAGCAGGAATGCGAACAATGCCATCAAATAGACGATGGAATAGTTGAATACCTTCATCGCGAACAGCTCGTCCGGCGGATTCAACAAACGCACGGCGTAGTAAAGAAAACCGCCGCCGAGCACGACGGCACCACCGAGATAGAGCAGGCCGCTATAACCCGTCAGTGTCGGCAACAGCGTCACCAGCACGAGCAGGATGGTGTAGAACAACACGTGCCAGCGGGTGTAGACCACGCCGTGAGTCACCGGCAGCATCGGCACCTGCGCGCGCGAATAATCGTCGCGGCGAAAAATCGCCAAGGCCCAGAAATGCGGCGGTGTCCAGACGAAAATAATCAGGCACAGCTGCAGCGCAAAAGGATGCAGCGAACCGGTTACCGCGGTCCAGCCGAGCACCGGCGGAATCGCCCCGGCAAGGCCGCCGATGACGATGTTCTGTGGCGTCGCACGTTTCAAATACGCGGTGTAGACCACGGCGTACCCAATCAAGCCGCCAAAGGTAAGCAGCGCGGTCAGTGGATTCACCAGCAGCACCAGGACCAGCATCGATACCAGGCCCAGGGTCAGTGCGAACAGCAGTACCTGTCGTGGCGTGAGATGTCCGGTGGCGAGCGGCCGATGTGCGGTGCGCGCCATCAATTTGTCGATGCGTTGGTCGATCAGGTGATTGAAGGCGGCAGCCGAAGCCGAAGCCATCCAGATACCGATGGTGCCGAAGAGCAAGGCGCGCCACGGCGGAATACCCGGTACCGCGAGGAACATGCCGATGATGGCGCAGAACACCAGCAAGGCAACCACGCGCGGCTTGGTCAGCTCGAGATATTCGCGAAATACGCTGGACTGCGTTTGTCCTGATTTCATTGGACCCGATTTCATCTGGCTCGATTTCATTGGGCCAGCTTGAGTTTTCTTCGCCATCTCAGTTCGACCCCAGGTAGCGAAAGCTCGATTCATCAGGACGGCGCTGCGTGCGCGCCAAGCTGGCCAATAGCGTGAACAACAACAACGCCGCCACGCCATTATGCAAGGTGGCCACTGGCAGCGGCAGGCCAAAGTGCACATTACTCACGCCGAGCAACACCTGGACCAGCAGCACCAGGAAGATCGCCAAACCGTAACCCTGCAAGCCACGGCGCGATGTCTTGAAAGCCAGCCAGCTGAGATAACAGAACACCACCAGGGCGCCGATACGGTGCGCGATCTGGATGGCGCTACGCGCCGCCATATCGAGCACCCCGCCCTCATAGTTGACGCCAATGCCACGCCACAGCACAAAAGCTTGCTTGAAATCGGTAGGCGGCGACCATTGTCCCAGGCATTGCGGAAAATCAGTACCGCAAGCCAAGGCCGCATAGTTGGCGGACGTCCAGCCGCCTAAAGCAATCTGCGCCAGCAGCAGCACGATGCCGAAGATCACCAGCTTGCGCAGCCCGGCATATGCATCGTCGCGCGCACCGACACCAGCAAATCGCAGCGCGACATAGGCCAGCAAGGCGAACGTCGTAATACCTCCGAGCAAATGCCCCATCACTACGATGGGCTTGAGCAGCAAGGTCACCGTCCACATGCCCAGCATGGCCTGGAAGATAATCACCGCCAACGCCAGCACACTGATTCTCCACGCGCCCGGCTGCTTTAAGCCCACGGCGGCGCACATCGGCAGGCCAATGGCGAAAACCGACAGCAGTGTGGACCACGCGTGCTCTCCGCGCATATACAGCCCAACGCCCAGCGCTGCGAAGACCGCCCCGGCTATCACCGCGTAGCGCGCCCACGGCTTGCGCCAGCTGGCGATCAAGGCCAGCGCCAGCACCAGCACGCCAAGCGTACCGGCAAGAAAACGATGTACCTGTTCGCGCCATGCCTTATGCGTTTCGTAAGGGCGATCCGGAAAAGCCTGATTCGCCTGAGCGACTTCATGCGCGTGCTCCGGCCAACTTACCTTGCCGTAGCAGGTCGGCCAATCCGGACAAGACAAGCCGGCATTGGACAGCCGCACAAAGGCGCCGAACATCACCACCCCAAACGCGAACACCGCTGCAAGCAAGGCCAGCCCACGCAGCATTTTCACCATGCCGGCGGACATCAGCGGATGACCTTTTGCAAATCTTTACGCAAACCGGTGGGGTCGAAACCCGCGGCATACAGCGACAACGCCGTGCCGTTGGATTCCACCAACAAGGCAGCCACGCTGTCGGGCTCGCTTGGCCGATAACGGGCGAGCTTGCCGTCAGAGTCGGTGCCGAGCTGCCAATAATTCTTCATGCCGTCCTGCCCGGAATCTACCGGCGGCGTGCCGAGATAAAGCAGGCGCAGGCGCGGGGCATTGCGATTCAAGGTGATGCGCGCCGCCGCCATCTTGGTCAAGGTATCCACGCACTGCGCGGCGCAATCAGGCCCGGCCAGGGCGATCAAGGTAAGCTGCGGCTCGGCGGCGCGCCATGCCCATGACTGGCCATCGCTCAACTGCACGCGCAGATTTTCGTCGGCGAAATTGCGCTGCGGGGCAATGGGCTGGCCATTGGCCTTACCGCTGGGCTGCCAGCCGGTAAAGGTGAGAATACCTGCGGCGATCATCGGCGCAGCGAATACCGCCATGATTAAAAGCAGTTTTAGACGGCTATTGCGCAGCGCCGGGTTGGCTGGCTTGTTCATGGACTATCCGTACTTTTTGAATGACGTCGATTCGGCTTGCGGCGACGATGCAGGACCACAAAGATCACCACCGCCGCCAGCGCAAACGTGAACCATTGAAAGGCATAAGCACGATGCCGGGCCGGCGGCATCGAGGAGAAATCGAGCGTGTGCTCGCGCACATAAATCGATGCCGGGTCGGCATCCAGGGCCAGCACCAGCGGGTACACCGGGCGAGCAAGATCCGACGCGAACTGCTTCGCGTCGAAGTAAATGGTGGTCTTGGGCCAATGTGCCTGTTGCGCCAGCGCATTGCCGCCCATCTCGTAGCCGACGCCGGGCGGCGGCAAGTAGAGACCTTGCAAGCGCTGCTCGCCGCTGGCTAGCGGCGGTAGTTGCGGCGCCTGGTCGGTGCCGTTGCCCGGCAGAAATCCGAGATCGACCAGCAACAGTTGATCGCTGCCGGCAATCCGCAATGGAACGAAAACCTCGACGCCGCCGCGTTGATCGTGTTTGGGATTGTCGAGCAGATAGACCCGATCGCTTAGATATTCGCCACGCACTTGCACGCGTGCAAAGGCATCATTCGGCGGTGCATCGGCTACTGCGGCAAAATCGCGCAGAGGTGCCGTTGCCGCTGTGGCATACCGTCGCAGAATTTCCTCTTTCTCGTCGGCGCGATGCAGCTGCCAGACGCCTAAATGCAGGAACAGCAAGGTTCCGGCCAGGGTCAGCAACACGGCCCACCAGGAAGGACGGCGCAGTCCGTTCACGCGGAGCCACCGCGTACGGCCGTTATACTGCCGATGTCATCATCGTTCGGATCAATCACGTGGAAACCGTCTATAAATATGCGCTGGTGATCCTGCTGCTGGTCGTGCTGTTCAATCTCGGTCAAGCGCTGTACTTCATGATGACCGACAAAGACGGCAGCAAGCGCACGGTATGGGCGCTAACCCGTCGCATCGGCCTATCGATCCTGCTGATCCTGATGGTCGTACTCGGCATCTGGATGGGCTGGCTGCACCCACACGACGTGGGTCAGTGATTGTAGCGGCCCGCCGGGGTTTACGCCTTGCCCGCGACAACCCGTCGAGGCTGCAGCGCCGTTAGGGTGGTCAGCGGCCAGGGCCAGCATCGCCCTCTCTGGCTTTCGGCTGCCGCCAAAGTCGAGCAAAAAAAAGCCCGCCAATGGCGGGCTTTTTGTTGGCTCCGACCGGGCAGATCAGAGAATGTAGACAAACATGAACAGGCCCAGCCAGACCACGTCGACGAAGTGCCAGTACCAGGCCACCGCCTCGAAACCAAAGTGGTGATCCTTGCTGAAGTGACCCTTGGCGCAACGCAGCCAGATCACCGCCAACATGATCGTGCCCAAGGTCACGTGCATGCCGTGGAAACCGGTCAGCATGAAGAAGGTCGAGCCGTAGACACCGCTCTGCAGGGTCAGGTTGAGCTGGCGATAAGCCTCGATGTACTCGTGCGCCTGGAAGTACAGGAAGGTCGCGCCAAGCAGCACGGTAAGGCCCAGGAACACTAGGATCTTGCCGCGATGACCTGCCTTCAAGGCATGGTGAGCGATGGTGATGGTCACGCTGGAAGTCAGCAGGATCAGCGTATTGAGCAGGGGCAGGCCCCAGGCCGCCACCGTCTGGAAGCTACCGCCGATACGGTCCGGGCCACCGCCGCCATTGGCGCCCCACGCCGCGGCGTAGTCGCTCCACAAGAACTGGTGCGTCAGTACGCCATGACCTTCGCCACCCAGCCACGGCACCGAGTACATGCGGGCGTAGAACAAGGCACCGAAGAACGCTCCGAAGAACATCACTTCGGAGAAGATGAACCACATCATGCCCATGCGGAACGAGCGATCCACCTGGCTGTTATAGCTGCCGGCCAGCGATTCGCGGATAACCGAGCGGAACCAGCCGAAAAACATCAGCAGGATGCCGGCCACGCCGATTTTCAGCGTCGTGCTGCCGAAAAACTCCTCGCCCGGCTGTGCATTCAGCCAGTGTGCGGCACCGAATACGGTGACGAACATGACCACAGCGGCCACGATCGGCCAATAACTCTTGCTCGGTACGAAATAAGCGTCTTGCTGGTGACCCATGGTGAGACCCCGTGGATATTCTTGTTTCCATCCGCCTCGCCGGACCGCGCGAGACACTTCAACCCGCGTCGCCCGACTCGGCGGCGCGGAGGGATACCGCTTTGCGTAACCGGCTTACGAGAACTTCAACATCTGCAGGATCGAGAGCAGGAAGATCGCCACCGCCACCACGGTAACCGCCAGGGCGGTGCGCCGTGCGCTCTTGAGACGCGCCTGCTGCATCGGATCTTTCACTTGTTGCGTCATCGCTTGCCGTTCCGCATGTCCCGACTCGTCAACAGCCGGGACACTTAATCAATCGTCAGTGTGACCGTGAGCCAGTTCATCGTCATTGATGATCGGCGGCACATCGAAGGTATGGAACGGCGCCGGCGACGGCACTGTCCATTCCAGACCCTTGGCACCTTCCCATACGCGATCCGTGGCTTTCTTCTTCGAGAACCACACCGTATGGATGATGACGCCGAGGAAAATCAACTGCGAGGCGCCGAACCAGAAGCCGCCGATCGAGCTGATCATATTGAAGTTGGCGAAGGCCACGTTGTAATCCGGAATACGGCGCGGCATGCCGGCCAGACCCAGGAAGTGCTGCGGGAAGAACAGCACGTTGACCGAGATCACGCTGGACCAGAAATGGATCTTGCCCCAGGTTTCGCTATACATGCGGCCAGTCCACTTCGGCAGCCAGTAATAGCTGCCCGCGATGATCGCGAAGATAGCGCCGGTCACCAGCACGTAATGGAAGTGCGCCACCACGAAATACGAGTCGTGATACTGGAAGTCGGCCGGAGCCAGCGCCAGCATCAGGCCGGAGAAGCCACCGATGGTGAACAGGATCACGAACGCGATCGCCCACAGCATCGGCGTCTCGAAGGTCATCGAGCCGCCCCACATGGTGCTGACCCAGTTGAACACCTTCACGCCGGTCGGCACCGCGATCAACATCGTCGCGTACATGAAGAAGATCTCGCCGCCCAGCGGCAGACCCACCGCGAACATGTGATGCGCCCACACGATAAACGAGAGGAAGGCGATCGAGGCAATCGCGAACACCATCGCCTTGTAACCGAAGATCGGCTTACGGGCGAAGGTCGGGATGATCTCCGAGACCAAGCCGAACGCCGGCAAGATCATGATGTAGACCTCGGGATGCCCGAAGAACCAGAAGATGTGCTGGAACAACACCGGGTCGCCGCCGCCAGCCGCATTGAAGAAGCTGGTGCCGAAATACTTGTCGGTGAGCAGCATGGTCACCGCACCGGCCAACACCGGCATCACGGCGATCAGCAGGAAGGCGGTAATCAGCCAGCTCCACACGAACACCGGCATCTTCAGCAGATCCATGCCCGGCGCGCGCATATTGAGAATGGTCGCAATGATGTTGATCGCGCCCATGATCGAGCTGATACCCATCAAGTGGACCGCGAACACCACGTAGGCTACCGAGTCACCCTGCAGCGACAGCGGCGGGTACATGGTCCAGCCACCGGCCGGGCCACCACCTGGCATGAACAAGGTGGACAGCAGCAGCGCGAAAGCGAACGGCAGAATCCAGAACGACAGGTTGTTCATGCATGGTGGTCATTTCGTTGAAGAAATACGGCTGGACCAGCTGCAATCCCGGCTTGAACAACTCGGCGCGGATGACCATGGCGAAGCTACCGCCAATGAAGAACATCGCCAACGAGAAGATCAGATACAGCGTGCCGATGTCCTTGTGATTGGTGGACATGCACCAGCGCGTGAAGAAATTCTTCGGCGCGCCGTGATGATCGTCGTGGTGATCGTGGGTGGCTGCGTGGGCCATGGCCTTGCACCTCTACCTAAATGCGAATTACGTGAACATGAGTGAGCGGAAATCCGCTCAGCCCTTGTGATTGTCCGTTGCCGGGGTTGCTACTGCCGAGGTTGCTTGCGCAGTCGCCGGCGCGGCGACGGTGGAAGCAGCCGCTGGCGCGGCAGCCGGAGCGGGCTGCGACGCCTGTGCCTGCTTCTCAGCCAGCCACTTATTGAACTCGTCCTTCGTTACCGCCTTCACCACGATCGGCATGAAGCCGTGATCCTGGCCGCACAACTCGGCGCACTGGCCACGGTAAACACCAGGCTCATTGATATTGGTCCAGGCCGCGTTGACGATGCCCGGAATGGCATCCATCTTCCAGCCCAGCGCCGGCACCCACCAAGAGTGGATCACGTCACCGGCGGTAATCACGAAGCGGACCTTGGTGTTGATCGGCAGCACCAGCGGCTCGTCAACGTTGATCAGATAAGTGTTGTAGCCGTCGACTTTGACCGCGTTCGGGTCCAGGCCTGACTTCAGCTGGCGCGTCTCGTCGCTTTCGCGATCGAGCTTGGACATGAAGCCGACCTTGTCGATCGGCTTGCCCTTGTAATCGACGTAGTCGTAACGCCATTTCCACTGGTAACCGGTGATCTTCACGGTCATTTCAGAACCGGTGGTATCGGCGAACATCTTCAGGCCATTGGTGGCCAGATAAGCCAGCACCACCAGGATGATCACCGGGATCGTGGTCCAGATGATTTCCACCGTGGTGTTGTGCGACCACTTCTCCGCCACCGCGCCACGCGACTTGCGGAAGCGGAACATGGCGATGAACATCGCGCCGAACACCAGGATGCCGATCACAACGCAGACACCGAAGGCGACGTTGTTGAGGAAATACGGCACGTTTGAATACGTGGTCACGCCGCGCGGCATATTCAGCTGCCCGGGTTCCGGGTTCGCTTGAACCACACTGCCGAACAACGCAAAGGCGGCCACCGCCAACGCTGTAACTGCTCGTTTGATGCCGCCAGGCCTGATGCCGCCAGATGTCATGTCTTGCACCTTTGTTGAACCTACCTGCGCGGCTGGCGGTTTAAATCGGCCAGCAGCACCATGAGTTTCCTCGAAAGCTCGGCACGCTCCTCATCAGCGAGGAAAGCCCCGATCTCCAACACACGCCCATGCGACGACAGCAGCAGACGATGTCCGTGACCGAGTCGTCCATTGAGCTCGAACCGCACGCGCACCCAGTAAGGCTGGAAACGCATACAGCGCCGACCCGGCAGAAATTGCACCTCCAGCGACGACTCGTCGAGGGTGATGCGCTCACTGCGGTCGCCGGCTCGCCAGGCTACGCCCAGCGCGAAAGCTACTGCGGAAGACTCGACCAGGGCGAACAGCGGGGCAAATACATTCCCCTGCCACGCACCCAGCCCGGCCGTTATCAGCGCCAGCGCCGCCATTCCCCCGATCAAACAACGCAGCCCGCGCCGACTGAGCGCGCGATTGGGCTTGAGCCACAACGTCACGCACGGCAAGCCGGCAGCAGCTGGTCGAAGCACGATCATGGGGATCCGGCGTGCCTGGAACGCGGGAATGATAGGCCGCGGCGCCCAAACGGGCAAGAATGACGCACCCACTTGACGCGAATCAGGCATCACAACGTGATGCCGCGGCGGCCATCACCGACAAATCGCAAGAGCGTGCCGCGAGCAGACCCGACCCACGTACTGCGTGCGAATGAATGCACCGCCTTAAGCCAGACCCTTGAACAAAGTCGCTGGAAAAAGCCAGGGATGGGCGATCACCCACCCCTGGCTTGCGGCCTGCTCCATGCAGGCCAACCGCGATCAATTCAATGCGTTGCCGGCTTCGACCAGGCTGTTATAGGCCTTGGTCACCTGGCCGCCGCTACCTTCGACCATCCACGAAGACGCGGGCTCGAGCATCATTTTCTCGCCTTCGGTGTAGGCGACATGGTCGCGAATACGGCGAATCCGCCCCTTGGCCGCCTTGCGGAAATCCTCCAGGGTGCTGTTGTAGCGGCCCCACATGCCCGGGGCGGCGTCCTTATGAGCGCTGACATACGCCAGCAGCTCGTCAGCGCTTTTCTCGTAGGCATCCATCCGTTCGCTGGCCTTGGCCACATCGAAGGTCTCGCCCTGGATCAAGCCGACCAGCTGCTTGGCCCGGCTCATGGTGGCCATCTGCAGATAGGGCAAGGTGCGGCCCTGCTCCTTCTCCAGCTGCTGCATGCGCGCTTCAAGTACTTGATCGTTCTGCACATCGAGCTCGTCAGAGAACTTTTCGCTGGCGGCCTCGAACGCATCCATCCGCTCGACCAACTGCGGATGCAACTGCTTGCCCTTGGCGAAGCCGTCGTCCTTGTAATTGCCGCGGTCGTAGTAGGTGTCGGCCTCCAGCACCACCGTGCTGAGCGCATCCAGAGCCTGGATATAGGTCTGACCCTCAGCGTCGAGCTTAGCCATGGCCGGCGACTGGCCGGCTGCCTTGGCAAAGTCTTTTTTGCAGGACTGAGTGGCGTCCGGGTCGATCTTGTACAGGCCGTAGACAACGGTTTCCTTGCCCGTAGGCCCTGCCTTCATGTCTTTTACCCAGCTGCTGTAACGGCTGATGCTGTTGTGTGCGCTATTGTCCAGGCGGTTAAAGCACTCGATATACAGCCCCAGCTTGTCCGAGGCGGAGCTATCGACGGCGGCCGGTGCCGGCGTTTCTGCCGCGGCGGCGGCCGGCGCCTTGCTGTCCGCGCCGGCTTGCGGCGCGGCGGCCGGAGTCGCGGCGGGCGCGGGCGCATCCTTGTTCGAGCAAGCCGCCAGGCCGGCCAAGGTCAGGGCCAGCAGCGAGAGCGACAGCGGCTTCATATGGGTCATACGCATAAAGAAAAAGGTCCTATTCCATTGGAGAGAGAAATATCCGGGGCGCCATCCAACCCCCCTGCTATGGCTTGGCGCGCCGGCGACATTACACTAGGCAGCTTCGCTTCACCCCCACACCTCACCCTCCGCCTGTGCAGGATGACTTCCCCGCTGTGAGCCAGATCATCTTTCCCGAACTCCCGACCGGCACCGAGCCGGCCCGCGCGCGCATTACCGCCGCATGGCTGCGCGATGAAACCGAGGCGGTCAACGACCTGCTCGCACAGGCGACGCTGCCCCCCGCCGAACGCGAAAAGGTCATCGACCTCGCTGCCGACCTGGTCAGCCGGGTGCGTACCCGCGCCAAGGATCAAAGCGCAGTCGAATCCTTTATGCGCCAGTACGACCTGTCTTCCGAGGAAGGCGTCTTGCTGATGTGCGTGGCCGAAGCGCTGCTGCGGATTCCCGATTCGGTCACCGCCGATAAGTTGATCCGCGACAAACTCGGCGACGCCGACTGGAAAAAACATCTCGGCCAAAGCGAGTCGCTGTTCGTCAACGCCTCCACCTGGGGCCTGATGCTGACCGGCAAGCTGGTCAATCTGGCCGAAGACACCCGCCACGACTTTGCCAGCGCCTTGCGTCGGCTGGTCGGCCGCGCCGGTGAGCCGGCGATCCGCCTGGCGGTGCGCCAGGCCATGCGCATCATGGGTCATCAGTTCGTGATGGGCCGCACCATCAACGAAGCGCTGGACCGCTGCGCCAAGAAGGAATACGCGGTCTATCGCTACTCCTACGACATGCTCGGTGAGTCGGCCCTGACCAGCGAAACCGCCGAGCGCTACCAGCAGGATTACCGCAACGCGATCGCCGCCATCGGCGCGCGCGGCCCGTTTGCCAACCACACCGATGCGCCGTCGATCTCGGTCAAACTGTCGGCACTGCATCCGCGTTACGAAGTCGCCAACCGCGCACGTGCGCGCCGCGACCTCACCGAGAAGTTGCTTGAGCTGTCGCAGCTGGCGATGAAGTACGGCATCGCGCTGTCGGTCGACGCCGAAGAAGCCGATCGCCTGGAACTGTCGCTGGATATCATCGGCGATGTGTTCGCCCACCCCTCGCTGGAAGGCTGGAATGGCCTGGGCATCGTGGTGCAGGCCTACGCCAAGCGCACCCCGTTCGTGATCGACTGGCTGGTCGAAACCGCCCGCGCCAGCGGCCGTCGCTGGTATGTACGCCTGGTCAAGGGCGCCTACTGGGATGCCGAGATCAAGCGCGCACAAGAAAACGGCCTGCCCGGCTACCCGGTGTATACGCGCAAGCCGAACACCGACGTGTCTTATCTGGCCTGCGCGCACCGTCTGTTCAACGCCGGCAGCGCGCTGATCTACCCGCAGTTCGCCACCCATAACGCGCACACCATCGCCGGCGTGCATCACATCGCGCAGGGACGCCCGTACGAATACCAGCGCCTGCATGGCATGGGCACCGATCTCTACGCCGAGGTCATCGGCCCGAAGAGCTTGAACGTGCCATGCCGCGTGTATGCCCCGGTCGGCAGCCACGAAGACCTGCTGCCCTACCTGGTGCGCCGCTTGCTCGAAAACGGCGCCAACACGAGCTTCGTCAATCGCGTGGTAGACGAGAGCGTGCCGGTGCGCGAACTCGTTGCCGATCCCTGCGAAACCGTTCGTGCTTTTGTTTCTATCCCGCACCCGCGCATCCCGCTGCCGGTGAATCTCTACGGTGAACTTCGGAAGAATTCCATGGGCGTCAACTTTGCCAACGATAACGAACTGAAAGCACTGGCCGAAGCGGTTGCCGCCAAATCCGGCCCGTGGAACGCCGGCCCGCTGGTGCCCGGCGCGAACAGCACCGGCGCTACCGTGCAGGTGACCAACCCGGCCGATCGCCGCCAGACCGTCGGCAGCTACGTCACCGCCGACAGCGCCACCGTGGACAAGGCGCTGGCCAATGCCGTCGCCGCGCAATACCAATGGGACCGTCTGCCCGCGGCCAGCCGCGCGGCGATTCTCGAACACGCCGCCGAACAACTGGAAGCACGCCGTGGCGAGTTCATCGCCTTGTGCGTGCATGAGGCCGGCAAGAGCGTGCCCGACGCCATTGCGGAAATTCGCGAGGCCGCGGATTTCCTGCGCTACTACGCCACCATGGCGCGCCGTTTGTTTGGCCATCCAGAAACATTGCCGGGCCCGACCGGCGAAAGCAACCAGCTATTCCTCAACGGCCGCGGTGTCTTCGTCTGCATCAGCCCATGGAACTTCCCGCTGGCGATCTTCCTCAGCCAGGTCAGTGCGGCCCTTGCCGCCGGTAACGCGGTCATCGCCAAGCCGGCCGAGCAGACCTCGCTGATCGGCTATGCCGCGGTGAAACTGCTGCACGAAGCCGGCGTGCCAGCCGAGGTGTTGCAATACCTGCCCGGCGACGGCGCCACCGTGGGTGCGGCATTGACCCGCGATCCGCGTATCGCCGGCGTAGCCTTTACCGGCTCCACCGACACCGCCTGGGCGATCAATCGCTCGCTGGCCGCACGCAATGCGCCGATTGCCGCGTTGATCGCCGAAACCGGCGGCCAGAACGCGATGATTGCCGACTCCTCCGCGCTGCCTGAGCAAATCGTCAAGGACGTGATCGCCTCGGCGTTCCAGTCAGCCGGTCAGCGTTGCTCGGCCGCACGCGTGCTGTTTGTGCAGGAAGACATTGCCGACAAAGTCGCCGCGATGCTCACCGGTGCGATGGCCGAGCTGAAGGTCGGCAATCCCGGCCTGCTCTCGACCGATGTCGGCCCGGTCATCGACGAAGACGCCAAGAAGCTGCTGGTCGACCATGCCGCACGCATGGACAAAGAGGCGAAGAAGATCGGCGAAGTCGCGCTCGACCCGGCCCTCACCGGCCACGGCACCTTCTTTGCCCCGCGCGCCTACGAGATCGCCTCGCTCAGCGTGCTGCAGCGCGAAGTGTTCGGCCCGGTGCTGCACCTGATCCGCTGGAAAGCCAGCGAGCTGGGCAAGGTCGTGGAGGAAATCAACGCCACCGGCTACGGCCTCACGCTGGGCATCCATAGCCGCATCGATGACACCGTGGAATTCATCCAAAGCCATGCCCGCGTCGGCAACTGCTACGTCAATCGCAACCAGATCGGTGCCGTCGTCGGCGTGCAGCCGTTCGGTGGCGAAGGTCTCTCGGGCACCGGCCCGAAGGCTGGCGGCCCGCATTACCTGCTGCGTTTCGCCGGCGAGCGCACGCTCACCATCAACACCACCGCCGCCGGCGGCAACGCCTCGCTGCTGACCATCGGCGAGTAAGCCACACCAGCCCCACCGGATGCCGCGCATCCGGTGGGGCTGCATCTGTTCGATGCCAGCGACTCACATCGGCGCACTCAACCGGCGTCAGCGGCTACTGAACACTGCGAATCTTTCGCACCAGCATGCCACCCAGCCATGTGACGACAGCCGTGGCGAGATACAGCACCGCATACCCTCCCCCTCGCGTCACCAGAATGGCGGCAATCGCCGGTGCCACAACCTGGGGTGCGGAGTTGGCGATATTGATGATGCCCAAGTCCTTGCCGCGATCCGCCGCCTGCGGCAACACCTGCGTAATCAAGGCCTGATCGACCGCGGCATACGCGCCATAACCCAAGCCAAGCACGGTGGCGGCTGCCATCAGCAAGGGCCAGTTCGGCGGCAACATCAACATCACCGCGGCAATCGTCATCACCACGCTGGACGCGATCACATGCGCTTTGCGACGACCGCTGCGGTCGGAAAGCATGCCGCCGCCAAAAGCCCCGACCAACACGCCAGCGGTATATATCGCCACGACGATCAGCAAGCCGTCTTCGGAGGTCTTGCCCGGGAAAAGCCGCTCGTAGTGCAAGCCATCGCGCAGGAAGTACAGCATGTACAACGTGCCGATGGCATTGCCGAGATTGATCAGGAAACGGGTCGCCCAGGCCCAGGCAAAATCCGGGTGGAGGCGCGGGCTGATCCAGAAACCACGCAGGAATGCGCCGCTATCCCACGGCGGGCGTTCGCTGCGCGGCAATGGCGTATTGCGCACCAGCAGGACAAACGGAAGCGTGCAGGCCACCAAGGCCACCGCCACCAATCCATAACCTTGCGCGATGCCATGGCCGAACGTCGTCACTAGCAAAGCACCCACCACCACGCCCAACGGCTGCGTCACTCCGACCCATGCGCTGCACACGGCACGCTGTGCGACAGGCACCTGATCGGGCACTTCCGCCGTCAGCGCGGCCAGCATGGCATTAAGCGCCAGCTGCGCCACGCACCACCAGCAAGTGACGCCCACCAACGTGCTTTGCCTTCCAAGCATGACCAGCGCCACGGCCCCCACCAACGCGCCGCCGAGATTCCACGGGTGACGCCGACCGAAGCGCGACACGGTGCGATCCGACCAGGCCCCGAACAGCGGATTGGAAAACAGCGACACCAACGCGCCGATACCAGTCACCCAGCCCAGCGCGGATTCTTTGTCACCCGGCGCAAGTACCTCCATCTGTTGTGCCAGCAGGATCTGGATCGGCGCGAAAAACGCTGTCCACAAGCCGAGGTTCGACAACGCCATGCTGCCGTAGAAGCGCGCCCTTACCGGCACCACCGGCTCGGCCAGCGCCGCTGATGCTGCGTGGTCATCCACCGCGCGGGCGCTATCCATGCTCACCGGCTCGCCGCGATCAATCGGCGATACCAATCGAACGAGGCCTTGGGCGTGCGTTTCTGCGTGGCGTAATCGACATGCACCAGCCCAAAGCGCGGGCGAAATCCCTCGGCCCATTCGAAATTGTCGAGCAGCGACCAGACAAAATAACCGCGCACATCGACACCCGCATCCATCGCCCGGCGCAGCGCTTGCAGATGTTCGTGCAGATAGGCGATGCGACGTGGATCGTCGACACGACCTTGCGCATCGAGCGTGTCGGGAAACGCCGCGCCGTTCTCGGTAATGACGATGGGTGGCAGTTTGCTTCCGTAACGTTTACGCACATGCAGCAGCAAGGCATCGAAACCACTGGCATCGACTGGCCAACCCATCGCCGTGCGCTCGAAATGCGCGGGTGGCTCGGCCTCTTCGATCGGCAACTCGCCACGTCCGCCACGCACATATTGCGGGTTGTAGAAATTGATCCCCAGGAAATCCAGCGGCTGTGCGATGGTCTGCATGTCACCGGCGATCAGCGCCGAGGTATCGATGCCCAGCAAACGCAGTGCCCGGGGATAGCGCCCTAGCAAGAGCGGATCGGTGTGCATGCGCAGATGCAGGATCTCCAACAGATACGCCGCCAGCCGGTCTTTGATGCGTCCGCTGGCAGGGCGCGCACGCGACATGCTTTGGGCTATACCGATCTGCGCGCTGGCCGGCAGCGTCGCGCGCAGCGCCTGTACCGCCTTGCCGTGCGACAACAACAGGTGATGCACCACGGCAAAAATGTTCAACCCTCGCTGCAGGCCCGGCGCATGCGTGCCCAGGGCATGGCCTAGCGCCGTGTGCTCGAAGGTTTCGTTGTGAGTGATCCAGCGCGGCACGCGGTCGCCCAGGTGTTCGGCCACGACGCGCGCATATTCCGCAAAGCGGTCGGCGGTGTCGCGCTTGAACCAACCGCCGGCATCTTGCAGCGCCTGTGGCAAATCCCAATGAAACAGTGTCGGCACCGGGCTGATGCCCTTGGCCAGCAACGTATCGACCAGGCGCGAATAGAAGTCCAGGCCTTTGCTGTTGATCGCACCACGCCCCAGTGGCTGAATCCGCGGCCACGCGATGGAGAAGCGATACACATCGATACCTAGCCCGGCCATCAAGGCAACATCCTCGGGATAGCGGCGGTAATGATCGCAAGCCGTTTCGGCGGTATCGCCACCGGCGATGCGTCCAGGCTCGTCGCAGAACGTGTCCCATACCGACCTGCCACGGCCATCCTCCTGCAACGCACCCTCAATCTGGTAAGCCGACGTGGAAACGCCCCAGAGAAAATCCGGGGGAAAACGCGGCAACGGGATGGGCTCAGACATGGCTTCTCTATTCATCGGTGCAATCGTCGAACACCAGCGCAAAGCCCTTATGGCACCGAGCCCTTCGCCAGCATCGTCGCCACTTAGTTCAGCACGCCATCCTTGACCGCCCCAGGGTCAGTTGCGGCCAAATAGCACGGTGAAAACGGCCACGGCGCCACGGTGCCGATGCGTTGTGCGCCGCGCCAACCACCTCATCGTCATGCGTGATAGAACTGCGCACTGGGTCGACTGGGGTCGGCAACAGGCAACGAGTCGATGGCACAGGCAACTGCCCAGGCCGGCATGCAGCGAGAGCTATCGCCGGGCCGTCATGATCCCCGCTATCTGATGGCGGATATCTCGCCGAATGTCGTCGTCCATCTGGTCGAACGCGCCAAGCATCGCAGCCTGCCCTATGAACACTGGTTCGCCGGACTGATGCTGAGCCGCGCTCAACTGGACGACCCCAACCTGCGCAGTTCTTACCGACAGGCGCGAACCCTGGTTCGCCGCGCGCTGGCCAGCCTGAACGAGCCTTCGCTGGGATTGCTCATCGGCCACCATGAAACCCTCGGCAGTTTCGGCGTGCTCGGCCTGGCCATGATGACCTCGCGCACCTTCGGCGAAGCCATGCGCGTAGGCATCGACAATCACCGCGTCTGCGGCAGCCTGCTCGATGTGGATTTCGCCACGGTGGACGCGCACACCGTAGCGGTGGAGGCTCGACCGCGCTTCGGTGAGATCGAGTTGCTGCCCTTTTTGTGCGAGGAGTTGTTCGCCAGTTCGCTGGCCATCGTGCGTGAGCTGGTGGGTCCGCCGCTGATGCCGCTCCGGCTTGAACTGAGCTATCCCGCACCCAGCTATGCCGCCGAATATGCGGAGGTCTTTCGCTGCGAAGTACGTTTCGGCGCCCGGCAAAACCGCGTGCTGATCGACAACCGCTGGCTGGATCACCCGTTGCCCGGCTACAACCCGCTTACGGCACGCCAATCGCTGGCGCTGTGCTCGCACCAACGCGGCCATCAGGCGCCCGTGGATGAAATCGTCAGTTCGGTCGAACGTGTGCTGCGAGTGCGCCTGCAAGAGCATCCACGCCTACCCGAGGTCGCTCGCGAGTTGAATCTCAGCGAGCGTTCGTTGCGTCGCAAACTGGCCGACAGCGGGCGCATTTTTCGTGATATCCACGACCATGTACGCGCCGAGCGCGCGCTGGAGCTCTTGCACACAGGACGGCTCAGCGTGGCCGCCATCGGCAATGAACTGGGCTTTAGCGATCCACGCGAGTTCCGCCGCGCCTTCAAACGCTGGACCGGGGTGCCACCGCAAGCCGCCCGCCGCGCCGCGGACTGATCCGCTCCGCTCGCCACATCGGCGATGGCGACAACGCCGACCTCGCCGGCGAGCGCATTCTGGCCGAATTGCCCCCCTGTATCCGTCCATGGCGCCCTCCCCGCCCCAGCCTCTGTACGCAACAGTGATGGCTGGGCCGCGCTGTGCACCGCGACCGTGTCAACCATGCCTGGGGAGGTTCGATCGCCATGCGTCACCCGCTACTTATCATCGTGCTGGGCGGCCTGCTCGGCGGCTGCAACCACGACCATCCGCCAGCGGCGCAAGGCGATGCCGCCGAAGCCTTTCAAAGCAAGCTGCAACAGCAGCTGCTCGATGCCAAGCCAGGTAGCGTCATCGAGATCCCTCCGGGCCACTACACCCTCAATCGCGGCTTGAGCCTGCGCACCGATGGCGTCACCCTTCGCGGCGCCGGCATGGACAAGACCGTGCTGTCATTCAAGGGGCAGGTGTCCGGGCCAGAAGGATTGCTGGTCAACGCCAACGATTTCACCATCGAAAATCTCGCCCTGGAAGACACCAAGGGCGACTCGCTGAAAATCAATCAAGGCAAGAACATCATCATTCGCGGCGTGCGGGTAGAATGGACCGGCGGCCCCCAGACCAGCAACGGCGCCTATGGTCTGTACCCGGTAAAAACGCAGAACGTGCTGATCGAGGACTCGGTCGTCATCGGTGCGTCGGACGCCGGCATCTACGTCGGCCAATCGCGCAACATCGTGGTACGCCGCAATCGCGCCGAGTTCAACGTCGCCGGCATCGAGATCGAAAACTCAGTCAATGCCGACGTGTACGAAAACACCGCTACTAAAAATACCGGCGGCATTCTCGTCTTCAACATGCCCAACCTGTCGCAGGCCGGCTACGCCACACGCGTCTTCAAGAACAAGGTATGGGACAACAACACCGACAATTTCGCCGCCAAGGGTGCGGCCGTAGCCAGCGTGCCGCGCGGCTCCGGCGTGGTGGTGAACTCAAATGACAAGGTGGAGATCTTCGATAACGACATCGCCAATCACCAGACCACCAACGTCATTATTTCCAGCTATTTCTCCACCAATTACTACAACACCCGCGGCGTTGCCGCCGACTACAACCCCTACCCCAAGGGCATTTATATCTACGGCAATCGTTTCAGCGGCGGCGGCGATATCCCCGACGGCATGAAGTTCAAGATGCTCAAGACAGCGGTATACGGCATCAATGGCCACTTCCCCGACGTGCTATGGGACGGCTATGCCGACACCAAGACGCTGGTCGATGGCTTGCCCCCGGCAAACGACCGTATTTGCATCGACGGCGCCAGCGGCGTGCTCAACGCCGACGGCCCCAACGAGTACAAACACCCCAGCACCGATACCAAGCCTTACCAATGCACGCTGCCGAAGTTACCCGCCGTCGCGTTGGACCCGGCACCGAAAAGTTGAGGCAGGCGAGCGTGGATTCGATGGCCCGGTTTTCGCTCAGCGGGCGCCTGCGCCCTGCATTCTTGTCCGCCCTCCTGTCGGTCGCGCTGCTCTTCTCGGGCTGCCACAAGAGCCTGCAGCCCGTGGCGTTTCAGCCGGAGGGGCGACCGCTCAAGCTGAGCGACTGGCATGTCGTGGAAGCACGCGATGGCAAGCTCGTGTTGAACCAGGGTGTGCTGCCATACGACCTCAACAGCCCCCTGTTCACCGACTACGCACATAAATTGCGCACGATCTGGATGCCCAAGGGCGTATCAGCCAGGTACAACCCCAGCGATACCTTCGACTTTCCGGTCGGCACCATCATCAGCAAGACCTTTTACTACCCCAAACCCCAAAGTCTCCCGGCAAGCGGCAGCGGCAAACCGGGCGATGTCGCGCGAAGCTACGACAGTTCACGCGACTTCACCGGGCAAGGGCTCGATCTGACCGAGGTGCGGCTTATAGAAACGCGCAGTCTGGTGCGCCGCGCCGAAGGCTGGGCGGCGTTGCCGTATGTGTGGAACGAAACGCAAACCGACGCGACGCTGGCGCGCACCGGCGCGGTGCTGCCGCTGACCTTGATCGATGACAAAGGCGCGCGCGAGGATTTCAATTACGTCGTGCCCGATGAAAGCCAATGCGCCAGTTGCCACGCGCAAGACTGGATCAGCCGCAAAATCCACCCGATCGGCCCCAAGGCACGCCACCTCAATCGCGATTACCACTACGCCGAGGGCAACCAGAATCAACTCGAACGCCTGACCAAGGCCGGCTATCTCAGCGGTGCGCCCACGCCAGCCTCGGCTCCGCGCAACACGAACTGGATGGACAGCAGCGCCTCGCTCGACGCGCGTGCACGTGCCTACCTCGACATCAACTGCGGCCACTGCCACAACCCGAACGGTGCCGCCAATACCACCGCCCTCACGCTCGATGTCAGTGCGGCACAAGACCGCCATCTCGGCATCTGCAAGCCACCCGTGGCAGCCGGCCGCGGTACTGGCGATCACCTCTTCGACATTGTGCCGGGCAAACCTGACGATTCCATCCTGGCCTATCGCATGGCATCCGCCGATCCCGGCGAGATGATGCCGGAGATCGGCCGCAGCACCGTGCACCGTGAAGGCGTGGCATTGATCAAGGCTTGGATCGCGACGCAGCCTGGCAGCTGCGTGACGATTCATTGAAAGCGAGCTGCGCCTTTGCAGCGACGGCCGGGATATCGCCCGGCATATAAAAAAACCTCCCTGCTTGCGCAAGGAGGTTTTGCTTTTACGTCGTTCGCTCGGCGGGATGACCCACTAGCGACATCCAGCCATTAGAACTTGTACTGGGCCGACAGGCTGAGCAGATTGCCGTAGTCGTCCGAGCTACCGGTCAGCACATCACCGGTCGAACTCACAGCGCCATTCATATGTGCGCTGTTGACGAAGATATGCACGTACGCGGCATTGATTTCGAAGTGCTCGCTGGCCTTGTAGCCAACGCCGAACGAAAGCCACTGGCGGGTCGAATCGGGCACGCGCGGGCTACGGGTGGAGGCATGCGTCGGCGTGGTGTCGATCGCAATACCGCCGCGCAAGGTGAACTTGTCGTTGAGGTAGTAATCGCCACCGATCGAGGCAAACCAGGTGTTACGCCACTGATACTGCTCCACGCTCGGCGGCTGTGCCGGGTTGCCGTAGTTCACTGCGAGCTGCTTGAACTCGCTCCACTGCGTCCAGGACAAATCCATACCGAGGCCAAACTTTTCGTCCTGATGCCAGAAGCTCAGGCCGGCCGTGGCTGGCGTGGTGAAATTAGCCGTGCCCGTGGTGTGCGTGAACGGCGTGGCACCGCCCAGCAGGGCGCCAACGGTCGGGTTGCTGAGCAGGGCTTGCACATTGGTCGGCATGGTGAAATTAGCCGTGCCTTCCAGCGTGTGCGAAATCTTGGAGCGGTAGCTCAGCGCCAGCCTGTCGTTGGGAGTCATGCGCCAGAACGCACCGACCTCATAACCATAGGCCCAATCGTCGCCCTTGATGCGCGCAATGCCATCGGAACCCGGCGGGACGATCGCACTGACCTGCTGCGCCAGTGCACCGGCTTGTGCAGGGCTGAGCTTGCCAGCGGCAGCGGCCTGCTGGATCACGCCCAGGCCGACGATGTTGTAGTTGACCGCGCTGGTCAGCTCCGCCGTGGTCTTCTGCGCGATGCCGCTGACGCCCAGGGAGAAGGTGTCCGTCACGTCATACGAGACCGACAGCGTGGCGTCGTAAGAGGCGAACTTGGACTTGATGCCGTTGTAGCGGCCAACCCAGTTGCGGTCGTACTCGGTCTGGAAACCGAACGGAACGGTCAGGCCGCCGCCGATATGCCAGCGGTCGCCCAGCTGAGTGGCGGCAAACATGGCAGGCACCGGCATGGTGGTACCGGCATCGCCGCCGTTACCGCCGCTGATCGGGCGACCGAGGGCGTCATGGGCCGAGCCGCTGAACTTGGTGCCGAAGTTGATGGCGGTGACGTCAGCCTGGAAATAGGTGCCCTTGAGCAGGGTCATCGCGGCCGGGTTGTTGACCACAACCGAGACGTCATCGCCTGCGGTGGTAGAACCGGCAAAGGCGCGGCCAATGCTTTGGGCGCTGTTCTCTTTGAGCTGAAACGCGCTGGCCTCAGCACTACGCGGCGCGGCCAGGGCGCCGACGATGGCCAGGCTCAGTGCCGCGAGCGCACATGGGCGCGCAACGCGCGAAATGTTTGGGAAGGACACTTGCATCGACTTGCTCCTGCTTATCGTTGATCCGGCTCGAGTAATGCGCGAGGGGCTGGGGGCTTGACCGCCGGCTGGATTCATACGTGCGTTTGATACCCCTGCCCGGCACTGTGCCGCCTCAGTTAAATGCATGCAAGTGCAGTTGCAGCAATTTCGCCGTGGATAGGGTTCATTGACCGCTGTTGCATCCGGAATGCCGGGAGATCGCCGCCAGTGGCTGCCTCATCGCCGCGCCTGTGCCCCTGCCACTTGTATTTTCTACGTTAAAAACCACGGCACTGCAGCACATCAGCGCCTGCCTGTGTGCGTCTGACCTCCCACTTTTCCACGCTTCGCTCCTACTCCCTGCCGCAGGCTGTTACGCTTTGCTGCCTGCGCCGACGCCTATTGCGTCCAGCGCCTTTCGCCGCGGTCGGGTACACACCATGCATTGTTTCGTCTATGCCAGCCTGCGCAAGGCCGACACGTATCTATGGTTAGCCAAACGAGATGACTTCAACGTGATGTCGGAGTCATTGGCGCAGTTACTGGGCGGTTTGCGCTTCGTGATGGAAATGGAATTGAGCGAGCAACGCCGGCTGCCACAAGAAGATGCTCGGCAAGTGCTAGGGCACCTGCGCAGTCAGGGCTGGCATTTGCAGTTGCCGCCGAAAGAAACCCTGGCCGGCGCCAATCACCTCGCCTATAAGAGCGCCCCGCAAAGCGATCGCAGTCACTGACGTCTCGCATTACCGACCGCCTGTCACCGATCGCTCGCCGATCTCCCTAACGGATCTCTGTTAACAACGGATTACCGTCTTATACCTGGACGATTCCTATACTGCCGCCTATGTCTGAACCCAAATCGCGCCGCCGTCCACCCACCCTCCTCAAAGCCCTTGCCTGGTTCGTGCCTGGTTTGATCGCTGTCGCGCTCGCCGCGCTCGGCGCGCATCCGCTGGCACTGATACCGCTGCTGGCCGCCAATGCGCTGACGATGGCTGCGGTTTGCCACGCGATCGGCTTTGATCCCGAGCCGCGTTTCGGCCGCACTGTCTTGCGCCGCGGCGCCGCGCACCTGGTGATGTTTACCGGCTATGTCGCGCTGGTGTTTTTGCTGATCGCCTGGCCCATGTTGAAGCTCAATCAAGAGCATGGCCTTGGCGCTACCCTGATGTTGGCCGCGGCGCTGGTGCTCGCGCTGGCCGCGTTGTGGCGCATGTGGCCGGCGTTCGGCCTGGTTTTTGTGTGGGATGACGCCTATCCCGCGCAAAGCGACGGCTCGTGGATTTTCACCGCCACCGCACGCAGCATTGCGTTTGGTCGCCACTTGTCGCGCGAAGAACGTTTTTTCACCCATTTCTTGCCCGCCGCCCTGGCGCTGCTGGTATTGGCGTTTGGCGCCATCACGCTGACCGGGCTGTACGGCGCACTGCCGAGTGAACTGCGCATCAGCGCCTTGGCGCTGTATGGCGTGGTGTTGCTGCCACTGGGTTGCCTGGTGATTGCCAACCGCACCCTGCGCGCGCTGCTATGCGAGAACCGCCCGACGCTGCGCCGCGCGGCTACCAGCCCAGCGAGCAACAACGTGGATCAACCACGCGCGCCGGCGCCGCCGGCAGCGCCACCACAACTGAGCGAAGAGGAGCGCACCGCCGGCACGCCAGAACAGGCCCTGGCGCTGCTCAACGCTACCCGCGACAGCGACATCGAGCGCGCTATCGCGCTGGTCGAGGCAGGCGCCGATCCGAACACCGCGCCAGCTACCGGCGATCGCGACCAGCGGCCGGTGCTGATGCTAGCCGCCCTGCTGCCCG
The DNA here is from genome assembly GCF_026283955.1 of Dyella silvatica. GTDB lineage: Bacteria > Pseudomonadota > Gammaproteobacteria > Xanthomonadales > Rhodanobacteraceae > Dyella_C > Dyella_C silvatica. The sequence goes on along the minus strand of NZ_JAPDPE010000003.1, from coordinate 74,711 downwards.
ACACGCGCTTGCTGCGCACGCTGATTGCCAAGGGCGCCGACGTCAATCGCGCCAGCGGCGGCCTCACGCCGTTGCTGGCGGCAACTCGCGACAGTCGTCACGGCCGCGCCGAAGCAGTGATGACCCTGCTCGCCAACGGTGCCAACCCCTTGGTCACCGATACTCAGGGCAATAGCCCCTTGCACGGCGCGGCACTCAGCGCCGAGCCGATCGTCGCCGCCATGCTGCTGGATGCCGCAGCCTCTCCCAACGTATTGAACCGCGCCGGTATCAGCCCGCTCGCCGCCGCTTGCCACGCCGCCAATTGGCCGCTGGTGAAATTTCTGCTGGAGCACGGCGCCAAGCCCACTCCACCGGATGGCGAGCCGGCCCTGGTCGCCGCCGCCGGCATTGCCGACGACGACGTCGAAGGCGTCAAGCTGTTGCTCAAGCACCGCGCCGCGGTGAATGCCGTCGACGCCCGCCATCGCAGCGCCTTGATGGCTGCGGCCGCCGAAGGCCACGAACAAATTGCCCGCGTGCTGCGCAATGCCGGTGCCGACGTTACCCTGGCCGACCGTCACGGCAGCACCGCCTTGATGGAAGCCGCTCGCGCCGGCGCGGTAGGTATCGTGCAATTGCTGGCCGAAGCCCAACCCGATGCACGCGCACGCGACAGCCACGGCCGCGACGCGCTGACCCTCGCCTGCCAGTCACCGCACGCCCATGCGGAAACCGTGCGCGCCCTGATCGCCCTGGGCGCCGAACCCAAGGCTACCGGCAGCAATGGCCGCAGCGCGCTCGACCATGCCGCCGCCGCAGGCCGTTGGGATCTGGTCGCCCTGCTCGATCCGGAAACCCCACTACCCGCCAACCTCAGCCTGGACGCGTTGCCCGAAGGCGCCGACACCCCGGCGCATCTGCTCGATGCCTTGCGCTTTGGCCATTGGGCGATCGCCTCCACCTTCGTGCACCGCGTGCGTGACTGGCCGCAGGCGCAGCTGGCGCAGCTGTATCTGGATCTGTCCGCCTCCGGCCTCAGCATGGCTCGCCGCTGGCTGCTCGATCACGCGCTGGACCCCGAGGCACGCCTGCAGGCCCAGCTGATCGATGACGCCGAAACCAGCGAGGCCGCCGAACACGCGCTGGCGCCGCTCGGACGCCGCCTTTTCGATGCGCTGCTGCAACAGCTGCCGGCGTCGACCGAAGCCATCGACGATTTACTCCAGGCCGGTGCCAGCCCCGCTGGCGCCGGCTTGCTGGCCCAAGCGCTGTTACGCCTCAACGACGGTGCGCAAGATGCGGCGTTGCCGCTGGCCTTGCTCGAACGCGGCGCCGACCCGTTCGGCGCCGATGCACGCGAACGCACCCCGCTACATCTGGCCACCATCAATGGCCAGCTGCCGCTGCTGCAGGCCTTGCTCAATCGCGGTTGCAATCCCAATACTCGCGACCCCAACGGCCACACGCCGCTATTCGCCGCGCTCGAGCACGGCGAGAAAGCACTGCCGTTTGTGCGTGCCTTGATCGCTCACGGTGCCGATCCCGAAGCCGTCGATGCCAATGGCGTCACCCCGCTAGGTTTGTCGCTGGAGCACAGCGAGATCCAGCGCTGGCTCAATTGGGGCGAATGGTCACGCCCGCGTCGCCCGCTGCGCGCCGATGATTTGCCCGCGGCGGCGGCCGCTGGCGCCGTGGTCGCGGTGGAACGTTTACTGGAACTGGGCTTCCCGGTGGATACCCGCGATCCCAAAGGCGTCACTGCCTTGCTGCATGCCTGCGGCACCGGCCATCGCGAGGTTGCCATCCGCCTGCTCGATGCCGGTGCCGATCCGGCCTTGACCGCCAATAGCGGCATGACCCCGCTGGCCGCAGCGGTCGCCGCGCGGCGCGAAACCCTGGTTGCGTTGTTGCTTGAGCGCGGCGTCAGTGCCGATCAACGCCTGCCCAGCGAAGCCACCGCATTAATGGTTGCCGCCGGCATGGGCTATCCGGAAATCGTCGAGAAGCTGCTCGACGCCGGTGCCGACATCAATGCCGTCGATACGCGCGGCCAAACCGCCCTGCATGCCGCGGCGCAATTTGGCTTTGAGCACAACGACAGCCTGCGTGCGCATCGCTTGTTCGACACGCTGCTCAAGCGCGATGCCGAGATCAATCGCGCCGACAACGAAGGCACCACCGCACTCTTGTTCTTGCTTGGTGCACAACAACGCCCCGGCAGCGCCTGCGATGCCACCCATATCGGCGCCTTGCTGCCGGTGTTGCTGGACGCCGGCGCGCAACTGGAACACGCCGACAAACGCGGCGTAACCGCACTGCATGCCTGCGCCATGCACGCCCTGTTGCCGCCAGCGCGCGTGCTGCTGGCGCGAGGCGCTGACCGCAGCGCCGTGGATGCGTTCGGCCGCACCGCAGCCGACGTGGCGCGTCAGCTCGGCTATATCGATATCGCGCACGAACTGACTGCACGCACTGGGGCCATCCCTAGCGTGCGGCAGATGTTGCGGCAACCGGCGCAGCCGGCGGATTGAGCATGTCGGTCTGGCGTTAGCGACGGCGGCAAGCCGCCACCCCCTCCCAGCCTCCCCCTGCATGCAAGGGGAGGAGCAAAGCAAACCCCGCCTCAATGAACTCCCTCCCCTGCTTGCAGGGGAGGGCTGGGGAGGGGGCGGGGTCTGACGACAAAACATCAGCATTGCAAAAAATCAGGCCAGTAAATCAGCCGTCCAAATCATGGCAGTCGGTCCACACCACCCCGGCATCATGCGTCTGCTGCAACAGCCACGGCACCGCCTGCTGCGCCTTGTCGTGAATGTCATGAAACAGAATCACGCCACGACGCCAGAGCAGCATCAAGGTCAGCACGCGCTGCCGAACCTGGTCGGCATCGACCTTGCTGTTCCAGTCCTGCGAGTCGATATTCCACAACGCCACGCGTAGACCCTGCGCCTGGAAGAACGCCGCACTGTCGGCACGCCGCTGACCAAATGGTGGCCGAAACCAGGGTGACTGCACCTCAGGCAACTGGGCCTGGATCAATGCCGTACTGCGGATGACCGAATCCTGCCACTGCGGCCAACCGCTATGCGATTTGTGCTCCCAGCCATGCGCGCCCACGCACATGCCCTTATAGGTCTGCGCCATCGCGTCACGCCCAGCGGCTTGTAGACGCGGTTGGAGGCGCTCACCCAGCACAAAGAACAGCGCGTGCAATTGATGCTCGCGCAGCATCGTCACCAGCCGGTCGGTGCCGCCGCCGATCGCGGTGGGGCCATCGTCGAAACTCAGCTGAAAATGGCGATCCGGCCAATCGCTGCCGGTGATCTCACGCGGCGAAAACACATCGACTTCGCTATTGGTGCGCGGAAACAAGGCTGCCAGGCGTAGCAGTTCATCGAGATAGGTGCGATGAAATGTCAGCGCGTTGTCGTACCACGATGCGTAACGCGCCTCGGCCGGCGCAGTAAAGCCCACGGCGGCTTTTCGAAAGCCGTCCAGATCGTGCACTGGCAGGCAAAACGGCTCGCTGCTTACGCAAGCTGCCGATGCCGCCTGATAGTTCAGCAGCAAACGCTGCCACCACTGCTTGCGCAGACGAGCGACGGAAGCCTCATCGACCTGCTTGATCTTCAAGCGTGTCATCAAGGTCGCCGCATCCATGGATTCACTTTCGGCCAGCGCAGGGGCAAACACCAACAACTCCGCGCGCGAGGCGCGATCGAAGCCGGCGTTGGAGCCTAGCGAATCGGGCCAGAGATCACGCTGGGGTGCGGCGACCAGCTGCGGCCCTGCCGCATGCAACGCACCAGTCAACAACGACAACAGCAACGGCATCATCAACCAGCGCGATCGCATCGCGAACTCCTTGTACAAATGGGTGGGACTACACCACAGCCCCGTAAAGACACGCCAGGTGTCGATGAATCTCGCTAGTTTCCGGTGCCACCAACCGCTGCCACCGGCACGGGCACCTTCCATGCTTTCTCGTCTTTATTGACGGTTTTTGTGCATATGACCCAGACACTGAGATGAGACAAGCCGTAGCTTCTGGGCACCCAGGCGGCGGTCAGAGGAACGGCGCATCGTGAAACCAGAACCTTCAGATTTGGATCCATCGCCTGCCAGTGTGTCTTGTTGTTTGAATTCTGCTGGACAAGAAAAGCGCGTGCTGCTTCTCTTATGTCATAAAGGCCATGCTTGACCTCATTGGAGCGGTCGTCCGCTATGCCCGAATAGAGCAAGGGCGCAGAGCTTTGCGCCGACCATAAAAGCATGACAACAGCGGCGGCTTTCATCTGACCCTCCCGTGATGATGGTGTGGGCGTCCCTGCCCGCTGCCCATCCATGGGCAGCTCCTTCCATTCAAGCTGCTTGCTTACTGCGTACGCGTTCGATCGCCTTGTCGTAGACCGGATTGGCTTTCGACTGTTTGGCCGACTGGTAGTTATCCCGCGCTTGCTGCAAATCACCCGCGTCTTCGTACAGGCGACCAATGTTGTAGTACGAGCTGGCGCGCACCGTCGACGCGCTTGCACCACTGGCCAGTGCGATCGCCTTGCGCGCCGCCCAGATGGCTTCGGCGCTACGGCCGGCCTTCTGATAGAACAAGCCCAGATTGCTATAGGCCTGACCATAGTTGGGATCGGCGTCGACCGCGCGGCGTACGGCGTCGATGGCAGCATTCAAATCACCGGCGTGATACGCCCGCTCGCCTTGCGCATTCAGCGCACGGGCACTGGCTTCATCGATGAGCTGATTGGCGGCAACGACCGTCGTGTGCTCATCGCCGTAATGATCGATCTCGCCCAGCACATTGGCCGGATCGCTTACCGTTACGCCGCTAAGTGTGTTGATGTCTTGAAACTCGCCCTCGCCGGTAATGCGGAACACCGTCCACAGATTGCCCTGCTTACCGGTCGGCACGTAGTAAGTGCGCACCAGCGACTCGCCGATATAAACATGGATCTTGGCCTGGCTATTGGATAGCGCCGTACTCGCCGGACGGTTGATGTCGGTGAAATCGTGCACGGCGTAAACATAGGTCTGACCGCTGTGCTTGCGCTCGACAGTAATCGTCTCGGGACCGTAGCTTTGGGTATTGTCGACATCGAGATTGGCATCCGCGCCGACCTTTTTGCCGAAATAGATATTGCCGCCCGGATAGACCAGATGCGAATCCAGATCGCGCGGCGTAGCGCCCCAGGTGAGCACGATGCGCATGCCGTCGAGGCTTTGCATCACCGGGCTAAGCGCATAGGTCATGCCCGTGCATGGGCATTTCGCCACCAGATCGGAATAGCCCGGCTTTTTCACGATGATCAGCGCATTGGCATCATCGGCAAACTCGCTGACCAGCCGCGCCTGACCTTGCACATCGGTAGTGGTCTGCACCGAACGCGCACCGTTCTTCTGCACGATGACGTTGGCGTTTTCGATTTTCTGGTCCTTCACCGTGGCACTGAGGACCTGCACCGACAGTTGTTCGGCATGTGCCACGGATACGCCGAATGCGCACAACAGCGCGGCAACCGACAGGGCGGGAGAGCGGAACATAAGCGCTTCCTTGCGTTGAATGAGGGATGGTGCCGCGCATACTGATGCGATGAGCGGGCGTTCCCCTTACCGGATTCTGGCCGATTGCGGGCAGTTATCGGCGCGTTGGCAAATGGCGCCAGGCGGCCATCACTTGCGCCGTTTCGATTTCATCCACGCGGCGAATCGCGGGTAATCCACCCAGTACCTTTACCGCGTTATCGTTGCTGCCGCGCGGCGCCCATTGCGACGGCAGGCGCGAACCAAACAGCACCACCAGCGGACAACCCATGGCCGCGGCCAAATGCGCGGGACCGGTATCGACCGAGACCATGCTGTGCGCCACTTCAAGTAGCGCCCGCAACCGGCCTAACGGCAAATCGCTGGCCGCCACTGAAACCGCGGCATGAGCGGCCGCCTGCTGAATCGAATCCAGATAGCGGGCCTCGGCCGGCGCGCCGCATAACATCACCCGCACGCCGGGCAGGTGGTCGATGATCGAACGCGCCAGCGCCGCCCAACGCGAGGTCGGCCAGGATTTATCGTCGTCATCGGCGTGGCGTACGCCATTCCAGCGCATGGTGCGTTTGTTCGCTGGCTGCAACAGCACCAGCGGCCTGTCATTCAGACCGCGCGCATACAACCAGGCGTCACAGTCACTGCGCTCAGCCGCACTGGCGAGCAATTGCGGCGCAGCGCGCACGGAAGCTACTTTCTTGCCATGCGTTTCGCGGAAAGCGGCCGGCGTCGCCTCGCCGAAGCGCACCAGCCAATCGGCCCAATGCTCGTCCTGCTGCGAGGGCATGTCTTCGATGAAGACGCAATGCTCGGCGGGAATGCCGGCCAACGCCAGCATCGGGCGCACCTTGGTCCGCGTACGCAGATCCGGCTCGCAAATGTAAAACGGTGCCTCGCGCATGCGCCGCAGTGCGAGGGCCGCACGCAGGCGCAACGGGCTCATCCATAAAGGCCGGTGTTGAGTGCGAAAGGTAATCACCCTGGACACATCGCGCTGCCCGGCATAAAGCGCTGGCGGCCAGCCTCCCAATGCCAGCAAGCGGCAGGGCCGGCCGTATCGCAGATGTAATTTGTGCAGCAGCGGCTGCAACAAAACCGTGTCGCCAAGTCGACCGAAACGGATCACCACGGGGCTGAGAGCAGTATTTACAGCATTTGCAGCTGAGCTAGACGGAACTTGTGCGAATGCCATGTCATGCATAGGGTCGATGCTATATCAGCCGGTTTAGCCGGCGAAGTGTCCACTAACGGTCAAGCCGGCCGATTGGTGTACAGACTCTGGCAACCCCGCCATCCGCAACGGCAGTTGCTGCCATGCAGCAACGACTTGCTCCAGGCTGATCGCGTCCACCCGATGGCTAAGCGGCGGCCCGCCCAGCACCGTCACCGCGCTTTCACAAGCACTGCGCGGTGTCCATTGCACCGGCGAGCCCGAGCCGAACAAAACCACTAACGGGCAGCCCACCGCAGCGGCCATATGCGCCGGCCCGGTATCCACCGAAATCATGCTGTGCGCTACCGCTAACAAGGCCTTTAAGCGCCCCAACGGCAATTCACCAGCGACCGTGATGACGGCCGGGTCGTGACTGCTTTTGCGTATGGTTTCCAGGTAAGCCGCTTCCGCCGGTGAGCCGCATAGCAACACGCGCGCACCCGGTAAGCGCTCAAGCACTGCTCGCGCCAACCCCGCCCAGTACTCGACCGGCCAGGATTTATCGTCGTCATCGGCTTGGCGTACGCCGTTCCAGCGCATGGTGCGCTTGTTCGCCGGCTGCAACAGCACCAGCGGATGACCATGTAAGCCGCGGGCATCCAGCCAATGCTCGCAATCCGCACACTCGGTTGCGCAAACATGTAATCGCGGCGCCGCCACCGCCGCCGCCTGGGGCGCACTCATCGCCGCAAATGCCTTAGGCGTCTGCCTGCCGAATGCCAGCAAACGGTCGACCCAATGCATCTCGCGCAGCAACGGCATGTCGGTAATAAACACGCAGTGATCGTCGGGGATACCGGCCAAGGCCAGCATGCCTCGCAGCGACAACACCGCACGGCAACGCTGCATGCTTAACAACAACGGCCGGTGCGCCGCCTTCAGCGCAATCACTTCGCACACTTCCGGCTGCTTGGCGTACAACGGCGCGGGCCACGAGCCCACTGCGAGCAAGCGGCACGGCATGCCATAGCGCCGATGCAGCTCTTGCAGTAAAGGCTGTAAAAGCAACACGTCGCCAAGGCGACCGAAGCGGATCACCACCGGACTATGCGTGATTGACATCGACATCCCCGGATGAATTGCGCTGAATACAGCGCCATGTATGGCTGATTTCGCTTACCGCACGCTTTGCCGCGCCAGCCGATTTGCATCCGCTGGCAAGCATGCGATTACTTACGAATTCGTGCGCAATTTTTTACGCTACGCCAAGCCCCTTCAGCCGCATCCAGCCGCCTTGCGCACAGCCTACAACGAGCCAGTAGCGCGCGTTGTTACAACGCGTGCTCAACCTTGATCGGATAGCGGTTCGGGTGTGGATTGTTCACGGTCGCGTTCTGCACTGGGTTCGTCATCCGCGTCGAACAAATGCAGCAAATCGTTCATCGACTCCTGGGTGGTTTGCACCATGCGCGTTTCGTCATCGAAAACCAGATACTGCGCTTTCAATACTTTGACGTCGTGCTGCCGAAACCGCTCCACCCGATCAGCCGCCATTTCGCTCGAAAGGCCTAGCGCCTCGAGCGTCTTGCGGGTCATCTTGAGACTGGAATGAAACGTCTCGCGAACGGGTTCGTCCACACCCAGGTCCATCAGCTTGAAGCTGTGCTGGCGATTACGCGCCCGCGCAATCAATTTCAGATGGGGATACTGGCGCCGCACCAACCGCGCGATGCGCAGATTGGCTTCGGGATCATCGGTCGCCAGCACGAAGACTTCCGCCCGGTCCGCTTGCGCGGCGCGCAGCATGTCGGGACGTGCCGGATCGCCGAAAAAGATCGAGGTATTGCTGCGCTGAGCATCGAAGCGGCGCAGCGTATCCATCTGCTCCACCGACGACTCCAACGCCACGAAGGGTATGTGCTGCGCGCGCAGCACGCGACCGACAATCTGTCCCATGCGACCGAATCCGGCGATGATGACGCGCGGCGTTTCAGTGTCGATCTGATCGTATTCGCGAGTCGACTTCTTCGCCTTCATATCGAATAGCTTGGCCGTCAGCATCACCAGCAACGGCGTTAACGCCATCGACAAGGTAATCGCCAGCACCAGCAAGCTGTGCTGCGACAGATTGATCAAGCCCTGCTCGCTGGCCTGCTTGAGCACCACGAAAGCAAACTCGCCGCCGCAGGCCAGCAGCACCGCCAGACGCAACGCATCGGCGCGGCTGAGTGAGCCCACGATGCGCCCCAGCGGCCATAGCAGCACGCCCTTCACCAGCAACACCGCCAACACCAAGGCCGCGACTTGCAACGGTTGATGCAAGAGCAGAGACACATCCATCGACATGCCGACGCTGATAAAAAACAGGCCCAGCAGCAGGCCCTTGAACGGCTCCAGATGCGATTCCAGTTCGTGCCGGTATTCCGAATCGGCCAGCAGTACGCCAGCCAGAAACGCGCCCAGCGTCGACGACACGCCGACCAGCTCCATCAACCAAGCCGTACCCATCACCACCATCAACGCCGTGGCAGTGGAAACCTCGACCGCCTTGGCGCGTGCGACAAACCGAAACACCGGCCGCAGCAGATAACGCCCACCCACCACCACCGCAACAATCGCGCCGACCGTGCGCAGACCTTGCTGTAAATCGAAACCATGCGGCGAGTCGGAGCTGGCCAGCAGCGGCACGGCGGCAATCAGCGGGATCGCCGCCAGGTCCTGAAACAGCAAGATGGCAAAGGCTTGCCGCCCATAGGCCGAGCCCGCCTCTTTGCGCTCGGCCAGAATCTGCAAACCGAAGGCGGTCGACGACAAGGCCAGGCAGCCGCCGATAATCGCCGCCGCGTGCACCGTCAGCCCAAAAAAGTAATAGCTGGCGATACCGATCACCAGGCTGCAGCTGAGCACCTGCAACATGCCGGTGCCGAAAACCGCACGCCGCATCACCCATAAACGCTGCGGCGAAAGCTCCAGGCCGATCACGAACAACATCAGCACGACGCCGAACTCGGAGATCGTGGCGACACCGGCGGTGTCGCCCACCAGCCCCAGCAACTGCGGACCGATGATGACCCCGGCAATCAAATAGCCGAGCACCGACCCCAGCCGGAAACGCTTGGTCAACGGCACGGCAATCACCGTGGCCAGCAAGAACACCAGCGCCGTCTGTAGAAAATGATGATTGTCCATGCGCTCGCGGCTCGACTCGTAGTAGGGCGATTATTTCACGCGCACGCGGCTCAACGAACGCCACGCGCCAGCTTATGTCGCAGCGTCCATCATCATCGATGGGCAAGCCCGGCGAACTGATGCAAGCCCTGCAGCATGATCTCTTCCAGCCGGGCGATCGCGGCAGCCGGCTCCGCTTCGGCACGATGCAGATGCAAACCCAGCGTGGACATCAACGGAAGCTCGGCCTCATACGGAGCCAATGGGCGCACATGAGCGGGCAGGCCAATGGGGGTGCGCAACGCCACCCCCAAACCCGCCGCCACCGCGGCCCAGATGCCCGCCAGGCTGGCACTGGTAAAGGCGATCCGCCACGGAATGCCGGCGCGGTCGAGCGCATCGATAGCGGCCGTACGCAAGATGCACGGCGCTTCCAGGGTCACCAGCGGCAGCGGTTCGCCACTGTCGCGCTGCCACTGGCCCGCTGACTGAGCCGGTCCGATCCAGCACATCGCCACCTCGCCGAGGTGCTGTACCTGCGGCAAGCCATGGCCGGCATCCCAGGCCAGCGCCAGATCCAGCCGTCCCGAACTGACCCGATCGAGCAACTCCGTATTGCGGGCGATGCGCGCCTCGATCCGCACCTTGGGGTGAGCCCGTGCGAAACGTCCCAAGACCTCCGGCAGCAGCACTTCGCCAAAATCTTCCTGCATGCCCAGGCGAATCCAGCCCTCCAGTTCGCCGCCATGAATCGCTGCCGCGGCCTCGTCGTTAAGCTCAAGCAGGCGGCGCGCATAAGTCAGCATGATTTCACCGGCCTCGGTCAGCGCCATGCCGCGGCCCAGCCGCCGCAGAATCGGCGTACCGGCCTGCTCCTCCAGCTTTTTCAGCTGCGCGCTTACCGCTGAGGTAGAGCGACCCAGCCGATCGGCGGCCTTGGCAAAACTGCCCAGCTCCATGCCCAGCGCAAAGCTGCGCAGCACATCCAGATCGAAGGTTACCCGGCGCATGGCAATCATCCCGATTTTATGAATTGAATATTCTATATTTCCCGATTTTCAGGATCGAATTGTCCGGTTACTGTAGCCAGCGTCAAGACCTCAGGAAGAACCCCGATGAGCACCAACGCAGCAACCGGCCAACAAGCCATGGGCGACCTGGCCCCCAAACTGGCAGAGCTGACCGACCAGGTTTTGTTTGGCGATGTCTGGCAACGTCCGGGCCTGGCCCCGCGCGATCGCAGCCTGGCCACCGTGGCAACGCTGATTGCCCTGAACCGCACCGAGCAACTGCCTTTTCACCTGCGCCGCGCACGGGATAACGGCATCAGCCAGGACGAACTGGTCGAGCTGATCACCCACCTGGCTTTTTATGCGGGCTGGCCGGCAGCGGTATCCGCGCTCAACGTGCTGCGCACGCTGATTGCCGAGCAGGAGTGAGCGCGACATGATCGCCATGCAATACAGCTTTGTGCTGCCAGCCGACTACGACATGAGCATCATCCGGCAACGCATTGCCAGCAAGGGCCATTTGCTGGACGGCTTTCCCAAGCTGCGCTTCAAGGCCTACCTCAGTGCCGACCGCAACAGGCCCACATTGCCCACGCGCGACAATTTGTATGCGCCGTTCTATCTCTGGGACGACAGCGAAGGCATGAACGCGTTTCTCGGCAGCGAGACGTTCGCCGCGCTCACCCAGGCCTTCGGCTGGCCGTCGATACAAACCTGGTCGGTGTGGCAGGCCAAGCTGTCACCGGATCTATCCAAGGCGGTCTGCGCCACGCGTGAAATCACCGCGATACCGGCATATACCTCGCTCGATGAACTTCGCCGCCAAGAAAACGAAGTCGCGCAGCGTGATGTATCGCAGGGCGCCCTCGCCACGGTGACGGCCTTCGAACCGACCCGTTGGTCGCTGTTGCGCTTTCGCCTGTGGGCTGAACCACGTGCCGGCCTCGCCCGCGAAGACCGGCAGCTATACGAGGTCGGCCACCTATCCCTGCCTGCCGTCACGGGCTGATTGCCCGCTCAACCAGCACACCTCAAGGAAAACCCCATGCCTCTCGTCCGTATCGCCCTGCGCCGTGGCAAATCGCCGAAGTATCTTGCCGGCTTGCGCAACGGCATTTACCGCGCCATGCGCGAAACATTTAACGTGCCCGAGAACGACCGCTTCATCTTGATCAGCCAGCACGACGCCGAGGAATTCGACTACGACCCCAGTTATATGGACATCGCGCGCGGTGATGATCTGGTCATCGTGCAAATCGCCTGCAACAACTCACGCACGGTGGAGCAAAAGCAGGCGCTATACCGGCGTATGGCCGAAGTGCTCGCCGTCGATCCGGGTCTGCGCCCTGAGGACCTCTTCATCAACTTGCTGGAAACCGGAAAAGAGAACTGGTCCTTCGGCAACGGCATCGCGCAGTACGTGTAAGCCGCGTAACGCCGGCCCACAAGCCACCGTTTCACCGCATACAAGGCACGGCTCAGCGCAAAGCATGCGGCGCTGAGCCGTACCGCAACCCCTGACGCGGCCGGGCTTGTGCCATCTGCAACAAGCATGGCGCCACCGCGAAGTGCGCGCAGGCTGCAGGCCTCTTGGCAACCGTTTCTGGCACACTTCGGCGGCACATGCCCGTAGCCAGATTGCAGAGAAGAACATGAAGCCATCGTCGCGGCGGTGCTCGGCAAGACCAGGGTCGATGCCGGCATGAAAGCCCCCGCACCCGCCGACAGCCGCGTGGCTTTACCGCCGTTCTGGTTGCCGATACTGGCTGGCCTGCCGGTCACTCTATGTATGGCGGTGATGGCCTTGCCCGACCTCGGCCATGGGCATGCCGGCGCATATCGCGCGCTTTACGCGGTGGCCTATGTGATCTGGACGATACCGCTGACCGCCTTGCAACGCGGCCTGTGGCGACGGCACATGCCATGGTGGTTGGCGATTCTCGTCTTGCTCTCGTTGACCTACCTGTTATCCCTGGTCAACAGCGTGATCGCGCAGCGGATGGCCGTTGCCTGGGGTCAATTGCCATCGTTTCTCTGGTCGCGGATTTTCAGTGGCCTGGACGGCTGCTGGCTGGCGCTGATCGCCTTCTGCGCGATTCATGCCGTCATCGCGTATTACTTCGAACTCAAGCACGAACAGCAACGGGTGCTGATGGCCACCTCGCTTGCCCGCGATGCCGAACTGCGCGCGCTGCGCTACCAGCTGCATCCGCATTTTCTGTTCAATACCTTGAATGCCATCTCGAGCTTGGTGGTCGAGGGGCGCTCGCGCGACGCCACCCGCATGATTGCCCGGCTGGGGGATTTTCTCCGCGCCACCCTGGAGGGCGGCGACAACCACGAGGTGGCACTCGCCGATGAGTTGTCACTGACCGAGCATTATCTGGATATCGAAAAAGCCAGGCTGGGATCGCGACTTAGCATCGGCATGCAGATCGGCCCGGATTCGCTGCACGCCCTGGTGCCTTATCTATTGCTGCAGCCGCTGGTCGAAAATGCCATTCGCCACGGCATCGCGCAACGGCGCGAACCTGGACGGATAGATCTTCATATCAGCCGCATGCAAGACCGACTGCAGCTACGCATACGCAACGACGGTGCGAGCACAAACTCCGGGCAAAGTCAGCGCGAGCATCGCCCCTCGGCCATCGGCTTGCGCAACGTGCGCGAACGACTGGAAAAACTCTATCCCAGCGATTACCACATGGCCTACGGACCCACCGATGACGGCGGTTATGCCGTCAGCATCGAGCTGCCGTTCCGGCCCGGCTTGGCTGCGTCGACGACGGTACAGGCGCTAGCGCCATGACGTCCGGCGGCATCTTGCGTGTGCTCGTCGTTGACGACGAGCCACTCGCTCGAAGTGGCGTGTGCACACGGCTGGCCAGCCATGCCGACATGCAAGTCATCGGTGAGTGCGGCGACGGCGAGTCGGCGGTGGCCGCCATGCTGGCGCAAACACCTGACCTGGTTTTCATGGATGTGCAGATGCCGGGGATCAGCGGGCTGGAAGCGCTGGGCACGCTATCGCCACAGCAACGCCCAATGGCGATTCTGCTGACCGCTTACGATCAGTTCGCCATACGCGCTTTTGAAATTCATGCGCTCGATTACCTGCTCAAGCCGATCGACGACGATCGCTTTGGCGAAGCGCTGGACCGCGCACGGCAAACGCACGCCAACCGCCACCACCCACGCACGAGCACCGGCGTCGACGCCTGGCTGGCCGCCCGCACCGATGCTCCCGCCTACGCCAGTCGATTTACCGTGCGTACCGGCAACCGGATCAGCTTTGTCGATGTGGCGCAGATCGACTGGATCGAAGCGACCGGTGACTATGCCGGCCTGCATGTCGGCAACAAGTTGCACCTGCTGCGCGAAACCCTGCATCAGCTGGCTGGCCGGCTCGACCCCTTGCGGTTTGTGCGGATCCACCGATCGACCATTGTCTGCATCGAGCGGATTGCCGAACTGCAAGCGCTGTCCAACCGCGATGTGCTGCTGCGGCTGCGCGATGGCACGCCCCTGCGCGCCAGCCGCACCTACGTCGAAGCCCTGCATGGCCGGATAAAAGCCATAAATGCTCTCGTCATCGCCGCTAAAGTGACGCGTACGGCTGGCATGAGCCTTGTCGCCGCCGATCCATTCAAGTCCTCGATCTACGACCCTATGCAAGGGAATGCAATGCAGCGCCTGCCCGGCCTCGATCTATTGCGCGCCATCGCCATCGTCTGGGTGATGTTGTTTCACTCGTACATCGTCGGCGGCATCGGCGAACGCTTTGCGATGCTGCAGAACTACGGCTGGATGGGCGTCGATTTGTTCTTCGTGCTCAGTGGTTATCTGATCGGCTCACAATTGCTCAAGCCGCTGAGCCGCGGTGAGCCACTGTCTTTTACCGACTTTTATCTGCGTCGCGCCTTCCGCGTGCTGCCTGTGTTGTGGCTGATGCTGGCCTTGTACTTCATGTGGCCCGCATGTCGCGAGGCAGCGGGGATCCAGCCGCTGTGGCAGTTCCTCACCTTCACGCTCAATTTTTTGATCGACTACCAACACAACAAGGCGTTCTCGCACCTGTGGTCGCTATGCGTCGAGGAGCATTTCTATCTGCTGTTTCCGTGGCTGGCCTGGTGGCTGACACGGCGCCCCTCCACCGCCAGATTCATCGCCATCTGCGTCGCCCTGGTCATCACCGGTATGGCCCTACGCGGCTATGTCTGGCAGTACAGCATGGCGCCGGTGCGTGACCTGGATGACGGGCGTTTCGGGTTGCGCTTTGTCGAAGGCATTTATTACCCCACCTATACCCGTCTTGATGGCCTGCTCGCCGGGGTGGTCCTGGCCACCATCAAAGCCTATCGACCGCTACTTTGGGCGCACCTTCAAGCCAACGCCAATCGCTTGATGCTGGGTGGCTTGGCCGTGGTCGCCGCGGCGATCTGGCTGTTTCAGGACCGCACCGGCTTCTGGCCTTCGGTGCTGGGCTACCCCCTGCTTTCGACTGGCCTTGCCTTGCTGGTGGCCGCGGCCAGCAGCGCCCAGGGCTTGCTCGGCACCGTGCGCGTGCCGGGGGCCGGCTGGATCGCGCTGATCTCCTACAGCCTGTATCTCAGCCATAAGATTGTCTTTCATCTGGTTGAAAGCACCTTTGCCGCATCCCTCGAAGGACACGGCGCACTCGCGTTTGCCACCTATGCCGTCGCCACACTCAGTGTGGGCAGCTTGCTGTACCTAGTGCTGGAGCGACCCTTTCTGCGCCTGCGGGAGCGGTTTAGCGGTAGCCGCGCGACAAGGCAAATACAGCCACCGCTCAAGCCAACCCTGCTGCCCGTGGGCGAGCGGGAATAGCCGCTACTCCCCGCGCAACCAGCGTGCCGCGTCGATCGCGAAGTAGCTAAGAATCGCATCGGCACCGGCGCGCTTCATCGCGGTGAGCGACTCCAGCACCACCGCGCGCTCGTCCAGCCAGCCATTGAGTGAGGCAGCCTTGATCATCGCGTACTCGCCGCTGACCTGATAGACAAACGTCGGCACGCCGAAACTGTCTTTCACGCGCCGCACGATATCCAGATACGGCAGGCCCGGCTTCACCATCACTGCATCGGCACCTTCGGTGATGTCCAGTTCGATCTCGCGCAACGCTTCGTCGCTGTTGCCGACGTCCATCTGATAGGTGTGCTTGTTGCCCTTGCCCAGATTGGCGGCCGAACCCACCGCATCGCGAAACGGGCCGTAGAACGCCGAGGCGTACTTGGCCGAGTAAGCGAGAATGCGGGTGTGGATATAGCCGGCCTCTTCCAGCGCATCGCGGATCGCGCCGATGCGCCCGTCCATCATGTCCGACGGGGCGACGAAATCCATGCCGGCCTCAGCCTGGGCCAATGACATTTTGATCAAGGCCTCGACCGTGGGCTCGTTCATCACATAGCCGTGCTCGTCAATCAAGCCGTCCTGGCCGTGCGTGGTGTAAGGATCGAGTGCGACGTCGCCGATCAGGCCCAGCTCGGGGTATTTCGCTTTCAGTTCGCGCGTTGCCCGCTGCATCAGCGCCTGCGGGTTCCATGCTTCGCGGGCGTCTTCGGTTTTTACCGCGGGGTCCGGCGATGGAAACAACGCCAGCGCCGGAATGCCCAGCCGCACGCACTCCCCGGCCAGCTTGAGCAACTCGTCGATCGAGAGCCGATCCACCCCTGGCATCGACGGCACCGGCTCGCGCTGCCCTTCGCCCTCGATCACAAACGCCACCATGATCAGATCGCTGCTGAGCAAGGTGTGCTCGCGCATCAAGGCGCGGGAGAAAGCATCGCGGCGCATGCATGAACGCGTAACGTTCGAAACATCGCATCGATACGCTGCTCAGCGCATCCTGCATCCCACTCGCCAAGAGAGCCCGTCATGAACGAACGCACTCACTGGAAACTGCCAGCCGATGCCCGCTACCTCGGCCCGCACGATCCTCACGCCTCGCTGGCGGTGACCGTGGTTTTGCGCCGCAAGGGCAAATCGCCCTCCGCCGCGGCGTGGCCGCAGCCACCGTCCTGGCAGCGCGAAACCTACGCCGCGCACTACGGCGCCGACCCGGCCGACGTGGAAAGCCTGCGCGGCTTCGCGCGCGAACACGGGCTGCAGGAAACCGCCTGCCATGTGTCGCATCGCACGCTGCATTTGCAAGGTTCGGTACAGGCCTTGCAACGCGCCTTCGGTGTGGAGCTAGGGCATTACCAGCGCGCCGATGGCAGCCAGTTCACCGCCAGTGCGCAGGCACCGAGCCTGCCGACGGCCTTGTCGCCGGCAGTGATGGCCGTGCTGGGCCTGGATCTGCGGCCGATTGCCCGAGCGCAATTTCGTAAACCCCAGGCGCAGCCGAGCACCAGCTACACGCCACCGCAACTGGGTCAGCTCTACCAGTTTCCCGCCAACACCGATGGCAGTGGCCAGACCATCGCTTTGATCGAGCTGGGCGGCGGCTATAGCAGCGCCGATCTGCAGCACTACTTCAGCGGGCTGGGCATCGCTACGCCCTCGTTGAGTGCGGTGTCGGTCGATGGCGGTAAAAGCCAACCGGGAGGCCAGGCCGACGGCGAGGTGATGCTGGATATCGAAGTCGCCGGTGCACTCGCCGCCGGAGCCAAGCTGGTGGTGTACTTCGCACCGAACACCGATCAAGGTTTCTACAACGCCATCTCGCACGCCGCGCATGACACCACCTACAAGCCATCGATTATTTCGATTAGCTGGGGCGGCCCCGAAAGCAACTGGAGCACACAGTCGCTCGCTGCGATGCAGGCCGCCTTGCAAGACGCCGCCGCAGTGGGCGTCACCGTCATCGTCGCCGCCGGCGACGATGGTTCCAGCGATGGCGTCAGCGGTGGTCAGCCGCATGTGGATTTCCCCTCCTCCAGCCCGTACGCGCTGGCTTGCGGCGGCACCCGGCTGAAGGCCAGCAACGGGCATATTCAAAGCGAAGTGGTATGGAACGAAACCGCGGCGAATGAAGGCGCCAGCGGTGGCGGCGTCAGCGTCGATTTCCCGCTGCCGGCCTTCCAGGCCAAGGTCAACGTGCCAACGGCCACGAATGGTTATGCCGGTCGCGGCGTACCCGATGTGGCCGGCAATGCCGATCCGCTGACCGGTTATCAAGTGCGGGTGGACGGCAAGGACCAGGTCATCGGCGGCACCAGTGCGGTGGCACCCTTGTGGGCCGCCCTCATCGCCCGCTTGAACCAGCAACTCGGCAGCGCGCTGGGTGACCCGCATGCGGCTTTTTATCAAATCGGCAGCGCGCCGTTTCGCGATATCACCCAGGGCAATAACGGCAGCTATCAGGCAGCGGTCGGCTGGGACCCGTGCACCGGCCTGGGCAGCCCCAACGGTCAGGCCTTGCTCAACGCACTCATCGCATTGAAAGGCAACGCGAAATGCGAAGCCCAGTTGCCCCTGCTGCGACAACATCGCACGACGATGCGCCCATGCCGGCAACGCCCATTGCGATGGGGGCAGATCTTCCAGGCTGGATCGACCCAACGAACGCCCACGGCTTCATGGCAACAGTCAGCTGATTCATGCCGGCGCCTTATGGCATCGCCCAGCGCGGGTCGATCGACCTTAGGCTGGACCGCTGCGCCACTTCAACAGCCCAATGCACGTACTCAGGCTCGCGCGCCAGCTCCGCCGACTTGAATGCGCAAGCCTTGCTCTGCATCGAAAAAATGCAATCGCTCGGGCTGAAAGCCGATATGGATGGTGCTTCCCGGTGTCGGCAAAAGACGTGGCGGTGTGCGTGAGACCAGCGCCAGATCGCCGTAACGCAAGTTGAGAAAGACTTCATTGCCGACCGGCTCAAGCACTTCGAGTTGTGCGCTGAGCAACGCGCCATCGGCGTTTTCGCGCGGCTGTAAATCCTCGGGGCGTAAGCCGAGCACGATCTCCCGGCCGCGCCATGCTTCCAGCGCTTTGGCTTGCGGCGGTTCGCCAAGCTGCAACACGCCTTGCGCCGTCATCAATTGGAAGCCGTTGTCGAGCTGCAGCGTGCCGCGCAGCAGGTTCATGGCCGGGCTGCCGAGAAAACCCGCGACGAATACATTGGCCGGATGATCGTAGAGATTCATCGGCGTATCGATTTGCTGGATCACCCCGCCGTTGAGTACCACGATGCGTTGGCCCAAGGTCATCGCTTCGATCTGGTCGTGGGTGACGTAAATCATCGTGGCCTTGAGCTGGCGATGCAGCCGCGCGATTTCTACCCGCATCGACAAGCGCAGTTTGGCGTCGAGATTGGACAGCGGCTCATCCAGCAAAAACACTTTGGGGTCACGCACCAAGGCACGGCCCAGGGCAACCCGCTGACGCTGGCCGCCGGACAACGCGGCGGGGCGCGAATCCAGCCGCTGCTCCAGCTCCAGCGTTTGCGCAGCCTCGCGCACCCGACGCTCGATCTCGGCCTTGGGCTGGCCGCGCAGGCGCAGGCCAAAGCCCAGGTTTTCGGCCACCGTCATATGCGGATACAGCGCGTAGTTCTGAAACACCATGGCGATGTCGCGATCCTTCGGCGCCACCTCATTGACCACGCGGCCGTCGATGCTCAGGCTGCCACCGCTAATGGCTTCCAGCCCGGCAATCATCCGCAGCAAGGTGGTCTTGCCGCAGCCCGAGGGCCCGACCAGCACCAGCAATTCGCCGTCGGCGATCTCGAAGCTGGCATCGTCGACGCCGACATGGCCGTTCGGGTAGACCTTGCGCAGCTTGTCGAGGCGGACACTGGCCATGCATACATCTCCTGTGGCCTAGCCGTGGGCTCAGCCATGGTGTTGGGAATCTCGATAGTAGGCCCAAGCCCACCCATGACCCCGCAGGCACGAAACCGGCTGCACAAGCGAGAACAATCGGATATTCTCTCAATGTAAACGTTTACATCAAGCCGCGATGCGGCATTGGGAACCCCGTCGATGACCCGTAGCTACCGTTTTCCTGAAGGCTTTCTCTGGGGGGCCGCCACTTCGGCCTATCAAATCGAGGGCTCGCCGCTGGCCGACGGTGCCGGCCCGAGCATCTGGCAGCGCTTCGCCCACACCCCCGGCATGATGATTAACGGTGACACCGGCGACCTCGCCTGCGACCACTACCGTCGCTACAAAGACGACGTGCAATTGATGAAGGCGCTGGGGCTGAGGGGCTATCGGCTAAGCATCAACTGGGCACGCGTGCTGCCGGAAGGCACTGGGCGGATCAACCACAAAGGCCTGGACTTCTATTCGCGGCTGGTCGATGAGTTGCTGGAGAACGGCATCGCTCCCAACGTCACCCTGTTCCATTGGGATCTGCCGGCGGCGCTGGATGACCGCGGCGGCTGGCTCAACCGCGATATCGCCCACTGGTTTGCCGACTACGCCAGCGTGATGTACCAGGCGCTGGACGGGCGCGTGCAGCGCTGGTCCACGCTTAATGAGCCCTGGGTGGTCACCGATGGCGGCTATCTGCATGGCGCGCTGGCCCCTGGCCACCGCAGCAAGTACGAGGCGCCGATCGCCGCGCATAACCTGATGCGCGCCAGCGGCGCCGGCATCCAGGCTTATCGCAGCGTCGGCAAGCACGAGATCGGCGTGGTGTTCAATATCGAGCCGAAGTATCCACACTCGGACAGCCCCGAAGATCTGGCCGCCACCCGTCGCGCCCACGCCTATATGAATGAGCAGTTCGCTGACCCGGCACTGCTGGGCAGCTATCCGCCGGAGTTGAAAGAAATCTTCGGCGACGCATGGCCGGATTTCCCCGACGACGACTTCAAGCTGACCCAGCAAAAGGTCGATTTTGTCGGCATCAATTACTACACGCGCGCCGTGGTGAAAAACGATCCGCTGCAGTATCCGCTGCGAGCCTCACCGGTGCGCCAGCCCAACAAGACCTACACCGAAACCGGCTGGGAAGTGTTCGAGCAAGGCCTTACCGACACCTTGACCTGGTTCAAGAGCCGCTACGGCGATATCCCGCTGTACATCACCGAGAACGGCTCGGCTTTTTACGATCCGCCGGTGGCCGAGGCCGAGGTGCTGGATGACCCGCTGCGCACCAGTTATCTACGCAAACATTTGCAGGCATTGCACCGGGCGATCGAGGCCGGAGTGAACCTCAAGGGCTATTACGCCTGGTCGCTGATGGATAATTTGGAGTGGTCCCTAGGTTTCTCCAAGCGCTTTGGCCTGTACCATGTGGACTTTGCCACGCAGAAGCGCACGCCCAAAGCGACGGCGAAACTCTACGCCAAGGTGATCGAAAGCAACGGCACGGCGCTGGACGAAGCAAGCCTCTCTGCTTAAGGCTTGCTTGCCACCCGACGCAGGCTTGAGTGACCCGTTGCCAGGATTGTCCATGAGCTTTTCCGCCAGTGCCGCCCCGACCCTGCTTGCCGATCTCGGTGGCACCAATGTCCGCTTCGCGCTGACCCACCCCGACCGCAGCGCACCGTTGCTTGACGGCAGCGTGCGGCGCTATCGGGTGAAGGACTTCACCTCGCTGGCCGAGGCGATCCGCCAATATTTCAGCGACAGCGGGCTCAGCGCCAGCCGCGCCGTGATCGCTGCCGCTGGCCGCATCAGCGATGGCGAAACGGTGAAGATCACCAATAACCCATGGTCGATCGTCGCGCACAAACTGCAGGCCGAACTGGGCATGGACTCGGTGCATCTGGCCAACGATTTCGCCGCGCAAAGTATGGCGGTGACTTTGCTCAAGCCGGCCGACCTGGTTTCTGTCGGCAGCCTGCCAATACCCGTTATCAGCGGCCGTGAAGAGCAAACCTTTGCCATCGTCGGGCCGGGCACCGGGCTCGGTGTCGGCGGCCTGCTGATGCGCGAAGGCAAGGCCAGCGTGCTGCAAAGCGAAGGCGGTCATGCCGGCTTTGCGGCGCACAGCCCGGAAGACATCGAGATACTCAATTACCTCAACCAGCGTTTTGGCCGCGTCTCCAATGAACGACTGATCTGCGGCCAGGGCTTGGTCAATCTCTACGATGCCGTGTGCAATATCGCGGGCAAGACCCCCGAGCCGTTGCAACCGGAAGACATTACCCAGCGCGCCGAAGCCGGCAGCGATCCGATTTGCGTGCGCACGGTGGAAACCTTCGCCGGCATTTTCGGCAGTGTCGCCGGCGATCTGGTGTTGACCATGGGCGCCTGGGACGGTGTCTACCTTACCGGCGGCCTGATTCCGATCCTGCTGCCATGGCTGGAGCGACGCGGGCATTTCCGCGAACGCTTCGAGGCGAAGGGCCGTTTCCGCGACACCATGGAACATATCCCGACCCAGGCGATCATGAATCCCGAACCGGGTCTGGTGGGCGCTGCCGCGCTGGCCATGATGGAGCTGGATAAATCCTTTCCATTGAAGTGATATCGGCGGCGACCCGCCCGGCTGCCGCAACACGACAAAGCGGCTTCTTTGGCAGGGACATACGCGGGCATGAATGACGCCATCAAGCGACCCGCGAGCAGGCGCCTGACTTATCGATCGGCCTCGCTCATCCTCGGCGCCCTGTCTGTCGTATTTCCGGCCGCCTACTTCACCATGCAAAGCCGCGCATTCGCGCAGTGGGCGGCCGCGCAGGATGGACCTGTTTGCGGCATGCCTATGCTTGCGGCGCTGTTTCTTTCTGTCGCCCTGATGTTTGTGCTTGCGCTGCTCGCAGCGCTATGGGCGCTGCTGAGTTATCGCCGCCTGCCGCGCATGGCTTTTGCTTTTCATGATGTAGCGCGACACTTGCTTCAGCCCACCACGGAGACCTCCCCTCATGGCCCGCAGCGATACGGCTTTCTTGTTCGACCTCGACGGCACCCTGGTCGATAGCGTTTATCAGCACGTGCTCGCCTGGAAGGAGGCGCTGGACAAAGAAGGGGTCGAGTTATCAGTGTGGCGGATTCACCGCAAAATCGGCATGAGCGGCGGCCTGTTCGCCAATATTCTCTTGCGCGAAACCGGCCTGGAAATCACCGAAGAACGATTGACCCGTCTGCGCCACTGGCATGCGGAAGCCTATAACCGCCAAGCCACTCAGGGTTCGGTCAAACCGCTGCCCGGCGCACGCGAGCTGCTGGCCTTTCTGACCGAGCAGAAAATTCCCTGGGCCATCGCGACCAGCGGCCGCATGCAAACGGCGGCACATAATCTTGAAGCACTCGGGGTCGATCCATCGAAAGTACCGGTGGTGACCCGCGACCAGGTACGCCACGCCAAACCCGATCCCGATTTGTTTATCACTGCCGCGCAGCGGCTCGATTGCGATATCCATCAAGCCCTGGTCATCGGCGACAGCATCTGGGACATGCTTGCAGCGCAACGTGCCCGCTCGCTCGGCATCGGCTTGCTCTCGGGCGGCTATGGCCAGGAAGAGCTCGAGCACGCCGGCGCCTTCCGCGTGTATGAAGATCCCGCCGACCTGTTGCTGCATATCGACGAAGTGGCGGCGCGCAGTTAACGCCCACGTCATGTCAGGTGTGATTCATCTCGATGCCCGCATTAGCGGTTAGGAGCCGTCTCATGCGCCGACTCGCTACCAGCCTCACCCTCGCACTGCTACTTGCAGCCTGCTCACCCTCCGCGCCGCCATCGCCACAGGCCGCGACACCATCTAGCCCGGCTCACGCCGCACTCGGCTCACCGCAGTGGTACGCCTGGGTCGATCAAACTCTCGGCATCGGCGATGGGGGCGGTCACGGCCCGGATCCCGGCTCAGACGAATGGAATCGCGCTGTGCAGCAGAAGCTCGATCAGGAAGCGCCGCAATCGACGCCGGGTTCGCCAGAGTGGCAGCAAGCCGTCGATGCCTTATTGCGCGCGCGCACCGTAGCCGATCAGTAAACCCACGCCCTGCAAGCTTGCAGGGCGATGAAAGCGAAGCTCGCTCAGGGCTCGTTGATTGAAGCGGCTAAGAGGCCGGCGCCAACAAGGCGTCCAGATCTTCTTGCTCGAAACTGAGCCGTTCACGGCTACCGCCGCCTTCGAGCAGCGCTTCGGCCAGTTCCGCCTTGCGTACCTTCTGCTCTTCGATTCGTTCTTCGACGGTGCCTGAAGTAATCAAACGGAATACGAAGACCGGTTTGTCCTGACCGATACGATGCGCACGATCGCTGGCCTGCGCCTCGGCGGCCGGATTCCACCACGGGTCGTAGTGGATCACCGTGTCTGCGGCGGTCAGGTTGAGGCCGACGCCACCGGCTTTCAGCGAGAGCAGGAACAGCGGTACCTCGCCCTCCTGGAATTGCCGCACCGGCTCGGCGCGGTCGCGTGTTTCACCGGTGAGCGTGACGTAGCGGATGCGCCGGTGATCCAGCTCATGCGCAATCAGCTTGAGCATTTCGGTGAATTGCGAGAACAGCAGCACCTTGCGGCCTTCGGCCAGCAGGGCGGGCAGCATGTCCATCAGCAATTCGAACTTGGCCGAATCGCGCACACCACGCGCGGCCTCCAGCTTGACCAATCGTGGATCGCAGCAAACCTGGCGCAGCTTGAGCAAGGCATCCAGCACGATGATGCCGCTGTGCGCGATACCGCGCTGGGCAATCACCTCGCGCAATTCGTCCGCCAGCGACAGACGCAGGCTTTCGTATAGCTCGCGCTGGCGGCCTTCGAGCACCACCCGGCGGGTAATCTCGGTTTTCGGCGGCAACTCCTTCGCCACCTGAGCCTTGGTCCGGCGCAGGATGAACGGCGCGAGGCGGCGATTGAGGCGCTCCTGGCATTCGGTATCGCGCTGCTTTTCGATCGGCACGCGGTAGTGCCGGCGAAACGCACCTTCGTCGCCAAGCAGGCCAGGCACGGCCAGATCGATTTGCGACCACAGTTCGCCCAGGTGGTTTTCCAGCGGCGTGCCGGTGAGGCAAATGCAGCGTGGTGCGCGCAGGCTCAGTACCGCGCGGCGCGCCTGGGTGCGCGGGTTTTTCACCTGCTGCGCTTCATCCAGTGCGATCAAGGCAAAGGCTTGTTTGCGCAAGGTGACCACATCGCGCGGCAGCAAGGCATAGCTGGTCAATACGATGTCTTGCCCGCCCAGCTGGGCAAACTCGCCACCGCGCTGCGGGCCGTGCAGCGTGAGCACGCGCAGCGACGGGGCGAAACGCGCGATCTCGGCCAGCCAGTTCGGGATCAAGCTGGTAGGCACCACGATCAGCGCGGGCTGGGTCAGCTCGCCGCGCTCTTTTAGCGCCAGCAAATGAGTAATCAACTGCAGCGTCTTGCCCAGGCCCATGTCATCGGCCAGTACGCCGCCGACACCGGCTTCGGCCAACGCATTCAACCACCGCAAACCTTCGCGCTGATACGGCCGCAGTTCGACGGTGAGACCGAGCGGAATCGCATCGCTGGCACGCTCGGCGGCATCACGCAGACGCGCGGTGAATCCGCGCAGCTGCTCCGGCGCCTCCAGCGCGCCACCACTGGGCAAGGCGTCGACGATCTCTTCCAGCCGGCCCGCCTGCACGCGTGGCAGGTGCAGTTTTTTCTTTGGCTTTTCCAGATACTCGGCCAGCGGCGCGAGCAGGCCGCGCAGCTCTTTCAAGCGCACCGGTACGCGGCGGCGCTCATCGACCGGCGCATACCACACGGCATCTTCGGGCTCGTTCGGCGCGGGGCTCAGGTTGAGCTGATGTTCGGCCAAGGCCTGCGCGACCGCCGGCAACAAATTGTGCCGCTTGCCTTCCACTTCGATACCGATTTCCAGATCGAAGGCGTGATCGTCGGCATCTTCTACCGCGTTGCCATACCAGCGTACCGGGCCTTCCAACACTTCGAACGGGAAACTGGGGGCGTAATCGAGCTGGAAACCCTCGGCTTCCAGTTTGGGCCGCAGCGCCAGCCAACGCGCCGGGGTATTCACTTCCAGAGCGCCGGCATAGCCCTTGCCCGGAAACAGCCAGGCATCTTCGGGCAACGTATCGGCGACATCCCAGGGCAGACCTTCGGTGTCGACACCCGGGGTCAGGCCGGCGTGCTCGAGCTGCTCCATGGTCGAGAGCTCTTCGGCGCGGCGGCGGATGATTTCGATCAGCTGCCCATTGCGCACACGTCGCACCAGCGGCTCGCCGCCGCGCCCAGGCAAACGTTCACCGGCGTAATCGAAGGCCAGCCGCGCATAGGCCAGCGGCGGCGTACCCGCGGCCAGCCGCGCATGCCGGGTCAGTACCGGCTTGGGCGCCAGTTCGGCGCGACGCAATTCGTTGAACACCTGCGGCAACGGCACCCGCTGCGCCAACCGGCTACCGGGCAAGGCGTCGCGCAGGCGACGACTGTATTCGTGTTTCAGCGGCGGCAGATCAAGCCAATGGGTTTCTTCGGCGGCAGCTTCCAGATGGCCCAGTTCGGCACGCTCGGGATCGAGAAACCACAGGCCGTCGATACGCAACAGGCGCTGGTTGTGCGGCAGCAAGGGCAGCAGCCGCTGGCTGCCATCGACCTCCAGCTGCCACTGCCATTTCAACGGATGCGATTTGCCGCGCGACAAGCGCAACCCGGCCAGACCACCGAGGAAGCACGGCGCGGTATCGAGAATCTCGGCCAGCAAGGCATCGCCGACATGGCCCGCCAACCGCGCGTAGCTACGGCTTTTCCGCAGGCTTTGCGATAAACCCAGCACGGTGGCGGCAAGCCGCTGCTCGTGTGGCTCCAACGGCTGATGCGATAAATGCTTGCTATCCAACGGCGCGGGTCGGGTGAAACGGCCATGCTCAGCCACTGCCAGCAATACCGGAGCCACATCGAGCCGCGCGCTCAGCGAGCCTTCCTCCGGCATCACCTCAAGGAAAAAGCCCAGTACGCCACGCTCATGGGTAGCCGCTGCCGCCGGCGCGTCGAGTACACGCCGCCATACGCCAGGCAACGGCTCATCGCGGCCACTGCTGCCGCGCGAGATCAGATCGCCTTGCTGCTTCTCATCGGGTTGCTGCATGCGCATGCGGTCCGCTGTGGCGACCAAAACGCCGAGCTTAGCAAGGCCAGCGTCTTAGTGTTCGTCAGCTAGGTGAGTAGATGCAAAAAAGATCGACATTCGCCAGGCCCGCCCGGTGAAAGCGGGCTTCAGCGTTACAGATTCGGCCCAAACAGGCCTTGTGGGTATTCCGGCTTCTGTTCGCGCGACATCAGCGCCTTCAAGCCTTCCGCGGGGGTGACCTCGCCATGCAAGACCGCACGAACCCCGCTGCTGATGGGCAGATCCAGGCCGTGCTTGGTCGCCAGTCGGGTCACTTCATCGGCCGTGACTACGCTTTCGACCACCTGGCCGATCTCGCGTACCGCTTCATCGATCGCCTGCCCGCGGCCCAGTGCCAGACCCAATCGGCGATTGCGCGACAGGTCACCGGTGCAGGTGAGCACCAGATCGCCCAGGCCGGACAAACCCATCAAGGTCTCGGGACGTGCGCCCAGGGCGACGCCCAGACGCAGCATTTCGTTCATGCCGCGGGTAATCAGGCCGGCACGCGCGTTAAGCCCCAGCGCCATGCCATCGGCCACGCCGGTGGCCACCGCCAGCACGTTCTTCATGGCGCCACCCAGTTCGGCACCCAACACATCGCTGCCCGAGTAGGCGCGAAAATTCGGCGCATGCAGCAGTGAGGCGATTTGATGCGCAAAGGCGTCATCGTCGGAATGCACGGTGACCGCGCTGGGCAGGCCGGCCGCCACTTCACGGGCAAACGAAGGCCCGGTAACCACCGCCGCCGCACGCCCTGGCAGGCGCTCCTGCACCAATTCATGCAGGAAACGACCGGTGCCCGGCTCGAACCCCTTGGTCGCCCAGGCAATCGTCGCATGGGGTTCCAGTAAGGGCGCGATGTCGTCCAGCATCGCCGCAAAGGCGTGACTGGGCACCACGATCAAGACCACCTCGGCGCCACGCAGGGCGGCGGCGAGATCACTTTCATAACGCAGCTCGGCCGGCAGCTCCAGATCCGGCAGATAGCGCTGGTTGCGACGGCTCTCAGCCATCGCCACCAGCGCCGTGGCATCACGACCCCATAACCGGGTCGGCACTCCATTGCGCGCGGTTAATGCCGCCAGTGCGGTGCCCCAGGAACCGGCACCAAGGACGGCCAGGGTCGGATTTTCAAGCATGACGTGCGCTCAGCTATTGAGCGTCGGAGCCTCGTCGCCACCGATCGTGCGGCGCTGCTGCTCGGCAAACAAAGCGTCGAAGTTGATCGGCTGCAGCAGGAACGGCGGGAAGCCACCCTCCAGCACCAGGCCCGAAATCACCTGGCGGGCGTATGGGAACAACAGGTTCGGGCAATAGCTGCCGATGATGCCGGCATGATCCTGCTCGCTGAACCCGGCCACGCCGAACAAACCCGCCTGCTGCACCTCGGCCAGATAGGCTGTGCGCTCACCGACCGTGCAGGTCAGGGTCAGGCTCAGAATCACTTCGTACAGATCGCCGCCCAGCGCCGTAGCCTTGTGGCCAAGGTTCAGCTGAACTTGCGGCTGCTGATCGGTTTCGGCGATCTCCTGGAAGATCTGCGGCGCGTTGGGCGCCTCAAACGACACGTCCTTGACGTAGATCTTCTGCAGCATCAACTGCGGCTGACTAGCCTGGCCATTGGCCTGGCCGTTGGCGATAACGTCTGCCATTGGATTCCCTCGCTCTTGCGCGTATGTGGTTAAAACCAAAGAGGTCGATTGTTCCACAAATCCCGACAGGCCCGCCATGCCCAAACGCCGGCCCAACCGCCTTGTCGCCAGCTATCCGCCTACGGCCGCACAGTTCCCGACGATTCCCTGACCTCGCGGCCGAACCGGCCCCGCGACCGGCCGGCCTGCCGTAAAAGCTGGCCTCAGCCGCGGCCGAAACCGCCCAGGATTGCGCACAGCCCTGTTTTTCTGGGAGAATACGCGGCTCAACTGTGCCGGCCCGAGACTTCGGGTATGTCCGCGACGCGATGCGGGCCTCACGAATCACACTGAAAGCACCACCCTCCAGCATCGCGTGGCGCCAAGCGCCGCTGGGCCGATGTAGCCCTGGCTAACGGGCGTACACAACTAATTACGGAGGTCCTCATGGCCCGTAGATGCCAAGTCACCGGAAAGGGTGTGCAGACAGGCAACAACGTCTCGCACGCTAACAACAGAACCCGTCGCCGCTGGTTGCCAAACCTGCACGAGCGCCGCTTCTGGGTTGCCAGCGAAAACCGCTGGATCAAATTGCGCGTTTCTAACCAAGCGTTGCGCACCATCGACAAGAATGGCATCGAAGCCGTGATTGCCGACCTGCGTGCTCGCGGCGAAAAGGTCTGAGGATTGAACCATGGCTAGTGGCAAACAAGACAAGATCCGCATGATCTCCTCGGCCGGTACCGGCCACTTCTACACCACGCAGAAGAACAAGAAGAACACCCCGGAAAAGTTCGAGTTCAAGAAGTACGATCCGGTGGTCCGCAAGCATGTGATCTACAAGGAAGGCAAGATCAAGTAATCGATCTTTGCAGCTCCTCGAAAAACCCGCCCTCGTGGCGGGTTTTTTTTGCCCGCTCGCCCCGGTCCCGTCATGTCGTCGCGCGCCTGCTTAGCCATGTATTTGGATTAGCCGCGCTGGGCCGGCACAGCGACTTGATTTCAGCATTGAACGCCACGGCACACCCGGACTATGCATCACATTGAGCGCACCCGAGGCAATCGCCCATAGCAAAGAGCCGGGCCGTATCCGGCAAGCACTCGCCAAAGCACGGACCATGACGGCCACCCGCGAAGCACCTGGATCAACGGCAGCCAAGAGATGCAGCCGCAGCCCCATAGGCACCGCTGAAGACCCCGCAAAGAAAAAGCCCGCCATTCGGCGGGCTTTTCAAAAAAATATTGCCGTATCGACTCAGGCGCCAGCAACCGCATAGCCCTTCAGGCGCTGTGCGAAATCCTGCAGGGCACGGATACCGCTCTGCTCAGCCTCGTGGATCCACTGTTGCAGGCCCTTCAGTGCCTGATCAGCACCACGCTGCTCCATTAGCGCCGCAAGACGGGCACGGAAATCACAGACGACACTCAAGGTAGGACGCTTGGCCAACACCGCCTGCAAACGATCGCGGCCTTCGTTGTCCAGCCAGCGGCCACCATCGGCCAAGGCCCGGCGCATGCGGCGCGGCACCAGCTTGATGTTCTCGCCAGCATGCTGAGCTTCATCGCGCAGGGTCGGCACAATCACGCCCTGGTAATAATCGGTCATGGCCTGGAAGCGATGGGTAAGTACGGCCTTCAGGGTTTCGGCATCCGGCAGATGCACATTCGGGCGCACATCTAGGCTGGGCGCTACGCGCAGCACCTTGGCCAAACCAACAGCGCGCAGCATGCAGATAGCCGCCCAGCCAATGTCGAACTCCCACTTGCGCAAGGCGAACTTGGCCGAGCTGGGGAACGCGTGGTGATTGTTGTGCAGCTCTTCGCCACCGATCCAGAAACCCCACGGAATCAGGTTGCGCGCGGTATCGGCGCTCTCGAAGTTGCGATAACCCCACCAGTGGCCAACGCCATTGACGAAGCCTGCGGCCCAGAACGGAATCCAGACCATCTGCACGGCCCACAGGGCGGCACCGATCACGCCGAACAAGGCGAGGTTGATCAGCAGCATCAAGGTCGGGCCCCAGTACGGATGCGCGCTGTAAAGCTTGCGCTCGATCCAGTCGTCCGGGGTGCCACGGCCGTATTTCTCCAGATCTTCTTTGACTTCGCTGGCATCGCGATAAAGCGATACGCCATCCCAGAACACCTTCTTGATGCCGTAGATCTGCGGGCTGTGCGGATCTTCCTCGGTCTCGACCTTGGCGTGATGCTTGCGATGCACCGCTACCCATTCCTTGGTGACCATGCCGGTGGTGAGCCAGCCCCAGAAACGGAAAAAGTTAGCGATCAGCGGGTGCAGATCGACGCCGCGATGCGTCTGGCAGCGGTGCAAATACAGCGTCACCGTGAAAATGGTGATCTGCGTCATCACCAGCGTATAGATCAGCATGGTGACCCAACCGGCGCTAGTGACGCCGTTGGAAAGGAAATTCAGTACTGCATCAAGCATGGAGGCACCCAGATGATTGATCACTTTGATTCGCAAGACAGTCTATGCCGCCGGTTTCCGTACCCGCCAGCATGGTTCTCTGGTGTTACAACAAACGTGTCGATGATCGCACGACTTGCGTATAGCAGTTGTTACCCCGTTGTGCTGGATATATGGTCACCCCGACAATCGTGCAATGACCATGCCTACTGCCGTTTTGTCGCAAGACCTGTTGAAACTGAACGGACTCAGCCGCCACCGCGCCGGGCGTCCTGCGGTTCAAGACCTGAGCCTGAGCTTGAAACGCGGCCAAGTGCTGGGCCTGCTGGGCGTCAACGGCGCCGGCAAATCGACCACGTTATCGATGATTGCTGGCGCGTTACGCCCCGATAGCGGCACAATCGAGCTGAATGGGGCAGATTTCCTCGAACATCCGCAACAGGCGCGACAGTTCATCGGCTGGCTGCCTGAGCGCGCCCCACAGTGGCCGGAATTAACCGTAGGCGAGCACCTGAACGCCCATGGCCGCCTGCGCGGCCTGAACGGCACGGCCCTGCGACAAGCACGCGAGGCGATCACCGAGCGGCTGGAGCTGAGCTCTTTGCAGCGCAGATTGGCCGGCGTGCTATCGCAGGGCCAGCGCCAGCGACTTGGCCTGGCCTGCGCGCTGCTGCACAAACCAGCGTTACTGGTGCTCGATGAACCCGCCAACGCACTCGATCCGGTGCAGGTGGCCGCCCTGCGCGGTCTGATCCGCGAACAAGCCAGCGCAGGCACCGCGGTGATTCTCTCGACCCATTTGCTGGTCGAGGTCACCGCGGTATGCGACCGCGTGGCGATCTTGCATGAGGGCCGTTTGCATCACGATGCCCCGATTGCCGAGGGCGATCACAAGTCACTGGAACAAAGCTTTTTCGATATCGCGATGCGTGGCGGCAGCAACTCATCTATCGAGAACAAACCTGCCCACCCCAGGAACCACGCCGCATGAGCGTAGTAGCTGTTACACGGCTGGAGCTTCGCCGCTTGTTCGTGCGTCCGCTGGCCTGGGTGCTCGCCGCACTCACGCTGGGCGAGTTGGCGTGGCGCTTTATTCTGTTGCTAGGTCAATTTCTTGCCAACCAGATCAAGCTGGCGGCACTGCCCGGTGGCCCAGGCTATACCGATCTGGTCGCCGTACCGATGCTGAGCAGCTTGCTTACCGGCGGCTTTCTGCCTTTCGGCCTGGCTGAACTGGCCCTGGTCATCGTGCCGCTGCTGACCATGTCGGTACTCGCCGGCGACCGCGGCAACGGCACCCTGCCGTTGCTGTTCGCCAGCGGTCTGTCCGGTTCGCAAATCGTGCTCGGCAAATATCTGGCGGTACTGTTATGGCTGATCTTGTGGCTGCTTCTGGTGCTGGCGATGCCACTCAGCGTAGCCCAGGGCACCCATCTAGACTGGGGCAAGTTCGCCGCCGCCTCATGGGGCTTGCTGCTGATGCTGGCGTCACTGGCGGCGCTGGGTGTCGCTTGCTCAGCCTTCGCCTCGCATCCGGCCATCGCAGCCGCCGCCAGCCTGATGCTTGGCCTGGGCCTGACCATCATCAACCTCGGCGCACAAATGGCCGGGGTCGGCAACGGCGCCATCAACTGGCTGGCGCTGAGCTCCCATCTTGAACCGCTATTGCGCGGACTGGTCTCTAGCGTGGACCTCATCTGGTTCGCCTTGCTGATCGCGCTTTCGCTGATGCTGGCGATACGCCGAGTATCCGCAGAAAGGGAGCGCGGCTAATGACGACCTCATTCAAGCGCAGCGCCTTTAGACGTCTGGACGGCTGGCTGTTCGCGCTAGCCTTGCTACTCGGCGCCGGCGCCATCGGCTATCTGTCGACCCGGCATGAATTCATCGCCGACTGGACACATGACCGGCGCGCCAGCCTTTCACAGGAAACCAGCGCCGTCTTGACCACCCTGCACGGCCCGGTTGAAATCGTCAGCTACGCCAACCCGCAGGGCGATCTACGTCAAACCATCACCAGCTTCGTGCAGCGTTACCAACACCTCAAACCCGATCTCACGCTGCGCTTTGTCGACCCGCAACTGGATCCGGCCGCCATGCGCGAACTGGGTGTCAGCGTCGATGGCGCGCTCATCATTCACTACCAGCAACGCGAACAGCAGCTGGACGAGTTATCCGAACGCAGCCTCACCACTGCGCTGGAGCGGCTTGCACGCGGCGGCGAGCGCATCGTCGCCTTTGTCACCGGTGACGGTGAGCGACGTGCCGATGGCAAAGGCAACGCTGACCTCGGCATCTTCATCTCGCAGCTGGAAGGCCGCGGCATGCGTGCGGTGCCACTGAATTTCACCCAGGTCACCGCGGTGCCCGAGCATACCGACCTGGTGGTGTTGGCCAGCCCCGCTCTGGCGCTACCACCCGGCGCGGTGAAAGCGCTTACCGACTATGTCGCCGATGGCGGCAACCTGCTGTGGCTGACCGAACCCAGCAACGATGATCTGGGCCTGGCGTCCCTGGCAAACACCCTCGGCGTGCGCGTATTGCCGGGCGTGCTGGTGGACGGACAAGGCGCCGCCCTGGGCTTAAAAGATCCACGTCAGATCGCGCTGGGCGACTACCCGCCGCAAGCGATAACCCGCGGTTTCACACTGACCACGTTGTTTCCGCAAGTCTCCGCGCTGGCACAGGTGACGCAAAGCGGTTGGGGCACCCAGGCCTTTCTACGCTCAGGACCGCAGAGCTGGACTGAGATCCATCCGATCGATAACGACCGTCCCTCGGATATTCGCTTCGATGCCAACGCCGGTGAGTTGAAAGGCCCACTGGATTTCGGCTTCGCCCTCAGCCGCCTCTCGCCCAGCCCCAGCAAAAGCGAGCAACGTGTTGTCGTCATCGGCGACGGCGACTTTCTCTCCAATACCTTCCTCGGCAACGGCGGCAACCGCGCCCTGGGCGAACGCATCTTCGACTGGCTGCTCGGCGACGATGCCTTGGTCAACCTGCCACCACGCGGGGCACCCGACCGGGTACTCGAACTGTCGCAAGGCCAGCTCAACGCCGTCAGCATGGGCTTTATGCTGGGCCTGCCCTTACTGCTGCTGATCATCGGCGGCTGGATCGCCTGGCGGCGGCGCCGCGCATGAAACAAGCCACCCGCACACGCCTGGGCCTGCTCGTCGGCGTCGGCGCGCTACTCGCGCTGGCCGGATGGCAACTGCAACGTGATCAGCAAGATGCCGGGCAAACCCTGCTCAACCTGGCCCCCAGCGCCATCACCCGCATCGAACTCAGCATGCAAGGCGCCGCCACCGAACACTACGCCAAACGCGACGGACACTGGTGGCGCATCGACGGCACCCCCGTGCGCGCCGACGAAGGCCGCCTCGGCGAATTGACCGAAACCGCCGCCGCGGCCGTCTTGAGCTGGCGCCCCTTGAGCGATTTCGATCCGGCAAAGATCGGCCTCGCCAAACCATCCGCCGTACTCAGCCTCGATGGCCAACAACTCGACTTCGGCGAAACCTCGGTGACCGGCCCGCAGCGCTATGTCCGCGTAGGCTCGCGAGTCGCACTGATCTCCCTGCGCTACGCCCCACGCCCCGCCACCGGGGTAAGAAAAGAACCCGACGCTTAGCGGTCTGCGCGCCTGCGGGCAGGCCTGTCGCAAGCCCCACCCCCTCCCAGCCTCCCCCTACACGTAGGGGGAGGGGCCAAAGCCGCGAGGCTGAAAATCAGCGCAAACACCGCAGCTCATTCACGCTGCCGCTGTCACCGCCACTGTTTTTTGCTTTGGCTCTTGGCTCTTGGCTCTTGGCTCTTGGCTCTTGGCTCTTGGCTCTTGGCTCTTGGCTCTTGGCTCTTGGCTCTTGGCTCTTGGCTCTTGGCTCTTGGCTCTTGGCTTTTGACGTCCAGGCCCCTGTGCGTCGGTGAGGGCTGGGCGATCAGGCCCGCAGGGGCATTGGCAGGGACGCCAGTGCCTTTTCGCCAGGGCAGGAGCCCTGTCGAAAAGCCCGGCCAGCCCTCACGCACCCGGAGGGCGACGCACCGGGGTGCTCTTTCTTTGGGTTACTTTTCTTTGAGCACGCAAAGAAAAGTGACTCGGACCCCGGCAGGGGTTCGAAAGCCCGCCACAGGCGAGCCAGCCAGCGAGACCACAACCAACAAGCCAAACTCGAGCCAGCTCCCACCCAAGCGAATAAATCGAAACTTGCACTAATCCCACGCCTTCCCCATATGCTTCCCCACCCACGATGCCCCAGGAACGCAGTCATGACACAGCAAGCGATCGGTGTGATCGGTATGGCCGTGATGGGCCGCAACCTCGCCCTCAACATCGAGAGCCGCGGCCACGCGGTATCCATCTACAACCGCAGCCGCGAGAAAACCGATGAAGTGGTTGCCGCGCACCCCGATCGAAAACTGATTCCCGCCTACACCCTCAAGGATTTCGTCAGCTCGCTGGAAAAACCGCGCCGCATCCTGCTGATGGTCAAGGCCGGCGACGCCACCGACGCCACCATCGCCGAACTGAAACCACTGCTGGACAAGGGCGACATCCTGATCGACGGCGGCAACACCTTCTTCAAGGACACCATCCGACGCGAAGGCGAATTGAATGCGGCAGGCCTGCACTTTATCGGCACCGGTGTCTCCGGCGGTGAAGAGGGCGCCTTGCACGGCCCGTCCATCATGCCCGGCGGCCCGCGCGATGCTTACGACCTGGTCGCGCCCATCCTCACTGAAATTGCCGCCCGCGCTCCCGATGGCGAGCCCTGCGTGGCCTATATGGGCCCGAATGGCGCCGGGCATTACGTCAAGATGGTGCATAACGGTATCGAGTACGGCGACATGCAATTGATCGCCGAAAGCTATGCCGTGCTCAAACATGTGCTGGGCCTGTCCAATACCGAGCTGGCCGAGGTCTATTCCGAGTGGAACAAGGGCGAGCTGGATAGCTATCTGATCTCGATCACCGCCGATATTTTCGGCAAGAAAGACCCCCAGACCGGCAACGATCTGGTCGA
This sequence comes from Dyella silvatica, assembly GCF_026283955.1. Taxonomy (GTDB): domain Bacteria; phylum Pseudomonadota; class Gammaproteobacteria; order Xanthomonadales; family Rhodanobacteraceae; genus Dyella_C; species Dyella_C silvatica. The sequence goes on along the minus strand of NZ_JAPDPE010000003.1, from coordinate 38,810 downwards.
TGTCATCCTCGATCGCGCCGCGCAAAAAGGTACCGGCAAATGGACCAGCCAGAGTGCGCTCGATCTTGGCGTACCACTGCCGTTGATTACCGAATCGGTTTTCGCACGCCTGCTCTCTGCGCTGAAAGATGAGCGCGTTGTCGCCAGCAAGTCGCTGACCGGCCCTACCGCCAGCGCAGGTTTCAAAAGCGATCGCACGGCGTTTATCGAAGCCGTGCGCCGTGCCTTGTACCTCAGCAAAATCGTCTCCTATGCACAGGGCTTTGCCCAGCTGCGCGCGGCCTCCGACGAGTACGCTTGGGATCTTCCCTACGGCACCATCGCGAAAATCTTCCGTGCCGGCTGCATCATCCGCGCCCGCTTTCTGCAGAAGATCACCGATGCCTATGCGCACGAACCCCAGCTGGCGAACCTGTTGCTCGATCCGTATTTCCGCGATATCACCACGCAGTATCAGCAAGCCTTGCGCGATGTCGTGAGTGGCGCTGTCCAGGCCGGCGTGCCGGTACCCTGCTTCGCTTCTGCAATTGCTTACTACGACAGTTACCGCGCCGAGCGCCTGCCCGCCAATCTGCTGCAAGCACAACGCGATTACTTCGGCGCGCATACCTTCGAGCGCATCGACCAGCCAGGCAGCTTTCACGCGGATTGGTCATGACGATCTGCCGGGCGTTCGCCACGGACATGCGCGAGCGACGTCTGTTGCCATGGATGCCGCTGGCTCATCGCTGGGCACGCACGATTTGTCGAGAAGACTGTCGTGCCTGAACTTCCCGAGGTCGAAACCACCCGCCGCGGCATCAGCCCGTATCTTGTCGGTCGGCACGTTACTGCGGTCACCTTGCGGCGCGCCGATCTGCGCTGGCCGATTCCGCCTGAAATCACCGAACTATTGCCCGGTCAGCGCATCGATGCCGTCGAGCGACGCGCCAAGTATTTATTGCTGCATACCGCAGCCGGCAGCGCGTTACTGCATCTAGGCATGTCCGGCATGCTGCGAGTGTTGCCACCCGATGTACTGCCCGGCAAGCACGATCACGTCGATATAGCGGTGGAACCCGGCTCGGCGACCGGTGCACGCATTCTTCGCTTCACCGATCCACGCCGTTTCGGCTGCCTGTTATGGCAAGCCCCCGGCGAAGTCCATCCCCTGCTCAGCACACTCGGGCCTGAGCCACTGACGGACGCGTTCGACGGCGATCTGCTGTGGCATCTTTCGCGCGGACGCAAAGCGGCGGTGAAATTATTTTTGATGGACAACGCCGTCGTCGTCGGCGTCGGCAATATCTACGCCAGCGAGGCCTTGTTCGCCGCCGGCATCGACCCTCGGCGACCGGCAGGCAGCGTCTCGCGCGCTCGTTATGCGCAACTGGCCGCTGAAGTAAAACGCATTCTGGCCTGGGCGATCGAACGCGGCGGCACCACGCTGCGCGACTTTCTCAACCCCGATGGCGCACCCGGCTATTTCTTTCGCGAGCTGAATGTCTATGGCCGCGAGGGCGAACCGTGCCACACCTGCGGCACGGTCATTCGACAAGTCACCCTGGGGCAGCGCTCAACCTTTTTCTGCCCGCGCTGCCAGCGATAGGCTCACTGCGGCCAGCGAAATTCGACATAGGTATTGTTGAATTCAGGGTCTTCGATACCGCCAGCCAACTTTGCCTTCAAGCCTGGCGGCACGCCTTCGGCCTCCAGCGGCTGACCATCCTTGAAATGCGCACCCAGCGCTTGCAGTTCGACCAACCGCTCACACAAAGCACCCGCGCGATCGCCTTCACGCTCAGGCACGTTACGCAGGCTGATATCGGGGCGGCCGAATTTGCGCAGACCGCGAGTGTGAATCCATAAGCGATCCTTGCCTTCATCGCCATCACGCAGAATCAGCACATGGTTGCGCAGCGGGGCGCCATCGCGAATCAGGTATTGGCGCCGCCAGCTGGCGGCATCAAACAAGGTCAGCACCTGCGGGTCGAGAATCGCCACACCGCCGATATCGAGCAGGGCGGTCAGCACACCCAGGGTATCGCGCAGGTAGCCGGTTTCACCGCTGTCCTTGATGCGGCCACGCACCACCAGCACCTCGGGCGCATCGAAAGCGGCCTTGTAAGCCTCGGGGGCGTCTTCTTTCAACCTGCGGCCCAGGCGGCCTTTGAGCGGGTAGCCCTCCCACTGGCGCAACGCGCTGTGGTGATGGCTGGTCAGCTCGATGCCCTCAGGCAGGCCGTCGCTACCGTAGTCTGCCGAAGGCGCGCGCACGGCCTCGAATTTACCGAACACATAGAACTGCAGAACGATCTCTTCGTCGCTCGGCTGCCAGTGCGGACGCTGCCAGGCAGGGATGGTGATCGGCTCGTTCATGCGCTTTTCCTTAAGTGAAACACAGGCCTGAGGGTCATCAGGGCGGGTGGATCGCAGGCCGGGCTCAATGCCCTTTACCCAGCGGCAGCATGGGTTGCTGCAATTCAATACGGCCGTGGCCTTCGGTAATGTTCTTGAACTCGGCCCGGCTGACCGAGACATAGCGGTCGTTGCCGCCAATCTCAACCTGCGGCCCCTCAGTCACGGCTCGGCCTTGTTCATCTACGCGCACCACCATGGTGGCCTTGCGGCCGGTGTGGCAAATGGTCTTGATCTCTTCGAGATTGTCGGCCCAGGCCAGCAGATAGCGACTGCCCTCGAACAGCTCGCCGCGAAAATCGGTGCGCAAGCCATAGGCCAGCACCGGAATATTGAGACGGTCGACCACATCGCTGATCTGCCACACCTGGGCCTTGCTCAGAAACTGCGCCTCGTCGACGAAGACACAATGCAGCGGCCCACGAGCGACGATATCGGCCTCGACCTTGGCAAACAGGTTCTCTTCGCCGCCGAAACGGTGCGCATCCGCCTTCAGCCCGATCCGCGAGGCCACCACACCCTCACCGTAGCGGTTGTCCAGCGCCGGGGTGAGAATCATCGTGCGCATGCCGCGCTCGTGATAGTTGTAGGCGCTCTGCAGCAAGGTCGTGGTCTTGCCGGCGTTCATTGCCGAGTAATAGAAATAGAGCTTGGCCATGGCTGGGTCAGACAAATGCATGGTATCGCGCACGGCCAACCCGCGTAACCGGCCCGTTTGCTACCATCGCCGACCGCGCCGCGCGCACCCTGACCTGTCTGCACGCCTCATGCTGAACCCGCAACAATTGGCCGCCGTTGAACATTGTGACGGCCCACTCCTTGTGCTGGCTGGCGCCGGCTCTGGCAAAACGTCGGTGATCACGCAAAAAATCGCGTATTTGATCGCGCGCAAGAAACTGGCGCCGTCGAAGATCGCGGCGATTACCTTTACCAACAAGGCGGCGCGCGAAATGCGCGAGCGCGTAGCCAAGCTGATCAGCTCCGAAGAAGCGTCCGCGCTCACCGTGTGTACGTTTCACGCGCTGGGATTGAAGTTTTTGCAAATCGAGCATGAGCGCGCGGGTTTGCGCCGTGGCTTCTCGGTGCTCGACTCCGACGACAGCGAAAGCATCGTCAAAGAACTCGCTCCCAAGGGCATCAAGGGGAGCGAGCTGTCCGGCATCCGCAACCTGCTAAGCCGCGCCAAGAATGCCGGTTTGTCGCCCGAACAGGCGCAAGCCGCCGCACGCAGCCCGAAAGAGTTGGACGCGGCGATGATTTACCAGCTTTATCAAGCGCGTTTGTCAGCTTTCAACGCCGTCGATTTCGATGATTTGATCCGGCTGCCGCTGCATATTCTGGAAACCGACCTCGACGCGCGCACCGCCTGGCAAGAGCGTCTGCGCTACCTGCTAGTGGACGAATACCAGGACACCAACGACGCCCAATATCGCTTGCTCAAGCTGCTGGCCGGCGAGCGCGGGCGGATCACCTGCGTGGGCGATGACGATCAGTCGATTTACGCATGGCGCGGCGCCAACCCGGAAAACATCGACCAGCTCGGCAAAGACTGGCCCAATCTGCGCGTCATCAAGCTGGAGCAGAACTACCGCTGCGGCAAACGCAGTTTGCGCGCCGCCAATTTGCTGATCGCTAACAACCCGCATCTGCACGAGAAAAAGCTGTGGAGCGATCATCCGGAAGGCCCGCCGATTCGCGTGCTGGAATGCAAGGAAAACGAGCACGAAGCCGAGCGCATCGCCGCCATCGCCACCACCTTGGCCGAAAAGCACAAGGCGCGCTGGCACGACATGGCGATTCTCTACCGCGGCAATTTCCAGGCGCGCCCGCTGGAAAAAGCGCTGCGACTGGCACGTATTCCCTATCACCTCACCGGCGCGCTCAGCTTTCTCGACCGCGCCGAAGTCAAAGACCTGCTCTGCTACCTGCGCCTGCTGACCAACCCCAGCGACGACGCTGCGTTTCTGCGCGTGGTGAATGTGCCCAAGCGCGAAATCGGCTCGACCACGCTGGAAAAACTCGGCCAGATCGCCCAGACCAAGCACGCATCCTTGCTCGATGCCGCCCGCAGCGACGCGGTACTGCGCCAGCTGACGCCGCGCCCGGCAGCGGCGCTGTCCTCCTTCACCAACCTGCTCGACGAACTGCGCAGTGCCTCGCTGCACCAGAACGCCGCCGATCTGGTGGAAACCGTACTGACCCGCACCCGTTACGCCGAACAAATCATTGCCAGCACCACCGATGCCACCTTGCGAGAGCGTCGGCTGGGCAATTTGCGCGAGCTTGCCGATTGGTTTCGCGCCATGCAAAAAGGCAACAACAGCGCAGGCGACCTCGCCGCTCAGCTGGCCCTGCTCAGCCATGCCGACCGTGACGAACCCGGCAATGCCCTGCGCATGATGACGCTGCACTCCGCCAAAGGCCTGGAGTTTCGCTTTGTCTTTATCGTCGGCTGCGAAGACGGCACCTTGCCGCAGGAGGGCGCGCTCGACGAAGGCCGCATCGACGAAGAACGTCGCCTGATGTACGTCGGCATCACCCGCGCCAAAGAAATGCTCACCTTGTCGTGGTCAGCCAAGACCAAGCGCTACGGCGAAGTTCACAGCAATCAGCCCAGCCGCTTCCTGCATGAACTGCCGCAAGACGATTTGCACTGGCAGGGCAAAGATCCAGAAGCCGACAAAGAAGTGGTTCGCGAAACCGCCGAATCGCATATGGCGAAGATCGCCGCGATGCTGGCGGCGAAGTGACCAGATTGCCTTCTGCATCCAGAAGGCAAGGTCGTTACGGATTTCATCGCAGGTGCTGCGCGCCGATTTGTTCTGCGTGTTTAAACGCCCGGCACCGGAAGAAAGCAGCCGGCTAAAACCTTCGGCGCCGCCGCCGATGCTCCATCATCGTGCCGATGATGCTGCCGGGGTTTTCGGCGTTGACCACCACCGTCGGGTAATCGGGGTTGAGCGGCATCAATTCGAAGATTGCCTGCCCCTGTGCGTCGTTGCCGCGACTGCGGTATTTCTTGAACGTGGCGCTGCCATCGTGCTCGATCCGCGCCACCACGTAATCGCCTGGCAGCGGCTTGATACCGGGGTCGATGATGACGATGTCGCCCGGGTAGAACTCATCAAGCATGGACTCGCCGGTAATCTCCAGCGCGAACGCCAATCGCCCCAGATCCTTGGCCATCTCGGCATCCACGCTCACGCTCTGCTCGCCGTAACCACGCGGGTAGGGATCGGCCGCCTCGCGACCCAACCCCGCCTGCACCATCGAAATCACCGGCAACTGACGCACATCAGGGAGTGCTGCGCGCAAGCCGCTGGGCACCTCGCCGCGACTCTCGTCTTCCTTACCCGTGCGTAGGTAACGGACCGAAACACCGATGATACCGGCGGCCATCTCAAGGGCTGCGACGCGAATATTGTCAGATTCGATCACACCCGCCTCCCACTGGCTGATGGTCGACCCGGTATAGCCAATGCGCTTGCCCAGCGCACGCTGCGAGATATCGGCGCGTTCGCGGGCCTCTTTGAAGCGTTCTGCGAAGGTAGTCATGTGTCAAGTTTACTTGGCGTTTTGCCAAGTCTAATTGACACATAATGATAAGTACACTTATCATAAGATCTTGCGGATCACGCTCCCAAGATCGCCGTCCGCTACTGCTCGCTCATGTCACCCAGGGAGAAACTCAATGAACGTACGCAAGCTTTTGGCCCGCCTGAATCCGGCAGCCGCGCGCTACGAAGTGCATCACGGCGGCGTCCCTGAACTCACTCCCCAAGACATCGCCGGAGCGCTCGGCATGATTGACGACCGCCTCGCCCGCGAAGTCTTCTGCACGGTGTGGTGGCCTGATGGCGCGCAACTCAATCGCGTGGAGGTCGATCGCATCGTGCGCGAGGCGCAGTTGCGCGAATGGATGCGCCTGCGCCGCGAGCTGGAGGCGGCCAAGCTTGCGCAACATGTCGCGCAAGACGATATCGATGGCACTTACGGCACCCGCGCATCGCAACGGCAAGCGTTGCAACGTGCGACTGACGAGCTGGAAACCGTCAAGGCGCGGCAATGGCCTGCGGTCGGGCCGATCTATCGCGCGGTACGACAGGCTGTCCTGGTCGAGCTGGCTACGCCGAATCTATGCCCTCATTGCGAAGGCCGTGGCGAAATACGCATCGGCGAACGCTTGATCACTTGCCAACCCTGCGACGGCCATGGCCGCGTTCCCGTGAGCGACCGCAAACGCGCCTTGATGATCGAACGCGACGAAGCCGGCTATCGACGGGTATGGCGCCCGGTGTACGAGTGGACACTGGCGCTGTGTGCCAATGCATTGGCCGACTGAAACCGGCGCACGCGTTTTCAAATCATCGACTCGTGCGGAATCGCTACCTCCGCACTTTCCGAGGAAAATGTGCAACATGGGCCAGCGCGCAAGACAGCGACTTCGCCTTGCTCGATCCAGCTCTTACCCCTCAGGCCGCTCACGCGGCCTTTTTTTGTTTTCGGAGATTCCCATGACCGAACCCGCTACCGCTGTGATAGCTGCTGCCGCAGGCATCGGTCTCGCGGCGGCTATTCCTGGTGTGGATGGCAATGCCTTGGTCGGCGCATTCGCAGGCGCCACGCTGTTTGTCGTTTCATCGAAAGAACTGCCCGTGTGGAGGCGGCTGATCTATCTCGGCGTGTCCATTGCATTGGGCTATCTCGCCGCACCAGAAGTGATGCGCTGGCTGCCATTGCAGACTACCGGGCTGGCCGCTTTTTTCGCCTCGGCACTCGGCGTCACCGTGACACTCGGACTGATCGAGCGTGGACGCACCTTCGATCTGCAGGCATGGCTTCGCGATCGCGGGGGCCCGCATGTCTGACTTGTTGCTGCACGACCCGCTGAGCCTGCTCACCATGCTGACGAGCTCGTCGATCTGCCTGCGATTGATGACGTACCGACGCGCTCACGATGCTCGTTATAAGCCATGGATTTCAGCCTGCGCGTGGCTGTTGATCGTATGCAGCGGAGGCCAGGCCTTGCAAATCATGCTGGGCCATCGAGTGCCGGTCGGAACCGGCCCGTGGCAGCTGGGCATCTTGCTGGTATTGGCGGTGCTCGTATTCGCCGCACGGGGAAATCTGGCGCGCGTACTGCGGGTGAAAGCATGATGGCCTCCCGCATGACGGTAAGCGCCACCGGTATCGCGTTGATAAAACGCTTTGAGGGATTTCGTGCACAGGCTTATCGCGACAGCGTCGGCATATGGACCATCGGCTACGGCCATACCGGTCCTGATGTGACGCCCGGCCTGAGTATCGACATGGCGCAGGCCACGGCTTTGCTGCAAGCCGATCTCGCCCAGGCCACGACAGCCATCGCATCACTGGTCAAGGTGCCGTTGCAGCAATCGCAGTTCGATGCGCTCACCAGCTTCACCTTCAACCTTGGCGCGAAAGCTCTCGCAGGCTCCACCTTGCTGCGCAAACTCAATGCCAGCGACTATCTGGGTGCGGCCGCCGAGTTTGAACGCTGGAGCCAGGCCGGCGGACAAGTACTGGCTGGATTGCTGCGCCGACGCATCGCGGAACGCACGCTGTTCCTGGCACCTGACACAGCAACAACAGCCACATCCATCGGCTGAAATCAAAAAGCGTATTGCGGAAGTGACGCTTCCGCGCTTTACCGCCTACATTGGCTACAACGACGAAAGGCCCGGCACACCCAGGCTCAACATCACCCGCTTTAACGCTCTCTTTCAACCCGCCCATCGGCGGGTTTTTTTCATCCACGCGTTGTTCCACCTACGGAAACTCATCATGAGCTTCAGCGATATCAACACCGCTCTGGTCGAGGCTTATCAAGCCGCCGCACTCAATCTGCCGACCGCCTACGAAGGCCGTGACTTCACACCCACTGCCGGTCAGGCATGGGCGTCGCTTTCTCTCGTGCCGCAACCCGTCGTCAGCGGCAGTCTCGGCGCCAGCGGCAACGATCGCCATAGCGGCAATTTTCAGATCGACCTCAACGACGTCCCCGGCGGCGGCATCGATGGCCTGTTGGCAAAAGCCGACGCGCTGCGTGCGTACTTCTTTGCCGGCCGCCAACTCAGCCATAACGGCCAAGCCGTTGTCGTGAGCACTACCAGCCGCTCCATCGCCATCGTCAAGGACGGCTGGCTGCGCCTCAGCGTGATCGTCGCCTGGACCGCCTGGACCAGTCACGCCTGACATGTCCTGCCCATCACAGGCAGAGCCGCAACACCCATACCCAAACCTTTCACCAAGGAGCACCCGCATGACTATCGCCACCGGCAGCCGCCACAGCCTCGCCTATATTGCCGAGACCGGCTATGGCATCACGCCGACCAAGCCGGCCTTGCGCCAGCTGCGCCATAAAAGCACCACCCTTGCGCTCACCAAGAGCACCATGCAGTCCGAAGAACTGCGTGGCGACCGTCAGATTGCCGACCTGCGCCACGGCACCATCCAGGTGGGCGGCGATGTACAGGGCGAATTGAGCTACGGCGCCTACGACGACTTGTTCGCCGCGGCACTGGGCAACACCTGGAACGCCAACGTGCTCAATGCCGGTACCGCACGTAACAGCTTCAGCCTGGAGCGTTCGTTTGCCGACATCGGGCAATACATCCGCTACACCGGTTGCGAGATCAACGGCCTGCACTTCGATGTACAGCCCAGTGCGATTGCCCATGTCACCTTCGACGTCATCGGCCAGGCCAGCGCCACCGATACCGCCAGCATTCCCGATGCCACCTACATTGCTGCACCCGCCAATCGGCCGATGGATGCGCTGAGTGGCACGATCAAGGAAGGCGGCCAAGTGCTGGCCGTGATCACCGAGCTCAAACTCGATCTGGTCAACGGTATCGAACCGCGCTTCGTCATCGGCAGCAACAAGACCCTGCGACCAAGTATCGGCCGCAGCAATCTCACCGGCACGGTCACGGCGTATTTCCAGGACGCATCGCTGCTGGGCAAGTTCATCAACGAAAGCGAAAGCTCGCTGGAACTGACGCTGTCCGATGGCGCCAACAGCTATGTCGTATGGCTGCCGCGCATCAAGTACACCGGCGGCCAGGCCGATGTGACCAATGATGGCCCGGTTACCTTGTCGCTGCCGATCCAGGCGCTGTACGACAGCGTCAGCGGCACCCACCTACGCATCACCCGGAGCGGCCCATGATCGATATGGATGCCTTCAAGATCCGTGAGCGAGCGAATGGCGGGCAACGCCTGCCCTTGACCTTGCTCGACGGCAGCGCCACCGACCACTGGCTGCATATCCGCAGTCAGTGGTCGGATGCGTTTCGCCAGGCACGCGATACAGCGCTGCAGGAAGCTGCGAAACTGGCCCAGGGCGGCGAGGCGTTATTGCAGGCGACCCTGGACGAAAGCCTGCTTGCCGTCCGCGCCGCGCTGGTCTCCGACTGGAGCTTCAGCGAGCCTTGCACGCACGACAACGTGTGTCGCTTTCTTCGCGAAGCGCCGCAGATCGCCGAGCACGTCGATCAGGTCAGTGCCAACGACGCGGCTTTTTTTGGCAACGCCTTCGCCAACTCGCCGAGTGGCTGAAGGCTGAGCAGCGGCTGGCCCAACCCCTGAATAGCGGAGGCCAGCCGCTGCGGCGGCATCTCGAAGCCGTCTGGCGCCAGACCGGCCGCAAACCGGCCGAGCTGGCAGGACACATCGAGATGCCGCCCGAACTGGCTTATCTGATCGAGTGGCTGGCGCTGTTGCCAACGCCACTCACTCACAGCGAACTTCATCATTGGATGCAACTGACTCACCGCCGGCTCAACCGGTGGGAGCTGGAAGCATTGATGATGCTCGACAGGACACGCAGCGATGGCTGATCCCGATAGCAACGATTTCAAAGTACTTGGGCAAGCTGTAGACAAGAACAGCAAGCAACAAGCCGATACCAACAAAACACTGAGTGCGCTCAACGCCAGCTTGCAGGCTGCAATCAAAGCGACGCAAAACGTCCTGCAGAAACCGCCGGCTCAACCCACCCCGGATACCAGCAAGGCGATCGCGGGCACCACCGAAACCATCAAGAAGTCACTGTCGGCCAGCCTGAACACAGCGCTCAACAACGATGGCAAAGTGGCGCGCGATGCTCGCATGAAGGCACGCAACGACTTCTTCGAGCAATTTCGCAAGGGTATCGCCGACACCACCGTGGGCAGCCTCAGTGACGGCGCGCGCTCGCTGCAACTGAGAAACCCCTATGCACAAGCCTTCGTGGGCGGCCTTGGCTCCTCGGACAAAAGCGCCGAAGCGGCTGTAGCAGGCGACGGAAAAACCGCTGCGGGAGACGGCAAGAGCAGCACGGAAACCGAAAGCGACGTCGCCAAAAGCACTAGCTTCATGATCGATCTGGCCTCCCAGGCGGGCACGCAGATTCGCGCCAACCTGGGCGACATGCTGTTCCAGTCGCTGGACGGCAATTTCGCTGCGGCCGGAAAAAGCTTTCGCAAAATGCTCCGGCAGATGCTTGCCGATGCAGCCGCTTCGCAGATCTCCAAGCTGGCGGGCAGCGCGTTGGGCATGCTTGGCAATGCCATCGGCGGCCTGTTCGGCGGCGGCAGCTATGGCTCGCTGTCCACCAGCTGGGCCGGGCAATCGGGCAGCAACATTCTGGGTGGCGGGAGCTATACCGGCAGCGGCTCGACCAGCATCGGCTGGCCCGGCTTCGCCCACGGCGGCGTGTTTCTGAGCGGGCGGGAAATGCATGCGTTCGCCCGTGGCGGTGTAGTCAACGGCCCGACGATGTTCCCGATGGCGCGCGGCACCGGCTTGATGGGCGAGGCCGGCCCCGAGGCCATCATGCCGCTTACACGCGGCAGCGACGGCAAGCTCGGCGTGCAAAGCAGCAGTAGCGCAAGCGGCGGCGTCAGCAACCAGATCAGCATCACCGTCAACGTCGGCAACGACGGCTCACGCAGCGATACGCAGGGACAGAGCGACGATGCCGGCCGCCAACTCGCGGCGATGGTGGAAGGCAAAGTCAAAGAAGTCATGACGCGCGAACAGCGTCAAGGCGGCATTTTGTGGAGGATGCAACATGGCTGATTCGGTCACCAAAGAAGTTTTCACCTGGGTTCCGCAAACCGACCCGCAAGGACAGACCACGTTTCGTGTACGCACCGCGCAATTCGGCGACGGCTATGCGCAAAGCGTCAACGACGGCATCAACAATCGGGTGGACAGCTGGCCGTTGTCGTTCGAAGGCGATGAAACCTACGTGCGGCCGATCAAGGATTTCCTCGACCGCCATGCGGGATCGAACTCGTTCCAGTGGACGCCGCCGCTTGGCGTCGCCATGCTGTATCGCTGCGCCAACTACACCCTGATACCACGTAGCGCGGGCTATTACAGCTTATCCGCCACCTTCCAGCAGGTGTTCGCACCATGACGATTCATGCGGATATCCAAAAACTGGAACCTGGCGCGGAGGTCGTCTTGTTCGAACTCGATGCACGCTCGATCACCGGTGGCGGCAGCGGCGACGTCATGCGTTTTCACGGCTATACGCAGTTGGGCTCGATCTGGTGGCAGGGGCTGGAGTACGGGCCGTGGCCGATCCAGGCCGAAGGTTTCGAGCTGAATCCGGACAAGCCACCCGCGCCGACGCTTAGCGTCGGCAATGTCGATGGACGCATCACGGCCCTGTGTCTCGCCTACCAGGACATGCTTGGCGCACTGCTGACGCGTCATCGAACCTTCGGCCAGTATCTCGATGCCGCCAGCTTTGGCGGGGAGAATGCCACCGCCGATCCCACGCAGGAGTTTCCGCCGGACAAGTGGTTCCTCGAACGCAAGATCACCGAGACGAACGAACTCGTGCAGTTTGAGCTGGCCAGCGCGCTCGACTTCGGCCAGCAGCAACTGCCAGGGCGCACCATCATCGCCAACAGTTGCACCTGGCTGCAGCGCGGCGGATACCGCGGCCCGTACTGTGGCTATACCGGCGGTCCGGTGGCGAAAGCCGACGACACACCCACGAGCGATCCCGTCCAGGATGTCTGTGGCGGCCGGTTGTCGTCCTGCAAGTTGCGCTTCGGTGAACACAATCCACTGCCTTATGGCAGCTATCCCGCCGCCGGACTGCTACGCACATGATGCCCGCCACACGCGAAGCCATTCGCCAGCACGCGCTCGCCGACTATCCACGCGAGGCCTGCGGCCTGGTGATCGTGGTCAAGGGGCGAGAGCGTTACTGGCCGTGCCGCAACACCGCTGCGACGCCCAGCGAGCATTTCGTGATGGCCGCTGAAGACTATGCCGCTGCCGAGGACAGCGGCGAAATCATCGCTGTCGTGCACTCGCATCCCGATGCATCGGCACATGCTTCGGAAGGCGACCGCGTGGCCTGCGAAACATCGGGACTGCCGTGGGTGATTCAATCGGTGATGCGCGATCAAGATGGCCATCCCAGCACCGGTGACATCGAACATATCGAACCCACCGGCTACCGAGCGCCACTGGTCGGTCGTCCTTTCCATCACGGCATTCTCGATTGCTGGTCGCTATGCCGCGACTGGTATGCACAGGAGCTGCAACTCGAACTGCCCGACCCGGAACGCCGCGATAACTGGTGGGATGACGGGCATTCGGATCTGTATACCGAGAATCTGGCAGCGGCGGGTTTTGTTGCCGTATCTCCTGCGGACATGCAGCGCGGCGACATGATTCTGATGCAGATTCGCAGTCGAAACCTGGTGCCGAACCATGCCGGCATTTATCTGGGCGGCGGCCTGATGCTTCATCATCTGCATGGCCGCCTCTCCAGTCGCGATATCTATGGCGGCTACTGGCAAGAGGTTACTCGTTCGATCTGGCGCCTGAGTGATATCGCCGGTCACATCGCGACACCTTGAAGGCGTCACCCACGAGCACACCGTCATTCGCAGTAACTTGCGCTACGATCCGCCGATCTCAATCAGGCGGGCAATCATGCAGAAGAGAATCACAGTATGGGTCGCAGCGGTGTTGCTTGGCGGATGCGGCTTCAATGCGAAAACCATTCAACTGCCCTTGCCCAGTGCAAACGTTGCCTCCACCGAATTGAAGCCGATCATCCTGGACTCCGTTGCCGATGCACGCGATTTCACCAAACTGCCCGACGCATCCGAGCCGCGAGTAAGCAAGAGCGTGATTCAGCAGCTAGGCAGTAGCGGGCGCGCCGCTGTCATCTTTGGCATTCCCGATGTCAGTCTGGTTTTCCTCCTGGCAGACAACAAGACTGTGGCCGCTCAGATGAGCGACATCGTTGGCCTGGTACTTCGTGAGCGCGGGTATTACATGGTCGAGCCCGCAAAGGCACCTGGCGATGCTCCACATATCTCCATGCGCGTCACGGAATTCTGGGCATATCCACCATCCAACCTTGGCCGTTCCCTGACGTTCACCCGGCAGATCAAGGCCTGGGTCAGCACAGATATCACGATCAAGGCCAAGGGTATCGAACAGACATTCGCCGTCCATGGATCCGGCGCGAACATCGCCAATAACTACAACGAAGAAAACATCAGCGAGACCTACTCGAAGGCGATCGACGAGTACACCTCCAGCTTGAGATCGAAGCTTCCAGCGTCGCTCTGAATTCGCCCGCCATTGATCCGAAGCCCGCCATGTGCGGGCTTTTTTATTGCCCGGAGTAACCCATGTCGCAATTACGAACCATCATTCTCTACGGCCCCTTGCGCAGCAAATTTGGGCGCCGATTTCAGTTTCTTCTCGATGGCAACACCGCAGCGGAGGCCTTTCAGGCACTTTGTTCGCAGGTAGAAGGCTTTCGGTCGTTTCTGGCTCAAGCCAAAGATCGCGGCTTGGGCTTTGCCATATTCGCAGGTAAAAAAAATCTCAAAGAAGACGACTTGAACAAGCCTAGCGGCAGCGATGACATTCGCATCGCACCTGTGCTTCTTGGCAGCAAGAGCGGTGGCGTTTTCAACATCATCATGGGCGCCGTACTTATTGTCGTCGGTGGTTTCATCTCCGGATGGAGCATGGGCGCCGGTTCGGGTATTGGCGGGGTATTGATGCAGACGGGTATTGGCATGATGGCCGGTGGCGTCGTGCAGATGCTCTCGCCGCAGCCCAAAGGCCTCAAGAACGGCGACCGTCCTGATAATCAGCCGAGTTACGTATTCAATGGCGCGGTGAATACGCAAGCGCAAGGCAACCCGGTCCCCTTGCTCTACGGTCGCTTGATCGTGGGCTCGGCCGTGGTGTCTGCCGGCATCCATGCCGATGACTATGCGCCCGCCACATCAGGTACCGGCATCGGCGCACTGCTTTCTGGCCGCCGTCCGAAAAATTTCTACGAACCGCTCTGAAGGGCAAGCTCATGACGAAACCACATATCACACCGCGCGGTGCGAAAGGCGGCGGCAAGCAGCGCACGCCGGTCGAATCGCCCGATAGCCTGCGCTCCATTGCGTACTTCCGCATTCTGGATCTGATCAGCGAAGGCGAAATCGGCGGCCTGGTGAATGGCCAGCAGTCGATTTACCTGGATGAGACGCCGCTGGCCAACGCCGATGGCTCGTTGAATTTCCAGAACGTGCACGTCGAGACGCGCAGCGGCACGCAAGATCAAGAAACCATTCCCGGCTATCCGGCGGTGGAGAACGAGATCAACGTGGGTGTCGAGCTGAAGCAGAGCTCACCGTGGGTGCGTTCGCTCAGCAACACCACGCTATCCGCCCTGCGCATCACCATCGGCGTGCCGAGCCTGTCCAAGGCCGATACCAGCAACGGCGACATCAATGGCTACACCATCAGCTATCGCATCGAAGTGCAGACCGATGGCGGCGCTTACGTGGCTGCCTATAACGGTGCGATAACCGGCAAGACCACGACCAAGTATCAGCGCAGTCATCGCATCGATCTGCCTGCGGCGACCACCGGCTGGAACGTGCGCGTGACACGCATCACCGCCAATGCGAACAGTTCGAGCATTGCCGACATCACCACGATCGACAGCTATACCGAAGTCATCGATGCCAAGCTCCGCTACCCGAACAGCGCCTTGATGGCGATTTCGGGCGATGCCGCGCAATTCAGCAATATCCCCCGCCGGGCTTACGACATGTGGGGCCGGGTCATCCAGGTACCGAGCAACTACGATCCTTTGCATCGGACGTATGCCGGCGTCTGGGACGGCAGTTTCAAGCCGGCCTGGACCGACAACCCGGCGTGGATCTACTACGACCTCGCCACGCATCCGCGCTATGGCCTGGGTCATTTGATCAGCGCGGCGCAGGTCAACAAGTGGGAGCTGTATCGGATCTCGCAGTACTGCGATCAATCCGTCAGCGATGGCATGGGTGGTCAGGAGCCGCGTTTTACCTGCAATATTTTTCTGCAAAGCGCGAGCGACGCCTACAAGCTGCTGAGCGACCTGGCGAGCGTATTTCGCGGCATCTCGTACTGGGCTGGTGGCGCTATCACGGCGTCGGCCGATATGCCGGCCGATCCGGTGTATGCCTACACGGCGGCAAACGTCATCGGCGGCAAATTCACGTACGCCGCCAGCACCCGGAAAACGCGCTACACCACCGCCTTGGTCACCTGGAACGATCCGGCCGACTTCTACCGTGCCAAGGTCGAATACGTCGAAGACCGCATTGGCCTTGCGCGCTATGGCATTCAACAAGCCACGCTCACGGCGTTCGGCTGCACCTCGCAAGCTCAGGCACAACGCGCAGGCCAATGGGTGTTGCTCACCTCGCGGTTGGAGACGGATACCGTCACGTTCCGCGTCGGCCTGGATGGCACGATTGCCGCACCTGGACAGATCATCCGTATCGCCGATGCAGCGCGTGCCGGTAAGCGACAAGGTGGCCGCATCACCAGCGCGACCTCGAATATGGTTACGGTGGACAAGGCTCCCGACCAGGCTGCTGTCGGTGACAACCTGACTGTTGTCCTGCCGTCAGGGATTTCGCAGACCAGGCCGATCACCGCAATCGATGGCCGCAATCTCAGTGTCGCGACACCGGGTTTCTCCGAGTTGCCGCAAGCAGAATCCACCTGGGTCACCGAAAGCACCACGCTCGCGGCGCAGTTGTATCGAGTGCTGTCGGTGATCGAGGACAAATCCTCCAGCGATATCAGCTACACCATCACCGCCTTGCAGCACGTCGCCGACAAATATGCCGCGATCGATAACGGCACCATCATCCAGATCCCACCGATCAGCTCGTTGCCGAGCGCGACGCAGGCACCGCCGACCAACGTGCATCTGGACGGCCATGTGGTAATCACGCAAGGCATCGCCACCAATGTGATGACCATTGGCTGGGATGCGGCAAAGAATGCGACGTCTTATCAGGTGGAGTGGCGACGCAACGATGGCGAGTGGGTGAGTGCCGGGCGCTCTTACGGATCATCGATCGATGTCGAAGGCATTTACACCGGCAACTACATTGCACGTGTACGCGCCATCAACAGCGGTGAAGTGAGCTCTCTGCCGGTGCTGTCACCCGTCACCGTGGTCGCCGGCAAGACCGGCCTGCCACCGGCGCTTACGTCACTGACAGCAGCATCACAGGTGTTCGCGATCCGCTTGAACTGGGGTTTTCCTGTCGGGGCGGAAGATACGCAACGCACCGAAATCTGGTACGGAACCACGCCGAATCTGCCACAGGCCGGCAAGCTTGGTGACTTTGCCTATCCTCAGAACACACACACCCTGCAGGGCTTGGCAGCGGGTGCATCGCTGTTCTTCTGGGGGCGACTGGTCGATAAGACCGGCAATATCGGCGCCTGGTATCCCGTGGGCAATGGCGTCAACGGACAAGCCAGCTCGGATGCGCGCCCGATTCTCGACTATCTCGCCGGGCAGATCGGCGCTACCGAACTCGGCCAGCAGCTTACCGATCGCATCGGATTGATCGATGGTCCAGCCAGCCTGCCTAACTCCGTCAACGGACGCATCTCTGTCGTCAACGATACCGTCAAGGCCGTATCGACCAAGGTCGATGGTGTATTCGCGCAGATGAATCCACCCATGGCAGGCAACGTCAGCGACGCCGCTGGCTCGTCGACTGTATTTGCCGGAGTGTGGTCAGAACAATCGGCTAGAGCAGATGCGGATGGCGCGCTGGCCACGCGCATCGATACCGTTCAAGCGACGACCAACAATAACTCCGCGGCGGTCCAGGCGGTATCCTCCGCGCAAGCGAATGCCGACGGCAAACTCAAGGCCACTTACACACTGCGTGCGCAGGTAAATACCGCCACCGGCCAGATTTATGCGGCAGGCATGGGCCTTGGCGTAGAGCAGCAGTCGGATGGTTCGTATCAAAGCCAGTTTCTTGTGCAGGCCGACCGCTTTGCGCTTATCAATGTCATCAACAACCAATTGACATCGCCCTTCGTGGTGCAGAACGGGCAGACGTTTATCTCGCAAGGTCTCATCGGCAATGGATGGATCACCAATGCGATGATCGGCGATGTCATTCAATCGACCGATTACGTCCCAGGTCAACGCGGCTGGTCGATTTCGAAGAGTGGCAACAGTTTTGAACTGAATGGATCGGGCGGCAACGGACGGCTGGTACTGACAAATACGCTGGTACAAGTATTCGATGCCAGCGGTAGGCTGCGCGTGCGCATGGGGCTTTGGTAATGGGCGCCGGTCTGGAGTGTTACGACGCCAATGGTGCCTTGTTGTTCGACACCACCTACGCGCCAGGGCGATGTGTCGGCTCGGTGGACACCAACGGAAGCAGCGGCAGCATCAACGTACCGGAATTCTCTATGGGCAAACCTTTCGTTGTCCTATCCGTCACATCGAGCCCGATTCCGCATCGTGATGCGAATGGAAATTTACACGCCCCGGTAAAAGTCAGCATCTCGGGCAACACCTTGTCCTGGAAATATGCGGGCGATATGGGCGGCAATACCACCATCGTCTACGGGTACAGCCCATGAGCGCCGGACTGCAGATCATGGCCGACTCAGGCAACATTTCGCTGGACTCCGAGATGTTCAACTACTCGTTGATATCCATCAACGATGTTGCCTGCACCTACAGCCGAGACAAGCCATCAGGGTTTCTCACTTACTCAGGTATCGCCCCCATCCTGGTGGTTTATTCCCCCAGTGGATTCGTCGGCTTGTTTGAAATCATTCGAAACGGTGATGGAAGCTATACCGCATCCTTCTACACCGCCTTATCCACCTTCAAGGCCTACGTCTTCGATCGCGTCCCACAATCGTCGTCCGGGAATATCGGATTTCAGACCTTCAATGCCTCCGGAGATCTGATCTTCGACTCTGGTCGTAAGTATCTGAACGTTAGGGGCCAGGCCACCGCTTCAGGCATCACGGGACAACCCACATCGAATTATGGATTCGCATTCACCAGCCTGGGCGTCCAGTTTGGCGGGGACGTGCCCAATGGGCTGACCAACGTATTGATCTCTTGCTACAGGAGCAGACCCGATGGCGTTGATATCTCTCAATCGATCGTCGGCGTTGCGCCCAACTACACGCAAGGGCTGATCATTCCTCCCACGGTATGCCTGGTTGACTTGGGCAGGCTGTAAATCGTTTGAAGCACACGGTTGTGATGCCACTGACCCAACGCCGAGAAATCCCGCCAACAGGCCCTGCATCGCGACATGATCTTGGAGTCGGTTCTCACTTGCTCAATGCAGATATCAGGCGACTGATCTTCCATAAGAACCTCCGCAGAGACTTACTTGCACGTTACTCATGACGGGCGTCTGTGCGGCAATTTCCATCCTGAAGTCATCGATCTTCAAAAAAGAGAGTAGCCATATGTCCATTCAAAACATCAATCTCGGTACCGCTCCAAGCGGCGCTGACGGTGATCCCGTACGCAGCGCATTCGGCAAGTGCCAAAACAACTTCGTGGATTTGGACAGCCGCGCCACTGCCACTGCGGCCATCGCCAATGCAGCACTTCCCGTCACGGGCGGCAACGTTACCGGCACTATCAACAATATCAATCCGAGCCAGACTATCACCGGCCTGCACATGATAAATGTTTCAGGGACTGGCATTGGTGGTAGCTGGAGCGATTGGGTGACGCGTGGCTGCGCGATCCAGCTCGACTGCAATTCCAATGTAAACGCCTATTCATTGATGAGGGCATCGCACTGGGGAGCCAGGCATTTGGCAGCCATCGATGTCTATGAAGGCGGCTCCAGCACATCACGTACGCAAATCAGTTTTCACCTCGGCAGCAGTACCAATGCCTTTCAGTTTATGGAAGGCGGGAATGCATGGTTTGCAGGCACGCTTTCGCAAAACTCCGATTATCGGATCAAGCAGGACATTGTCGATCTGTCGCCCGAAAAGGTTGCCGACAGCATGCGTAGTATTCGCGCGATTGAATACACCGATACGCGTGACGCGACGGCGCGGCGCGTCGGCGTGATCGCACACGAACTCGCCGAACGCTTTCCGTTGCTGGTGGATGGTGTCAAGGATGCTGTGCGAAAAAGCACGCGAACGGAGGGAGACCAGACACCCTATCTCCCTGGAACGGAACCCGAAAATTATGTACCGCCAAAGGCCATCGACTGCGAAGAACCGTTACTGCAGAACGTCAACTATGTTGGTCTCGTGACATACCTAATAGGAGCCTGGCAGCATTCCGATGCTCAGCTGCATCAACTGCAGACCCGAATCAGCGAGCTGGAGGCAAAGCTCTCTCTCGCATAGGTGCGCGGTGTTACAGCTTGCCAAGCCGTATAGCGTGGTAGCTGATAACCCATCTTTAGGTCACCTCGCGGCAATTTATAGTCGTCAATTCAATAGAACTGGCGCTCACACAGGAAACAAACATGAGTATTCAAAACATCAATCTCGGTACTGCTCCCAGCGGTGCCGACGGCGATTCTGTGCGCACCGCGTTTAGCAAATGCGCGAATAATGATGCAGACCTCGATACGCGCGTTTCCGCAGCGTTAAGCATGGCAAATGCTTCTCTGCCAAAGTCGGGCGGCAATCTGACTGGAAAGCTGGTCACCGCTTACGGCATGGGTGAATCCCTTCAGGTCATGCAGCCCATGGTCATCTTTGGCGACCCTAGCGGACGCAAAGGCGGCCTCACCATTACTACAAATGGTTCCAACGCATACAACAGTGCTTATTTGGCTTTTGAGCGGGCGGGAATGTTCGGGTGCTATTTCGGAATCAATCAAAGCAACGAGCTATGCGTGGGCGGATGGTCGATGGGAGCGTCTGTGTTCCGGATATGGCATGAAGGAAATACGGTCGTCGACGCCAACAACTTCATCAAAAAGGCTTGAACATGCAGACCATAATCACGACAGCTTTCAACTTACTGCCGGATGGTTCAGTCGTGCTTGATGGTGAGCATGCACCTGGAGTAAGTGCTTTTGCATTTGGCCAACTTGGCATTGCTACGGCGCGTATCGGCCTCGGCCACTATCGGGTAAGTGCACCATTCATTTCAATCCCCACAGGTTGGCATGCCACCGTATACAAGGATGACAACGACCTACCGACCGTGCACTTAAGTATCCAAAGTGGCGATGGCGTGATCGACGTCTTCACTACGGATACCATCACCGGCGCTGCCAAAGATGTGATCTATATGCTGACCTTACGTGTCGCCGTCACGGTCGATGCGTCGACGCTGACGAGAGTGGATGCAGAGGCGCACGCTACTGCTTCCACTGATTGAGATGGCAAAATAGCGACTGCGCTACAAGCATTACCGCCACTCAGATCAACCGCTCCGCCTCCAACTCACTCTTCAAATACGCGTAGTAAATCGGCGCCGCCACCAGGCCGGGTAAGCCGAATGCGGCTTCCATCGCCAACATCGCCACCAACAACTCCCACGCGCGTGCGCGTATCTGGGTGCCGACGATGCGGGCGTTGAGGAAGTATTCGAGTTTATGGATGAGGATGAGAAAGCCGAGCGCGGCAACACCGACCCACAACGATACGGAGAGGCCGGCAATCGTGATGGCGGTGTTGGAGATGAGATTGCCGATAACCGGCAGCAAGCCGACGATGAAGGTGATGACCACCAACGTCTTGGCCAAGGGGATATGAATACTCAGCAGCGGCAGCACACCCAGCAAGAAGATCGCGGTGAATGCCGTGTTGATGAGCGAAATCTTGATCTGCGCGAAGACGATGTTGTGAAACGCCTCGGCCAATCGCTGGCAGCGCTGCCCCAGGGCAGCGGCCAAGGGGCCGACCTGATGCGCCGGGCGCGCGCGGCTGAGTGCCACGATGGCGCCAAGCACCATGCCGATAAGAATATGCACAAAGACGCGCGCCGCTTCCTTGCCGAGCAATTGCAGACTCAAGGAGTGCTTGCTTACTAATTGCAACGCCATGTCGCGCAAATCTTCCACGCTATCGGGAAGCCACTCCACTACCGTAGGCGGCAACTGTTGGCGCGCCTTCTCCACCAGCGGCATTAATTGCTGTTGCCATAGCAATTCCGGATTGCCGATCTCGGTGCGGAAAAAACTGACTGCTCCGAGAATCAGCAAGGTCAGCAAGCCCACCACAATCACTCCGAGTAGCGCCACGACCAGAACGCGCGCACGGTCGCTGGGAATGCGCTTGCCCAGTAACGGCGCGGTAGCTTGTACCAGTTCGTAGACCAGCAAACCGGCCAGCAGCGCTGGCAGTAGACGCAACCACATCACCATCAACAAAGCCGCCGCTGCCAGCGCGTAGCTGACGATACGGACGATGCCTGAAGGTTCGCGCGGAACGGGCTGGATGGAGTCCATTCGATTCAACAAGGTTTCAAAGTGACCTGCAGTCTGTCAGCAGGCTGCCTAGGCCGCCAGCCCCATGGCCGGATGCATTTAACGGCGATGCGTTGTTGATGAATACGAGACCGCTAATGTCGGTGGCGCAAACGACGAACCGCACCGCGGCTTGTCCGGTAATGCCGCTGTCGTAAACTTTGCGGCCTCGACGCCTCCGCCGATCTCCTGGGGAATCCGCATGTCCATTCGTCTGCCGGTGACAGCCACCGTGCTCGGCCTGCTCAGCGCTTGCGCCGCTGCGCCCACTCAGCCGCCGCAAAAGGCGGCTGCACCGGCAGCGCTGACCCCGGCAGCCACCACCATCGCAGCGAATGACAACCTCAATGCCGTGGCTTGGAGCCAGACCGCGATCGAGCATGACCTGATTTATCTACAAACCTACCGCGACGCTCAATCTCGCCTGCTCGCTGCGCTGAAAGACCCGCACTGGGACGCACTGCCCAAGAGCGACCGCACAACCCCGCTCAAAGGATTAAAACCCGCAATCGTGCTGGATATCGACGAAACCGTGCTGGATAACTCGCCATATCAGGCGCGCCTCATCCAAGGCGGTGGCGACTTCAACGAAGCGAGCTGGGCCGCTTGGTGCAAGGAAGAAAACGCACGCGCCTTGCCCGGCGCCGTCGAATTCACCCAGTTCGCGGCCAAGCATGGCATCGCGGTGATCTACATCTCCAATCGCGCCAAGGACCTGGATGCCGCCACGCTGGCCAATTTGCACAAGGCAGGCCTGCCGGTCGCTGGCCCAAGTGCGTTTCTGGGCTTGGGCACGGTGGTGCCAGACTGCGAACAAGCGGGCAGCGACAAGGGTTGTCACCGCCAGCTGGTGGGTCGCCATTACCGGGTATTGATGCAATTTGGCGACCAGATCGGCGATTTTGTCGACGTTATGGCCAATAACGCCGAGGGCCGCCAAAAGGCGATGACGCCGTATCTGCCGTGGATTGGCAGCCGCTGGTTTGTGCTGCCGAACCCCACTTATGGCTCGTGGGAGCCGGCCCTGTTCGACAACGACTGGGCGGCGCCGCACCAAGAACAACGGCGGCAGAAGATCAATGCGCTGCGCGTGCAGTAAAGTAGAAAATTATAAAAATCATGTTGTTACATAACAAAACATAAAGTATTGCCTTAACTCTGGTCAGCCAGTAACATGACCAGCGCCAACACCTGCTGACCTCAATATTCTGCGGGCAAGGCCATTTCCCTTCCGGCTCTGCCGGATTACCCCGCGAGGCCCAACGCCAGCGGGGTTTTCTTTTTGGGCAACGGCGATGATGCGACTAACGGCCCTTGTTTAGCCGCGGTCGCCGCCCTTACGCTCGCCCTCTTGCACCTCATCCCGCTTGGCAAACCGCCACTTACCGCGAGATTCCCCGATGCGTTTTCACTCGTTACGCCACCTGCTGCTTGCGTTTGTCGCCGTGCTGGCACTCGCTGCCTGCCACAACAAAGACAAAGACCAAGCGGAAGCCGCCAAACCCGGCGGCGAAACGCCCGAAGCCGCTATCCAGCAATCGATCGACCTGATCAAGGCCGATGACTTTGCCGGCTTCTGGAAACATTCGCTGCCGCCTGCCGAGTACGCCACCGTGCGCAGTGACTGGGCGCTGCCACGCCCTGACCAACAACCACTTACCGATCAAGATCGCGCCCAGTTCGCCGACAATATTCGCCAGTTCACCGAAGTGGATGCGGAAACCAAGCTCTACACCCAGTTCAAACCTAAGCTGATGCAGATGGAGCAACAGTACAAAGACCAGCTGCCGATCATGATTGGCATCGTGCAGCAGATCGCCAAGACGGGCATCGACCAAGACAAACAAATGGGCGACACCCAAAAGCAACAGGCACACGACATCCTCGGCGTACTCGCCCCGTGGGCCCAACAAGTCGCCTGGTTCAATCAAGACAAGGCCAAGTCGGCGATCAACGCCGCCGTGGCCACGGCGCGCAAGCTCGATCTTCATAAGGCCGACGAACTGCGCAGCATGGATTTCGACACCGCCATGCAGAAGTACGCCATCGGCTTTACCGGCTTGAAGCAGGTCTTGGGCATCTATGGCTTGTCGTTGGATGACAGCCTGAATTCGGCCAAGGTCACCCCGATCGAAAACAAGGACGGCCACGCCCGGGTAAAGATCGATTACACCCTGCTCGGCAAACCTCTATCGACAGAATATGCACTCGTACAGCAGGACGGCCGCTGGTACAGCGAAGACATGCTGCGCCGCGTGCATGAGGCGCATGCGCGCCTGACCGCTCCCGCCCCCACTGCCAGCAGCCCGGCACCGGCAGCCAGCGGCTCGGTGGCGGCAAAAATCTAGCAAGCCGTCCCCAGCGATGAACCGGCTTACAGCAGTGGCGTGAGCCGCTGCTGTAAGCCGCCGCCGCCCGCATCGTGACTTCCAACAAAAGCCTAACCAGCGCAACGGTTACAATCCGCCGATGCAGAATATGTCGACCCTCGATTCCTCTACACGCAGCCGCTCACCGTGGTGGTTCCATCTGGCCGGGCAGCTGCTGCAACCCTGGGTACGTCTGCGGCGTGATCCGGCCGAACCGGCCGCAGTGCTGCAGCCCGGTACGCCGGTTTGCTATGTGATCGAGCGCGATGGTTTTTCCGATGCGCTGATTCTGGACCGCGCCTGCCGCGAAGCCGGCCTGCCCAGCCCGATGCAATTGCTGTCCGGCACGCGCCGCAAACGGTCGATGTTTGCATTGACGCGCCGCGATGGCTGGCTGTTCGGGCGTAATCGCCATCGCGTGCCCAATGATTTTTTGAGCCAATTGCTGCGGTCACTGGAAGGTCAGCCCGAGCGCGACATCCAACTGGTGCCGGTCTCGATTTATGTCGGCCGTGCGCCTAACCGCGAATCGGGCTGGTTCAGCGTGCTGTTCTCGGAGAACTGGGTCATGGTCGGCCGCTTCCGCCGCCTGCTCGCCCTGCTCTTGAATGGCCGTGACACCGTGGTGCATTTTTCCGCACCGGTCTCGCTGCGCACGGCGCTGCAAGAAACCGGCGACATCCAGCCGGAGCGTTTCGCCCGCAAGATCGCCCGCGTACTGCGCACACATTTCCATCGCATCCGTGCCGCTGTGATCGGCCCCGATCTATCGCATCGCCGCACCGTGGTCGACGCGGTACTCAACGCCGAACCGGTACGCGCCGCTATCGCCGCCACGGTGACCAAGGAAAACATCAGTCACGCCAAGGCATGGCACAAGGCAAAGAAGCTGGCGATGGAAATCGCCGCCGACTATTCGCATCCGGTGGTGCGCTCGGTGTCGTTTCTGCTGTCGAATTTCTGGAACAAGCTGTACGACGGCATCGCTATGCACCACTTCGATAAAGCCCGCGCCGCCGCGCCGGGACATGAGGTGGTGTATGTGCCATGCCATCGCAGCCATGCCGACTACCTGCTGCTCAGCTATCAGCTGCACAAGGCCGGCGTGGTGGTGCCGCATATCGCCGCCGGAGTTAATCTCAACCTGCCGGGTATCGGGCCGATTCTGCGGCGCGGCGGCGCGTTCTTTCTGCGTCGCAGCTTCAAGGGTAACGCCTTGTACTCAGTGGTCTTCAACGAATACCTGGCGCAGTTGATCGATCGCGGCGTGCCCATCGAATACTTCATTGAAGGTGGCCGCTCGCGCACCGGGCGCTTGCTGGCGCCACGAGCCGGCATGCTGATGATGACCGTGCGCGCTTTTCTGCGCGCGCCACGCCGGCCGGTGTTGTTTCAACCGGTGTACATCGGCTACGAAAAGCTGATGGAGGGCAAGTCTTATATCGGCGAGCTCAGCGGCAAGCCCAAAGAGAAAGAATCCCTGTTCGGACTGTTGCGCGGCTTGAAGGTTTTGCGCCAGCGCTACGGCCATGTCGCCCTGAACTTCGGTGAGCCGATCGAGCTGAATCCACTGCTCGATGCCGCCAGCACGGACTGGCGCACCACGACCACCGATCACGACGCCAAACCCGAGTGGATTAACGGGGTGGTCGATCAGCTGTGCGAACGCATTCAGATCAATATCAACCGCGCCGCCGACGTCAACCCGATCAATCTGCTGGGGTTGGCCATGCTGGCCACGCCCAAGCACGCGATGGCCGAGAACGATCTGCTTGCCCAGCTGGAACTGATGAAAGCACTGCTGGAAGAGCTGCCGTATTCGGAACGCGTCACGCTGACCCCGATGGACCCTGCCGGCATCATCGCCTATGGCGAACAGATGGCCTGGATCCGCCGCGTACGTCACCCGCTGGGCGATGTATTGGTCACCGAAGATGAGCAAGCGGTATTGCTCAGCTACTTCCGCAACAACGTATTGCACCTGACCGCCACAGCGGCATGGGTTGCTTGCTGCTTCCTCAATAACCGCCGCATGTCGCGGGCTTCGGTGTTGCGGTTGGGCAAGATCATTTACCCGTTTATCCAGGGCGAACTGTTCTTGCCCTGGGATGCCGACGGCTTTGCCGCCCAGTTGCAGTTGACCATTGATTTGTTTGTGCGTCGTGGCCTGCTCGAATCCACCGGCGAAGGGCGCCTGCTTGAACGCGGCCCCGGCCAGGACGATGCGGCCTATCAGCTCAAAGTGATTGCGCGCAGCCTGATCCAGGCCTTCGAGCGCTACTACATCACCATTGCCGCACTGGTTAAAAATGGCCCACACACGCTCACCGGCGCCGAGCTGGAAAATGCCTGCACGCTCACCGCGCAGCGACTAAGCCTGCTCAACGAACTATCGGCACCTGAGTTTTTCGACAAGGCCCTGTTCCGCGGTTTTATTTCCAAGCTGCGCGAAAGCCGTGTGGTCTGGACCGACGCCGACGGCAAGCTCGACTACGACCAGGTACTGGAGGGCATGGTGCGCGATGCGCGCGTCATCCTGTCACGCGAGGTCCGTCATTCGATTCTGAAAATCACCTCGGGGGGCGATGCCGAGACGGCCAGGCCGCATCCCGTGGAGGAGCAGCCAGTCGTGCTCGAAACGTCGACCAGCGACGAATTGCATCGCCGTCATGTCGAGGCTGAGCACCGGCAGCATCACGGCCATAAAGATTGAATGGGCTGCGCCCTTCAAGATCTTTCCATACGCCTCTTGGCTGCGTAAAGGCCCCCTCCCAGCCTCCCCCTGCATGCACGGGGGAGGCGCTAAACACCGGCGGGCTTACAGCCCCCTCCTCTGCCTGCAGGGGAGGGTTGTGGAGGGTTAAAGCCTTGCGAAGCCCTACAACGCCTTGCACCTCGTAGGTCTAGCCACGCTGCGACTAAGATGGCAGCTCCGCCGTAAGGAAGATGGAAGATGCTTATGTCCGCACGCCTCGCCTTCGTTATCGCGCTCGCACTACCCCTGGCCGCTCACGCCGCCGACGCCCCGACCAGCAACGATGTCAGCCTGCTGCACTGCGCTCGGCTGCTCGATACAGCCACCGGCAAATTGCTGGGTGAAAGCACGGTGATTGTGCAAAGCGGGCGCATCAAGGAAGTGCGTGCCGGCGCTGTCGACCCGAAACCCTACCAGCAGGCGGCCAGCGCAGCCGGCGGCAACTTCAGTTATCGCGATCTGCCGGATGCCACCTGCCTGCCCGGGCTTATCGATGCGCATACGCACCTCACCATGGAAACCAGCCCGACCGGCTACACCGATCAGTTCCGCTGGAATACCGCCGACTACGCGATCCGCTCCGTCAATTACGCCAGGCGCACCTTGCTGGCCGGCTTTACCAGCGTGCGAAATCTCGGCGATAACGATAACGAATCCATTGCCTTGCGCAATGCGATCAATGCCGGGCTGGTGCCCGGCCCACGCATCTATACCGCGGGTAAAGCGATCGGCTCTACCGGTGGCCACGCCGATCCCACCGACGGCTATCGCGCCGATCTGGCCGGCAATCCCGGCATCAAGGACGGCATCATCAATAGCCCTGAAGACGGCTGGAAGGCCGTGCGCCAGCACTACAAGGAGGGCGTCGACGTCATCAAGATCATGCCCTCCGGCGGCGTGCTGGACGAAAGCGCCAGTGTCGATAACGCGC
Source organism: Dyella silvatica (assembly GCF_026283955.1). Taxonomy (GTDB): domain Bacteria; phylum Pseudomonadota; class Gammaproteobacteria; order Xanthomonadales; family Rhodanobacteraceae; genus Dyella_C; species Dyella_C silvatica. Next base: position 10,562 of record NZ_JAPDPE010000003.1, on the reverse strand, counting down.
AGATGACCATCGAGGAGATCAAGGCTGTCGTTACTGCGGCGCATGACTACGGCTTTACCGTGGCCGCACATGCACATGGTGCCGAAGCGATCCGGCGCGCCGTTCTCGCCGGTGTCGATTCGATCGAACACGGCACCTTCATGAATGACGACGACATGAAGCTGATGAAACAGCACGGCACCTGGTACGTGCCCACCATTATCGCCGGCAAATACGTGGCCGAGATGGCCGAGAAGCCGGGCTATTACCCAACGCAAATAGCCGCCAAGGCCAGGCAGGTCGGCCCGCTGATTCAGACCACCGCCGGCAAGGCTTATAAGGCCGGCGTGAAAATCGCCTTCGGTACCGATGCTGCCGTTTATCCGCATGGCCAGAACGGCAAGGAATTCGAATACATGGTGCAAGCCGGCATGCCGCCGCTGTATGTGCTGCAAGCGGCTACCACCCACAATGCCGAGCTGCTGCATAAGCAAGATGAGCTGGGGCAGATCGCTCCCGGACGACGCGCCGATGTCATTGCCGTGCCGGGCAACCCACTCGACGACATCACCGCGATGCAACGGGTCAGCTTCGTGATGAAAGACGGCGTGGTTTATGAGGAAGGCGGCAAAACGACCGCGCTGTGAAACGCCTTGCCCAAGATGCTGTGCGCCAGGAATACACCTCGGCGCACTCCTGGCACACAAGTCAGTTTAGACAGCCAAATCCGGGCCTTGTCTTTGCAGTAACACGTGAACATGCCGATGGGCATGCCAAGCGTGCCTACTCTGTTACGGTGCCCGCATCGGGCCCTGCGCCTGTCCCTGCTGCGGCACAGGCGCAGGTTGTTGCAGTGCCTGTGCCTGGTTCGCCGGCGTCGCCCGCAGCGCACGGCTGCTTTGCTCAACCGTCATGTCGAGCGCCTTGTCGGTTTCCACGCTGGCTATTTTCTTGTACGGCGAGTCCATCGCACCTTGCACGGCGAAGGCGCGTGAGGGACCGAGTTCATTCTTCTCGCTCAGCACCACGTGATCGACCTTGGTCAAGCCGGCGTTCTGTGCGGAGACGGTCAACGACGCGGCCAGCCGGTTGCTGCTCTCATCCGGCGTGCGGCCTAGCCCTGCGTCCAGCCGATGCACCGCCGCCAGGGTTTGCTCGTATAGCGGGTTGCTGGGATGCCGCGTATCGCTAAGAAGAGGCGATGAGGATGCCGAGGCGACTGCCACTGATGCTCCCCGAGGCTCTTGCGACTGAGCTTCCTGAACCATCGTTCCCGGCAGCGGCTGGATCAGCACGGCGCGCCGTGAAAACTGGGCATTCAAGATCGGATCGCGCGGCTCGGCCAGCATGGGACGATCCACCGCCTTGGCCAGGCTAGGCGGCACCAGCAAATCGTTATAGCCCTCGGGCTTGGAGCGATCAACCTTACGCCCCAAATTGAACGGAAAGGTTTCTTCCGAGCGATGTATAACATTCATGGCCGGACTGCTCGGCTCGGCGTTTTTGACGAGAAACGGCCTGTTGCTCAACCCATTGAGATAGTCCGTCATCAGATTGTGGTTGCGCACGGCAAGGCCATCGCGGTGGTAGCTGCCGCCAATATCCGAATGCGCGCCCGCTACAGTCAGGCCCAGGAAACGCCCATCGGGCGACAGACCCGGACGGATAATACGATCAGACGGGAATGTGCTGCGACGCTCATCCTCGGCAATGATGTGGATGCCCGAGATCACTGAGGGCGGCGGGCGGCGATCACGGTTATACGGTGTACCGGTACCTACCGCATCAAACAAACCCTCGACCTGAGCCACTTGCCCCGGGGCGACCAATGGAGGATTCCTGTACTTCACATCGGTAATCAGCCCGTCCAGCCCGTACGTGTACCTGGCACCGGTCGGGTCTTGGATACCCCGCTCATGCACTAGGCGCGCAAAACCCGCAGCCTGTTCCGCGCCACGGCTGAAGCCGATAGCGGCCACGCGAATCTCGGCATCGGGATTCTTCTCTTTCCATTCCCAAGCCTGGTCGGTGAACTGTTTATACATCTGCTCGAGGCGCTTATCGTAGGTATGCCCTCTTGCACTATCGACGAGGCGCGTAGCAGGATTGTTTTGGGTACCAGGACCAGCAAAGTAACCGACCTGAATGTGCCCATTGTTTTCGTTTGAGGCGCTAATCTGACCCGCGATCTTGGCAATATTGGTCGCATGCAGGGGGTCTCTATCTTTATCGTTGCTGGTGCCATCGAAGGCAGCCACATAGAGTCGATCGCACGGCCTCTGGTTATTGCCCAGCCTGGTGTCGTCAAACAGCACCGGCACCTGAAAGCGCGACAGTGCCTGGCTGGCGTCCTGATAGGTTCGTAGCTTCTCGTCGCCGGCCTGGTAATACGACACCCCGTCTTGTAGAACGCCATCTTCGCCGAGCTTGTGTTTTTCTTTGGGTTCCTTACCACTCATGTCATTCACTCCCTGAATTAGTAGGTATGGCTCCAGGCCAGAAAAAGATCGTTGCGGCCATAGCTATATTTATTTCCGGGGATTTGTTCCGTCTTGGTCGGCACAAGCATCTTCATATACGCATTAATCGTGCGGTCGTTAACTTCCAGGAAAACATTCGGCACGCCAGCGACCGGACCTTCGTAAAAATCCGCCATGTCTGCTTTAGGCACGCCGTGCCAAATCAGCTCGCTCTTGAAGATGTCGCCGATATCCACCTTGGCCTCATGCGCGACACCATCGTGCGACGTCCAGCGCACCTCGGCCGGAGACGGAAAGTTACTCACGCCCAGATATGATGCCGTGCCCCAACGACGCTGGTAGTCGGGGCCGTCCGGCGCGCCGGATGGATTGTCTTCATACGGCCGGGTGAATTGATGGTTGTCGTACACAACGCTGCAACTTTGCGTGTTGTAGCAGTGCGCCGCAAAGTTATGTGCCATAAACCGCAACGGAACAGCATTGGTCTGTGCGGGTGGTTCGATTCGGGTATCGACTTGATTAGACATGGCGTGACGGCATCCTGTCATCAGAAAGATGGATACAGTAATCGATAGGACAGTGCGACGGAGATCAAACCATGTCGACATCGGGCTACCCTGCCTGTAACTGTAATGAGGCCGAATATAGCGTTCGGCATGAAGGCCCAGCAATGCTCGCGCCGGCAACCCGTCTCGTTAATCGCCGTGACCATGGCCAAGCTGTGACGGCCCGCGCATTAACCCGGGAATAAAACCAGGCCGAACCAACCCTTTCTTAATACATCGTCGATTATCGAATGGACGGGTTTGTTTGCGCTTATCCACCGCCGCCCACTTAAACAATGCCCCCTGACCGCCCGCCTCCTGAGATGCCGGCAGCTGAGTTCAGGCGGCGCCTGCTGTAGCATGTCGCGCATGAACGACCAGCCCAAGACCACCCAGACCCCGACCACCCACTTCGGTTTTCGTGATGTGCCTCTCGCCGACAAGCAAAAGCTGGTCGGCCAGGTGTTCACCTCGGTGGCGCGCAGCTACGACTTGATGAACGACTTGATGTCGTTCGGCATCCACCGCTTGTGGAAGCGGCACTTTGTCGCCGTCAGTGGCGTACGCCGCGGCGACCGCGTGCTGGACCTGGCTGGCGGTACCGGCGATATCGCGGCGCTGCTCAAGCCGGTGGTCGGCGATCAGGGCGAGGTCGTCGTCGGTGACATCAACGCAGCCATGCTTGGCGTTGGCCGCGACCGCATGACTGACCGCGGCCTGGTCTCGGGCTTGCGCTGGGCTCAACTGAACGCCGAAGTGTTGCCGTTTCCGGATAACAGCTTCGATGCCGTGACCATGGCGTTCGGCCTGCGCAACGTCACCGACAAAGACAAGGCGCTCGCCGACATCTGTCGCGTACTCAAGCCCGGTGGCCGCGCCCTGGTGCTGGAGTTCTCCAAGGTACAAAGCGAGCTGTTCGGCAAGCTTTACGATTTCCACTCGTTCAAGTTGCTACCCAAGCTCGGCCAGCTGTTTGCCGGTGACGCCGACAGTTACCAGTATCTGGCCGAGTCGATCCGCAAACATCCGGATCAAGAAACGCTTAAAGGCATGATGGAACGCGCGGGCTTTGGTCGCGTCGAGGTACGCAATCTCACCAACGGTATCGTGGCCATTCACCGCGCCTACAAACTGTAATAGCGCCAGGATGTCTGCCATCCCATCCGCCACCTTTGTCAGCCGCTATCGCGCCTTTGCCGCGACGGCGGCGCTGCTGGAGTGGCTGGCGCTGGCGTTGCAGCTTTATTTGTCGATTCAAATCACCAACGAAAGCGGCCAAGGTGCGTGGGCCGGTGTCTGGATCTACTTCGGCTTTTTCACCACCCTGACCAACCTGCTGGTAGCGCTGGCATTGACCGCCACCGCATGGGGGCCGCGCGGCCAGCTCAGTCGATTCCTTGGACGGCCAAGTGTCTACACCTGCATCGCGATGAGCATCGTTGTCGTCGGCGCGCTGTACAACGCCTTGCTGCGCCAGCTCTGGCATCCCGAAGGCTGGCAACTGGTAGCCGATGTGATTCTGCACGACATCATGCCGGTGCTATTCCTGTTGTACTGGTGGTTTGCCGTACCCAAGAAAAACCTGCATTGGCGGCAACTCGGCTACTGGCTGCTTTATCCCGCGGCATACTTTCTTTATGTGCTGGCGCGTGGCGCCGTCAACGGCTGGTATCCCTACCCCTTTCTCGACGTGTCGGCGCTGGGCTATGCGCAAGTCTGGATCGATGGCTTGGCGGTGTTGCTGGCCTTTGTCGTCGTCGCCGTCTTGCTGATCGCCCTGGGGCGTTGGCAGGCACGGCTACCTACGACATAGATTCTCCGTTCTTCGAGGCCTGACTCATGTACACGCTTTATTACTCCCCCGGCACCGCAAGCATGGTCGTGCACCAGGCGCTGCTGGAAATCGGTGCGCCCTACCAGTTAGTGGACATCGACTTCGACGCCGGCGCACAGCGCAACCCTGACTACCTCAAGCTCAACCCGCAAGGCAAAGTGCCGACGCTTATCCTTGACGGCCAGCCGCGCAGTGAGTCGACAGCCTTGTTGATGATGCTGGCGGAGCGACACCCCGAAGCCGGCTTGGCGCCATTGCCGGGCAGCCCGGAACGCGACGTTTGGCTGCAGTGGATGGTTTACCTCAGCAATACCTTGGCATCGGCGTACCGACTGTGGTTTTACCCCAAGGATCTCGGTGCGCCGGAGCACTCCCCGGCGCAACGTGAGGCCTTGCAGCAGAAAATCCATGCGGTCTGGGACAATCTGCAAGCACACCTGGCCGCTCACGGCCCCTATGTCGTAGGCAAGAACCTATCTGCCGCTGATTTATTGCTGACCATGTATATGCGCTGGTCGCGCAACATGCCGCGGCCGGCGACCGAATGGCCGGCGCTGAAGCACTTGGCCGATCTGGTTCGCGCACGCCCCAGCTGGAGCAAACTCTGCGAACTGGAAGACTTGAGCGCGTGGTAAGTTTTTGCCGGACTGACAGCCTCTTGCCCCGATCTACCCATGTTTGGCCTGCCCATGCCTGGTCTATCCAGGCATCGGCTATCTATCCGTGGCGCAAATCTTCCAGCCAGGTCCCGGCACGTTTTAATTCATCTTCATGCGCCAGGTCGCGCCAGGTTTCTGCCAGCGACGCCGCTTGCCAGCGGCCCATGGAGGGCAGGCTGAGCAGACGCGCGGCATAGGCGGCGGCCTCGCGGCTCAACTCCAAGCCATAGGTCTGCACGCGAAACGCGACCGGCGCATAAAACGCATCGACCGCGGTAAACGTATCACCGGCGAGAAAGGGGCCGCCAAAACGCGCCAGGCCTTCGCTCCAAAGCTCATCGATGCGCGCGATGTCCGCACGCAATGCCGCAGGCATCTCATGCAAGCGGATGCGCACGCCGCAACTCATCGAGCAATGCTCGCGCAGCGCGCCGAAACCGCCATGCATTTCTGCTGCCGCACAACGAGCCCAGGCGCGCGCCGACGGATCCGCCGGCCAAACGCCAGGATGGCGCTCCGCCAGGTATTCGACGATCGCAATCGACTCCCATACGACCGTCTCACCGTCATGCAGGCAAGGCACCCGCCCGGTCGGAGAGAAGCTACGAAAGCTGGCCCAGTTCGAGCCCTCCCCGAACGGCAACAGTTGCTCATCGAACGGAATACCCAGCTCGCTCAATAGCACCCACGGCCGCAACGACCAGGACGAGTAGTTCTTGTTGGCAATATGAAGCACGTACATAGACCACTCCGGGTAATTGAGTAACCGATCGAGCCAAGGTCACTACATCTTATAAAAGCCGTATAGGCGTCTTTTCACTACTATTTTCGCCACGCCGAAGACCTTGCACAGGCCCATCCGCGTTCGGGAAAATCGCGGCAGCGCGGGCATGCTCGCGAGTCGCTCACGCGATGTTCTGGCGGCTAGTCGCTCAACTTACTCATCGAGAATCAGCAGCGTGCCATAGCTGCCCGCATCCACGCTGTGCCGCACCCCGGCCGGCACCAGATACATTTCACCGCGCCCCACCCGCACGGCCTGCCCTTCGACGCTAAGCATCATGTGTCCGTCAAGCACTAGCAGGCCTTCGGCATAGTCATGACACTCTTCAGGGTAAGCCGTGGCGTTCATGCAGATCAGTTTGAGCTTGGCCGTGCCTACGGCGCCGATACATTGCGATGCCCAAGCTTGCGGCAACTGGCCGGCCGCCTCGATCAACTTGATGTGAGTCACGTCGGGTAAGTCCTTATTTACAAGCCGCATCGGCCACCATGGCGGGCGCGGCCACCACCGGTACGGCACGGCGCCGCGCATTGACCAGCACCACACCGGCCACGGTAAGCACGCCGCCAGCCAGCGTCAGCAAGGTGGGCTGCTCGTGCAGCCAGAACCAGCCAATCAACACGGCAATCGGTGGCGACAGGTAAATAAAGCTGCTGACCTGCGAGGCAGGTGCGCGCTTCAAGGCGAGGTTCCACGCGATGTAGCCGATAAAGGTCGGCGCCACCCCAAGCCAGAGCAAACTTAAGATATGCGAGGTAGGCGCGGCAGCCACGGCGGCGGCTAAACCACTGAGGCCAAAAGGTGCCGCACCCAAGGTGCCGACGAAGAAGGTAAACGCGGTCACGCTCATGGTGCTGCTGCGCGCGAACAGCGGCTTCTGGCCGACGAAGTAAATCGCCGAGGCGAGCACGCAGACAAGCACCAGGGCGGCCATCGGCTCGAAACTGACCTGCTTGCCACTCGTCAGCACCACCAGCACCACACCGGCCAAGGCCACGCTCAGGCCAAGCAGCTTGCGGCCGCTCAAGCGCTCACGCAGCCAGATGGCCGACACCGCCGCCGTCGCGCCAGGCACTAACGAGATCAAGATGGCCGCGGTACCGCTGGGACTGCGTGTTTCGGCGTAACAAAGACAGACGTGGTACACCGTCAAACCCACCAGGCCCAGCAAGGCCAACTGCGGCCAATCGCGACGGTGGGGCATCGGCAGGCGCTTGAATATCAGCAGCATGGCAAAACACAGCGAGCCAATCAGCAAGCGGGAAAACGCGACCTGTCCAGGGGTGAATGACGCCAGGCTGTAAGCGATCGCGGCATAAGCTGACGACCACGTCAGCAAGGCCACGGCAATGGCCCCTAGCGCTCGACCATCCAGACGTTCGGTGGGTTCCATGGGGGCGTTCCTACAGCGGGGAGGCGTCCATCGTAGTCGCGGCCTCTATTCCGGTGAATAATGATTCATAGGCCTCCTGGCCATTTTGGTTATGGATCAAACGAAAGATAAGGCCATATGACGATGGAATCGAAAGTCGAGCTGGATAACAAAGACTGGCAATTGATCGAGGCGCTGCAACAGGATGCACGCATGGGTTATGCCGAGCTGGGCCGCAAAGTGCGGCTGTCCGCGCCGGCCGTCGCCGAGCGGGTGAAGCGGCTGGAAGAATTCGGTGTCATTCGTGGCTATCGCGCCATCATCAATCCCAAACAACTGGGCTTCGCGCTGGACGCGATGGTACGGCTGCGTTGCGATGGCGGGGTCTGCGCACGCATCGGCGCGCTGGTGGCGGATATCCCCGAGGTGCTCGATTGCCGCCGGCTGGCGGGCGAGGATTCGGCGCTGCTGCATGTCGTCGCCATGTCGATCTCGCACCTGGAGTCGGTCCTCGACCGCCTGCTGAAGATTCACCCCAGCATCAGCACGACCACCCTGGTGGTTTTGCAGACTCCGCATGAAAACCGGCCCATCACCCGTGCGATGTGGAATGCCGCGGGCACCTGGTCAAACTGAAGACCCATGGGATGCACGGTACCCAGGCGGAAGACAGGGGGCAGATCGAACCGGCTCCGCTACCATCCAGCACGAAAACACATACCGACATGTTTTAGTCGTCACAGAATGAAATGGCTTAGCTCATGAAAACGCTCGACCTCGATGCTGTTAAAGCCTTTGTCCTGATTGCCGATTTACAAAGTTTCACGCGCGCCGCCGAGGCGCTGGACAGCACCCAGTCGGCGATCAGCCTGAAGCTACGCCGGCTCGAGGAGCGCCTGGGCCGGCGCTTGCTGGAGCGCACCCCACGCCAGGTGCGACTGTCTTCGGAAGGCGCCGCGTTTCTCGACTCGGCGCGCGAGCTGGTCGGCGCGCACGAACGCGCGGTTGCCTCCTTTGAGATCGAACAGCGGCGGCTGGTCATTGGCATCAGCCACCAGATTGTCGGCAGCGAACTACCTGGCTTGCTGCGTCGGATGAGCGAGCAGGATCCGAATCTGTTGATCGAGCTGCGCGTAGCCGGCTCGCGCGAGGTCATGCAAGCTTACGAGGAAGGCAACCTCGACGCCGCCGTGGTATTGCAACCGGAGGAGCAACGCCGCAACGGCGAGGCCTTGTTTGCCGAAAGCTTCGGCTGGATCGCCGCCACCGATTGGCAGCATCGCTCCGGCCAGCCGCTGCCCTTGGCGACCCAGGGCGAAACGTGCAGCATCCGTCTGGCCGCCGTACGCGTGCTGGACCAGGCCGGCATTCCCTGGACCGAAGTCTTTATCGGCAAAGGCGCGGCCGTGGTCGGCTCAGCCGCCGCCGCGGGGCTGGCCGTCGCGGTCATCGCCCGACGCACCGCGCCCGCAGGCACCATCGACATCAGCGAGGCCTTGTCCTTGCCCACGCTGCCTACGCATGAGGTCGTGCTGTACTCCGGCTTGCATGACCCGCGCTCGCGCCACGCGTTGCGCACGCTCGCCGTGGCGCTGAAGAGTGCCGCCAGCGCTTAAACCTGCGCCACGATCATCCAAGCCGATCATGGCGGCACGGCCATTGCGGCGACCGCCCTGGCTATCGCGTGTCCGCCCCGCCCGATGCCGAATCAACCGCGATTTCCATCAGGCAATGGATGCCGAGCAAAGCCATGCAGGGAGCCTGATTCCCACAATGATTGCTATGCTCGCGCAAGTTTTTTTCGAGGCCACGCCATGCACGAGCTGTATCCCGAGATCGAGCCGTACCGCACCCACCATCTTCCAGTCGATGCCATTCATACCTTGCGCGTGGAGGACTGCGGCAACCCGGACGGCCTGCCGGTGATTTTCCTGCATGGTGGCCCAGGTGCCGGACTGGCCACCTACCATCGGCGCTTTTTCGATCCGGCGCGCTACCGTATCGTGTTGTTCGACCAGCGCGGCGCCGGCCAATCCACCCCGCATGCCGAATTGCGCGACAACACCACCTGGCATCTGGTCGCCGATATCGAAGCCATTCGCGAAAAACTCGGCATCGAGCGCTGGGTGGCCTTTGGCGGCTCCTGGGGTTCGACCCTGGCGCTGGCCTATGCGCAAAAGCATCCTGAGCGCGTGCTGGGCCTGGTTATCCGCGGTATTTTTCTATGCCGCCCGGAAGAGATCCGCTGGTTTTACGAAGAGGGCGGCGCCTCGTGGATTTTGCCGGAGAAGTGGCAGCGCTATGCCGCGACGATTCCGGTCGAAGAACACGGCAACATGCTGGAAGCCTTTTGGCAGCGCCTGACCTCCGAGGACGAACAGGTCCGACTGGCCGCCGCCAAAGCCTGGGGCGCATGGGAGGGTGGCAGCATCACCCTGGCCGAAAGCCCGGAAACCGTCGCCGCCTTTGAGGCGCCGCAGGTCGCCCTGAGCCTGGCGCGCATCGAGGCGCAGTACTTCCGCAACGGCGCGTATCTTGAGCCCAATCAACTGCTGCGCGATGTCCACAAGATTCGCCATATCCCCACCACCATCGTGCATGGCCGCTACGACATCATCTGCCCGGTGAAGAACGCCTACGATCTGGCGGCGGAATGGCCCGAAGCGGATTTTCACGTGGTGCTGGCCGGCCATGCCGCATCGGAGCCGGCAATTGTCGATGTGCTGGTGCAGGCCACCGACGCGCTGGCCGATCGTTTCGGCTGAGCGCGCGGGCAGCAAAGGAAAAGCGGCGCTTCGGGTCGCAAGAAGTCCCCCCTCGCTGAGGCAAGGGGGGGGGAAGAATGGCATCTTCGGTTGCCACTCCCGGCAGTGGCATACTCGGCGCTTTCCCGCCGGAGCACCCTTCAT
>NZ_JAPDPE010000039.1 GCF_026283955.1 Dyella silvatica | reverse complement strand
CGCGGCACGAATGCGGGTTGTTGAACTGTATCGAGCGGCAGATCCGGCATGCTCCGGCCGAAACGGTGGGCGTGCTCGACCGGCAGCGCCTGCGGCTGTATGGCATTCATCGCGATATGCATTGCCTGGCTGGAACCACCCACGATTGAACCACGCAGATTTGGACCACAGCTCATCGGGCTTGCCGGGTGAGTTGAAGTAATCGGACGCGGTGGGCGATCACTTTCATCCGAGCCTTTTTGAGACCTGGTCACGCCAAGGGCGAACATATGCATGTCACCGTACAAGACGTCGTGAAGTTCTGGTTCGACTCCGCGAATCAAGCGCATTGGTTCGCCCGGCATGATGCCTTTGATGAGCAAATTCACACCGATTTTGGCGTGGCGCTGCATGCCGCAAGGGCCGGCGAGCTGGAGCACTGGGTCGAGACTCCGACGGGTTGGCTGGCGTTATTGATCTTGCTCGACCAGTTCGGCCGTAACTGCTATCGCAACGATGCGCGTGCCTTTGTCGCCGACGCTCACGCGCAGAAGCTCGCCTGCGCGGGTATCGCACGCGGTCATGATATGGCGCTTGAGCCGCATCAGCGTGTGTTTACTTATCTTCCCCTCGAACATTCTGAAGATCTGCAGCTACAGCAGCGTTCCGTTGGCCTGTTCACGGCACTGTGCGAGCAGGCGGGGCCATCCGATCGGGCGTTATTTGAGAACTATCTCGGCTATGCCCGGCGCCATCATGAAGTGATCGCGCGCTTTGGCCGCTTTCCGCATCGCAATGCGCTGCTGGGCCGTGCCAATACACCAGAAGAAAACGAGTACCTGGCGCAACCCGGGGCAGGTTTCTAAGTTCCGCCTTTATCCCCTCCATCCCCCTTGCAAGGAGTTTCGTTATGCGCCGCTATTTATGGATTGCCATGCTTGTGTGCAGCCTGTCGGCTCAAGCGGCCGATACGTTGCGTATCGGCTCCCAGGTGCTGACAGTGGGGGACAGCGCCGTACGTGCGATCGAGTTGCTCGGCAAGCCGGATTTCAAAGAGCCGGTGGAGGACGGATACGGCGCTTACCGTGGTGAGCGCTGGCAGTATCGAGCCGATCAAGGGCGCATCACCATGGTGACGATCGTCAATGGCAAGGTCAGCGAGATCGAGGATCGTTCGCGCTAAGCGGGTTGGCTTAAGTCGGCAGCGCGACGATTCCTTACAGCGTGCCGCGGTATCCACCGACATCGCCATGCTCGCCTGCTGTTTACTCTGATCAAGCCGCGGGTTGGCGGCTTGATGGTGAGGGATGGCATGTTGCGTTATGGAATGACTTTGCTGCTTCTGTTGAGCGGCACGGTGCATGCCGCAAGTACCTTGCGGGTCGGTAGTCAGGTGCTTGTGGTCGGTGACAGCGCGGCACGCGTGATCGAATTGCTCGGCAGGCCGGCCTACCAGTCGGCAAGCCAATCGAGCGCAAGCCAATCGACCCATGGGGCGAGCAAGAAAACCAGCAGGAAGGCCGCGTCGAAGCCATCGCGGCGAGGTGCGTCGCGTAGCCACTCGCGCAGCCGGGGCCGTGGCGGGGACGGCCAGCGCTCCCGTGGCGAACAATGGCAGTATCGGCGCGACGGTCGCAGCATCATCGTCACCATCGTCGATGGCAAAGTCAGCGATATCCACACCGGTTCGGGTTGAGCCGCTGGGCAGGTGTGGCATCGGCGCAATCTGGCGTTGACGCAGCGTCGCCTGGACCGGCTGTCGCCGTGCACCGCGCCATGGGCATGACCGATGGCAGGGGGATGACGCATGGCCCATGCCGGTGGGTGGGGCCGGATCAATGCTTGCCGATGTGATGCCGCGCGACTCACCCCCGCGCAATCACCCCCTTGCGATGCGAGCCCCCTCGTAGAAGGCATCACAGAAGGTATGGCAAGGCGGGTTTGACCATCGTCCGCTCTCTCCAGCGTGACTCCGCGCTGCGTCTCTGCTCACCCCGGACGCGGCGTTTTTTTTGTTGCGGCTTCAGGCTTGAGCGGGCATTGACAACATAATCCTTATCTCGTGCTTGTTAGGCTCCGTACGGTATTTCGCACGGATCCGTCTTTATGTACGACTATCTCGCCCGACTGCAGCTTTCTGAGCGCCTCATCGGCATCATGACCAATCTCGCTTGCGCACTGCTGATACTGCTGATTGGTATCTGGCTGGCAGCCCGATTGGCCAATTTTGCCCAGCGCGCCATGACGCGTGCCAAGTTTGACGTCACCCTGATCGGTTTTCTGCGCAATCTGATCTACGGTGTCTTGATCGCCGTACTTATCGTGATGGCCTTGCAACAGGCGGGCGTGCCCGGAGCGCCGCTGCTCGCCGCGCTGGGCGCTGGCGGCCTGGCGATTGGCCTGGCTTTGCAAGGCTCGCTGAGCAACTTGGCCTGGGGGGTCTTGCTGATTGTGTTCCGGCCGTTTCGCATTGGTGATTTCATTCGTGCGGGCGGCAACGACGGTACGGTGGAAAGCATCAATCTGATGCACACCACGCTGGTCCTGCTGGATAACAGCGAGGCGGTGGTACCGAATGCGAAGATCGGCGCAGACGCCATCATCAATTTCAATCGCCGTGGCACTCGCCGTATCGAGCTGAGAGTCGGCATCGGCTACAAGGTTGACATCGGTAAGGCGATGAGTTCAGTACAGCAGCTGTTCGAGGCCGACGCCCGCATTTTGACCGACCCCGTCCCCGGCATCTGGACCGAAAGCCTGGGCGACAGCTCGGTGAACCTGGTGCTGCGCGCCTATGTACGCAGTGGTGACGTCTGGGTCGTCCAGGCCGATTTGTTGCGGGCCGTAAAAGAACGCTTCGACGCGGATGGGATCAGCATACCGTTCCCGCAGCGCGAGGTGCGGTTGGTCGATAAGGCGGGAAACGGGGAATAGGGAACGGGGAGCGTGGAGTTCGAGGGGTGATTGCCGCGCGGTGTTCTTTTTGGATCTCTTTTGCTTGTTCTTGTTTTAGCCCTTGCTTTTCTGTTCCTGCTTTTTAGACTTTTCCCCGTTCCCCGTTCCCCGTTCCCCGTTCCCCGTTCCCCGTTCCCCGTTCCTGCATACGTATGCGAATGGAGACTGTCATGGCGATGAAGCCAGACGGCAGCGCAGTCGTTCGCTATGATGTGAAACCTTGCGCGGCCGCTATCCCCGGGCGGCGCGCCATCGCCATCCGTAGGAGAACCCATGGCCGACCTGAAAGAAGCACGCGTCCCCGACATTGGTAGCAGTGACGTACCGGTGATCGAAATCCTGGTCAAGGTAGGCGATACCGTCGCCAAGGATCAGGGCTTGGTGACGTTGGAGTCGGACAAGGCGACGATGGAAGTGCCCGCGCCGTTTGCCGGTGTCATCAAAGAACTCAAGGTGAAGCTGGGCGACGCCCTCTCCGAGGGCAGCGTCATCGCGGTGATCGAGACCGCCGGTGAAGCCAGTGCGCCGGCTCCGGCCAAGGCCGAGGCAGCGGCCGAAGCGAAGCCCGCTGCCGCTGCGCCGGCCCCCGTATTGCCAGTCGAAAAACCCGCGCCGGTCGGTGGCCGCAGTGTGTTGCCAGGCAACGCGCCGGAAGGCGATGTGCCGCCGCAGGTCCGGCCGCCGTTCGATTCGCGCATTGTGATGCCTGGCGATGCTCCCTACGCCAGCCCGGCGATACGCGCTTTTGCCCGCGAGCTGGGCGTGGATATCCATCAGGTCAAGGGTTCCAGCCGTGGCGGCCGTATCGTGCGCGAGGACGTCAGTGCCTACGTCAAGCATGCGCTGGCCTCCGGTGCGCGCCCGACCGGCGCCGCGCAGGCTGCGGTCGGTGGCCTCAATTTGCTGCCATGGCCCAAGGTCGATTTCAGCAAGTTCGGCGAGATCGAAGAAAAGCCGCTGACCCGCATCCAGAAGATTTCCGGCGCCAACCTGGCGCGCAACTGGGCGATGATTCCACACGTCACCCAGCACGACGATGCCGACATCACCGAGCTGGAAGCCTTCCGCAAGAAGCTCGGCGAAGAAAACAAAGACCTCAAGATCACCCCGCTGGTGTTCCAGATCAAGGCGGTGGTCGCGGCGCTAAAGAAGTTCCCGCAGTTCAATGCCTCGCTGGATGAGAGCGGCGAGAAGCTGACCCTGAAGAAGTATTTCAACATCGGTATTGCCGTGGACACGCCCGATGGCCTGGTGGTGCCGGTGATCCGCGATGCCGACAAGAAAGGGCTGCTCGATCTGGCGGTGGAGCTGGGCGAGATCTCCAAGAAGGCGCGCGACAAGAAGCTCGGCCCGGCCGAGATGTCGGGCGGCTGCTTCTCGATTTCTTCGCTGGGTGGCATTGGCGGCACCGGCTTTACGCCGATCGTCAACGCACCCGAGGTGGCGATTCTTGGTGTCTCCAAGGCGCAGATCAAGCCGGTGTGGAATGGCCAGGAGTTTGCGCCCCGGCTGATCCTGCCGCTGTCGCTGTCGTATGACCACCGGGTAATCGATGGCGCGCTGGCCGCACGCTTTGCCGCCTTTCTTGCCATCCAGCTCGGCGATATCCGCCGCCTGCTGCTCTGAGTGGATGACCCAGGCGGTGTCGACAAAGCCTTTGTCTGCATGTTCGACGGCCTGCGCTAGAGCCATTCACCCGGCTCCAGCTGCGGCAGCGGCATGACCCAGAGGCACATCGATATCGCCAGCTCCCCCCATGATGCGAGCGCCATTGTTGACGTTCGCCCCCGTATTTAAGGAAAACAGCATGGCCAACACCCTTGAAATCAAGGTTCCCGATATCGGCGGTCACGACAATGTGCCGGTGATCGAGGTACTGGTGAAAGTGGGCGACAAGGTGGAGAAAGAACAAAGCCTGGTCACGCTGGAGTCGGACAAGGCGACCATGGAGATCCCCTCCAGCGCGGCCGGTGTGATTAAAGAGCTAAAGCTCAAAGTCGGCGATGAGGTGTCCGAGGGCGCGCTGATCGCGGTACTGGAAGTCGCTGGCGCAGTGGCTGCGCCGGCTCCTGCCGACAAGGCCGCCGAGACCAAAGAAGCAAAACCAGCCGCCGCTGCGCCGGCTTCTGCTGCGGCCGCCCCCGTAAGCCCGACACCCAGCGTGAGAGCGGCCAGTGTCAGCGGTCGCAAGGCCGATATCGAATGCCAGTTGCTGGTGCTCGGCTCTGGCCCGGGTGGCTACACCGCGGCATTTCGCGGTGCCGATCTCGGCCTGGATACCGTCTTGGTCGAACGCTACGCCACGCTGGGCGGTGTCTGCCTCAATGTCGGCTGCATCCCCTCCAAAGCGCTGCTGCATGCGGCTGCGGTGATCGATGAAGCAGAGGCGATGGCCGCGCATGGCGTCAGTTTCGGCAAGCCGAAAATCGATATCGACAAGCTACGCAGCTTCAAAGACAAAGTGGTCAAGCAGCTCACCGGTGGCCTCAGCTCGATGGCCAAGCAGCGCAAGGTGCGCACGGTCGAGGGCGTCGGCATGTTTGTGTCGCCGCACGAGCTGGAAGTGCAAACCCAAGAAGGCACCAAGCTGATCCGCTTCGAGCAGGCGATTATCGCGGCGGGTTCGCAGTCGGTGAAGCTGCCCTCGTTCCCCTGGGAGGACGAGCGCATTGTCGATTCCACCGGTGCGTTGGAATTGCCCGATGTACCGAAAAAACTGCTGGTGGTCGGCGGCGGCATCATCGGCCTGGAAATGGCCACCGTCTACGCGGGTCTTGGCAGCGATGTCACCGTGGTGGAGCTGGCCGATCAAATCATCCCCGGTGCCGATACCGACTTGATCCGTCCGCTAGCCAAGCGCCTCGGCCAACGCCTGAAGGGCGTGCATTTGAAAACCAAGGTGGTTGCGGCCACGGCGCAGAAAAAAGGCATCGAGGTCACCTTTGAAGGTGAAAGCATGCCCGAGACCACCGTCTTCGACCGCGTGCTGGTGGCGGTGGGGCGCTCACCGAACGGCGGCAAGATCGGCGCTGAGAAAGCCGGCGTGGCGGTTACCGAGCGTGGCTTTATCAACGTCGATACGCAGATGCGCACCAATGTGCCGCATATCTTCGCCATCGGCGACTTGGTCGGCCAGCCGATGCTGGCACACAAGGCCACGCATGAGGCGAAGGTCGCCGCTGAAGTGGCCGCCGGCCAGAAGAGTCATTTCGATGCGCGGGTGATCCCGTCCGTCGCCTTTACCGACCCGGAGATCGCCTGGGTCGGCGTGACCGAGCGCGAGGCGAAAGAAAAGGGTTTGAAGATCGGCGTCGGCAAATTCCCCTGGGCCGCCAGCGGTCGCGCGATTGGCATCGATCGCACCGAGGGCTTTACCAAGCTGTTGTTCGACGAAGAAACCCACCGCAGTGTCGGTGGCGCCATCGTCGGCCCGCATGCCGGTGATTTGATTTCCGAGGTCGTGCTGGCGATCGAGATGGGCAGCGAGGCATCCGACATCGGCCTGAGCATTCACCCGCACCCGACCCTGGGCGAAACGGTGGGCATGGCGGCCGAGATGTACGAAGGCACCATCACCGATTTGTACATCCCGAAGAAAAAATAATCAGTGTTTGCGAAGGCCTGCCGTGATCGGCGGGCTCTCGCCGGGAAACCCTAGACTTGCACCGATGGCCGCTTGATCAAGCGGCCATTTTGCGTGTGCTGCGGAAGGTGGCTTCGATGACATCCGCGGCATGGCCGAGTGCGGTTGAGCCTGATGTGATCCGGCCTTGCACGGATTGGCAGGCGGCCTTGACCGCCGGCGCGGTTAACAGCTGACGCAGCTTGTCGCTCAATAGGTGAGTGTTTTCGGGCTTATCCAACAAGGCTTTTTCGAGCATCAGCCCGCAGCCCAATTGTTCGATCAGCAGCGCATTGTCGAATTGATCGCTATGGCCGGGCAGTATCAATTGCGGGGTGCCCGTTGCCATCGCCTGCGCCACCGTGCCGATGCCGCCGTGGTGGGCGAGTGCGCTGGCCCGGGGCAGCAGCAAATGCAGCGGCAAATAGGTTTCATGGCGCACGCTGGCAGGCAGGCTGGGCATTTGATCGCTGGCCTGACTCAGGAAAATACCGCGCTGGCCTAGCTGTTGCAGTGCTGCAAGAGCGGTCTCAAAAAAGGCCCGGCAATCCTTCACCATCGTGCCGGGGGTGAAAATAATCGGCGGCGTACCGGCGGCGAGGAAATCTTCCAGGGCGGGAGACAGTTGCGCCTGCGCCGAGTTTTCACTGAACAAGGGAAAGCCGGTAAAGGCCAGCGGACGCGGCCAGTCGGCGGCTGGCTGGCAAAACCACTCGTAGAACAGGCCGATGTTTTGTTGTGGCGAATAGCCCCACTCACTCAAGATGCGACGCGGTGCAGGAATGCCGAGCTGGGCGATCGATTCTTTCATCACCGAGCGAAATACGCGATCCAATACCAGGTATTCCAATGCACGAAATAAACCTTTGCGCAGGCCGCGAGGGAGCTTTCGATAAAGCCTGAGCGATTTGTGTCGCGGCGGGTTTTCGGTGGAGAAAAGATAGGCTGGGGTGAATACCGTGGTCAGGTAAGGCGTGCCGTGCTTCTCTTGCAGCAACCGCGCCACGATCGAAATGACCGGAGGAAAAACCAGGATGGTGTCGTCATCGATATGCTCGGCCATGAGTTCGCACCAGCGCGATATCCACGCCGCGACCCACTGTCGCGCATAGCCGATTTTTGCCAAGACACCCAGGCCGTCGAGCTGGCGCTTGAAGTCTTGCCTCTGCGCATCGTCGAAAATGCTGATGGCGGCGAGATCGAATCGCTGGAACAGTTCCAGATGGTTGGCCGTGGTGACGAATAACACCTGATGCCCGCGTGCGGCCAAGGCCTGACCAATGCCGAGCTGCGGATGCACATCGCCGTGGGTGCCGCCAGCAAACAGGATGGCCTTCATGGTGAACCTTTGCCCATGCCGTGATTACGTATTATGCGAGCAGGTCTTGTCATGATCCGGTGATGCCTGGCTCTGGGGACATGGCATGTTTCATCGTGCTGGATGCCGTGGTTCAGACGGCTATGCTGGTGGCCTGCGTCTAATGAGGTGTGGTCGTTGCGTCGCCGCGTCTTGGTTGGCCGCTGATCTTCCGTTGTGATGAATGGAGACCGCTATGGTTTTGAGTGTATGTATGGCTGGCGCTACCGGCTGGGCCGGCTCGGAACTGGCTCGAGGTATGGCCGGCGCCGATGACCTGGCCTTGGTCGCCGCGGTTTCGCGCACGCATGCGGGGAATCATCTGGGTGCCGTCCTGGGCGAGCAGCGATTGACTGCACCGATCTATGCCGATGCCACACAAGCGCTGGCGCACCGCTGCGATGTATTTGTCGAGTACACCAAGCCGGATATGGCCAAGGCAAATATCCTCACGGCGCTGGAGCACGGTGCGCATGTGGTGGTGGGAACCTCCGGCCTTAGCGATGAGGACTATGCGCAGATCGACGCGGTAGCGCGTCAGCGCCAGCGTGGCGTGCTGGCGTGTGGCAATTTTGCCCTTACCGTGGTGCTACTGCAGAAATTCGCCGAGATGGCGGCCAAGTACATTCCGCAGTGGGAAATCATCGACTACGCCTATGACGGCAAGCCGGACGCGCCCAGCGGCACCGTGCGCGAGCTGGCCGGACGCCTGGGCAAGGTGCGCCAACCGGCGTTGACCGTGCCGTTGGATAAAACGTTGGGTCTGCCCGGCACACGCGGTGCCAATCTGGCCGGCACCCAGGTGCATGCGATTCGCCTGCCGGGCTTTGTCATCGGTGCCGAGGTGATTTTTGGCATGCCGGACCAAACCCTGACCCTGCGTCACAACGCGGGCCAAAGTGCGCGGCCCTATGTGGATGGTGCCTTGCTGGCCATTCGCAAAGTCTCTGGCCTGATCGGCGTGCATCGTGGCCTGGATACCGTGCTGGATATCTAGCCTTTCAACGTCCGTATCACATAGTCGTCTCGCTCCGTGGCTGCTATCGGAGAGAGACATCTGTGCTAGCTCTTGGATTGATCCGTTTCGGTGTGCAGCGCATGTGCCAGCCGGGCTTCCATTTGTTGTAAATGGGATTGGGTTTGCATAGCGGTATCGATCATTTGCCGCAGCACCGCAACAAATTCGACCGGCTGGACGCTGACGCCAAGATTAAGCTCGGTGCGCAGTGTGGCCATGCGCGGCGCAGTGAGAAACAGCGTGCTGTCGTGAGTCATCCAGGCAGCGGCATCGCGCTGGGCCGCGTAAGCGGTTGAGTAGGTGCGCAGGTCATTGACATCCAGCCAGGCGGCGGATTGATTGGCCACAGCGACATCCCAGGCTTGGCTGGCCAGCGTGGGCCAGTCGAGGCTGAGTTTGAACTGATCTTTGTTGGCCTGAATATGCTGGTTGATCGTGGCATCGGGCACGCCACTCTTGATGTCCTGCGTCAGCAGCTCATCCATGTGCTGCAGCGGTTTGAGATGCTCGAAATTATTGTTCAGCGAACTTTGCACGCTGGCCATATTGGCCCGCAGTTCGGCCTCGATCTGCTGGCTGGCGAAAGCCGCGGCATGATTGTGGTGGGTTCGTTCGATCCACTGCTCCAGGCCCAGTGCGGTAAGAATGCTGAGCACGATCATCAAATAGTGCATGGTGAATTCTTTGAGCGAATGCAGCTTGGCTTTCGGTATCTCGACGTGCATGCGGTGTTCCGATGGGCAGGCTAGTAAGGGGGCGGATCGAAGAAGATAAAGCGTAGCGGATCGGTGTTCAGGACGGCGCAAAAAGATCGGGTTGTGCCTCGTAACTGTCGCGATCGACAAAGCCTGCCAGGCCAACGCCGACCAGCCGGTAACGGCTTTCGGCAGGGCGCTCGATACGTTCGCGCAAGGCGCAGGCGATGTCGCTCAGTTGGTTGGCCGAGTAAGGGCGTATCGAGGGTGTGAGGCTGCGAGTCAGGGTGTGGAAGTCGGAGGTTTTCAGCTTGAGCACGACGGTACGTGCGACCCGGCCATGCTCGCGCTCATGGGCGGCCCAGGTTTTTTCTGCCAGCCGTCGAATATGCGGTTCGAGTTCGTCCAGGGTGAGGTCGTGTTCGAAGGTATCTTCTGCCGAGACTTGCAGCGTGGGGCGGTCGGCCTGCACGGTATGCTCGTCGATGCCCTGAGACAATTCATGCAGGCGCCTGCCCCAGCGGCCGAAGCGTTGCTCCAGCTCCAGCGGCGATTGCATGCGCAGCTCGCCGACGGTGGTGATGCCCAGCACGCGCAGTTTGGCCTCCATCACCTTGCCGACGCCGGGCAGGCGGCCGATCTCCAGCGGCGCAAGAAAAGCCTCGACCTGGTGCGGCCGGATCACGAACAGGCCATCGGGCTTGTTCCAGTCCGATGCGATCTTGGCGAGAAATTTGTTTGGCGCCACGCCAGCCGAAGCGGTGAGCTGGGTTTCTTCGCGAATCGCGAAGCGGATCGCCTCGGCGGTCGCGGTGGCCGAAGGCAGTTGGGTTTTGGTGCTCGTCACGTCCAGATAGGCTTCGTCCAGCGACAGCGGCTCAATCAGGTCGGTATGCCGCGAAAAAATGTCGCGCACATGGCGCGATACCGCTTTGTAACGCACAAAATCCGGCGGCACGAAAATCGCGTGCGGACAAAGCCGCTCGGCGCGTACCGCCGGCATCGCCGAGCGCACGCCGAAGATGCGCGCTTCGTAGCTGGCGGCGCAGACCACCGAGCGGGCGCCACGCCATGCCACCACCACCGGTTTGCCGCGCAAGGACGGGTCATCGCGCTGCTCCACCGACGCGTAGAACGCATCCATGTCGACATGCAAAATCTTGCGAGGTGTGGAGGGCACGGGCGCCAGCGTGGAAGAAGTCGAAGGCAATTCTAAAACGGCCTTCGCATCGGGGTCGCGTGCTTGCTTGGAAGGAGGCTTATCCGGTGATCTGAGCGGGCAGGTTGAAGGTGCCTTGCACGGTCTCGATGAAACTGCGCTCCTCGCGCAGGATAAAGCGCTGGGCCTGCGCCATGGCGAAATTTGCCCGGCCTTCGGGATCGCTCTTCAGACGTGTGCGATAGGCCTCGTAAGCGGCCAGGCTGTCGAAGGCGATCAGGCCCCAGGCAATGTCGTTGCTGCCTTCATGGGGCAGGAAGTAACCCACCAGATGGCCGCCGCAGCGAGGAATGATGCGGCCCCAGTTTTCCGCATAGGCTTGGAAGACTTCGCGCTGGAA
Source organism: Dyella silvatica (assembly GCF_026283955.1). GTDB lineage: Bacteria > Pseudomonadota > Gammaproteobacteria > Xanthomonadales > Rhodanobacteraceae > Dyella_C > Dyella_C silvatica. Next base: position 27,843 of record NZ_JAPDPE010000039.1, on the reverse strand, counting down.
AGGGTCGATCTGGTAGCGGATCAGACAGGTGATGGACATGGCAAGCGCCGGTGAGAAGGTGCTCCCACCTTACTTACCCGGGCGTGCCGATGTTTCGTCGGTCACCGAAGCTTTTTTGTTGGCGACCGCCCCGGGGTGCCTGATGGGTGTCGGCGTGGCATGAAGTCGCGCTATCGTGCGTGCCACCACGGCCGCGGCGACCCCATGAGTAACGACTCCTCTCCTTCGTATCTACGCCGGCTGGGTACCTGGGATGCCACCGCCATCGTGATTGGCGGGGTGATCGGTGCCGGTATTTTCCGCAGCGCGGCGACGGTGGCAGAGCGCACCGATTCGGGTCTGCAATTGCTGTCGCTATGGGCCGTGGGCGGCTTGCTGACCTTGGCCGGTGTGCTTTGTTACGCCGAGCTGGGTGCGCGACGGCCACAAGCGGGCGGCGTCTATATTTATTTGCGCGAGGCGTTTGGCCAGCTGCCGGCGTTCTTGTTCGGCTGGACCATGGCGCTGATCAACTACCCTGGCAGTGTGGCTGCGGTAGCGACCACCTTTGCCGATTATTTTTGCACCGCGATCGGGCTGCCATTGGCATGGGTGAGGCCCGTGGCGGCGGGGGCGATTGTCTTTATCGTCGGGGTGAATCTGTTTGGCATACGTGCCGGTGCGCGGATGCAGAATCTTTTTACCTTGCTCAAGCTGAGCGCCATCGTGTTGCTGATCGTGACGGGACTGGTGCTGGTGCGCGGTCAGCTGGGCAGCGCCTTGGCGATCGATACGGCCCATCCCGTGCCGGCGTGGTCGTTTCTCGGCGCGCTATTGCCCGTGCTGTTTACCTATGGCGGCTTTCACTACCTCAACGATCTGGCCGGCGAAGTGCATGACCCGCAACGTAGCTTGCCGCGCGCGCTGGGGCTTGGGCTTAGCGTCGTGGTGATTTGTTACGTCTTGGTCAATCTCGCTTACCTCGTTGGACTAGGTCATGCGGGGCTGGCGGCCAGCCAGGCGCCGGCCGCTGATTTGATGCGCCGATGGTTTGGCCCGCATGGCGCAACCTTGATCGCGGTAGGTATTGCGTGTTCCACCTTTGGCTATTGCAGCATCGCCATTGCCGGTGGCGCGCGGGTACTGCAGACGATGGGCGCGGACGGCATGTTTTTCCGGATGGCCGGGCATATCGAACCGCGTACTCGTGCTCCCCAGGTGGCATTGGCGGTGCTTGGCGCATGGGCGATTGTGCATGCTTTTGGCATCGCCACGCTGTTCTGGTATCGACGTCATTTCGCCGATGAGCCTTCGCCGTACCGGGTACCGTTCTATCCGTTGCTGCCCTTGCTTTTCGTCAGCACCGTGTTCGGGGTGATTGTCGCCACCACCATTCATGCCCCGGGCGATGCCGGTATGAGTTTGTTGCTGATCGCGGCAGGTGTGCCGGTGTATTACCTCTGGCGTCGGGTCAATGCATGAACCCAGCCCATCACCGCCTGCGCATTCATCGTGCGCGGGCTGTGTGGCTGCGATAGCTAAAGGCATACTTCGGCCATGAAACGAATCGCTTTGCTCTCTTCGCTTTGTCTGTCTGGGCTGGTGGGTTGCCATGCCTCGACAGAGACCACCGTCGCCGACCTCAGTCAGCCGGCGCTCTCCGCACAGGTGACGTTGCAGCATATGCAGCGCGGTAGCGCGCCTGAGCCGGTGCAAGGCACGACACCGTTGTTGCGCTACACCTTCGAGGCGGCGGCACAGCCGCAGTTGACCATGTTGCCGGCTCAGGGCGATTGGGATTGGTCGCAGCGCGGCGAGCTGCGGCTAACCGTGCAGAACGCAATGCCCTGGGCCGTGGGCTTGAGTGTGGATATCGATGGTATGGGCGACGGCCAGCACCTGCATGCGGCGGTCGGGTTGCCGGCGGGGCCAGTGCAAACGGTAGTCATACCGTTGCAGCCGGTCTCGCCACGCCAGCAAGGCATGCAAGTGGGGCCGCCGATGCCCTTCGACGAACCCGGGCAGCGTGTGCTGTTGGTCACCACGGTGGAAGGTGCGCTCGATCTGCATCATGTACGCGCCGTTCGCGTAAGCATGCCGGCGCCGCAGGCTGCGCAAGCGCTGCTGTTCGGCCGCGTCGACACCGCGGCAGGCAACGCCACTTTGACGCAAGCCTATGCCGGCATCGTCGATGCATGGGGGCAATACACGCGCGGTAGTTGGCCGGAAAAGGTGGATTCCGATGCGGCACTGCGTGCCGCGCAGGTCAAGGCACAGGCCGAGATGGCTGGCGCGAACGCCGTAGCCGGTTCGCTAGACCGTTACGGTGGCCGGAACGCTCAGGCGTTCAAGGCCACCGGCTGGTTTCGCACCGAGCGTAAAGAAGGGCGCTGGCAATTCGTCACGCCGGACGGTCATGCTGGGCGTCAATGCGGTGACTGCCGATGGCGGGCGCAGTTATGTCGAAGGACGTGAGTCGATGTTTCGCGAGCTGCCCGCCGCCAGCGGGGAGTGGGCAGCGTTTTACGGTAGCGGTGATAGCCGTCAAGCCGACGCTGGCTCACGCAGCGGCATAGGCTTTAACCATGGTCGCTGGTTCGACTTTTATGCGGCCAATCTTTATCGCCAGGATGGCAAGCAGGCGGTAGACGCTTGGCGTACGCGCAGTTTGGATCGCCTGCAATCGTGGGGCTTTAACACGCTGGGCGATTGGAGCGATGGGGCCTTGGGTAAGGCGCATCGCCTGGCCTATACCCGCTCTATCGATATCGCCGGTGTGTTCGGCAATGTCTCCAGCGGTTACGACTATTGGGGACGGATGCCTGACCCGTTCGATCCGCGTTTTGCCGTGGCTGCCGACAACGCCGTGGCGAAAGTCGCGAACGAGGTTGGCGATGATTCTTGGTTGCTGGGCTATTTCGCCGATAACGAACTGGCCTGGGCCGGGCAGGGGCCGCAAGGGCGTTGGGGTTTGGCCAAGGGCACCCTGGCTGGCGATGCCAGCAGCAACGCCAAGCAGGCGTTCATCGCCGTATTGAAGAAAAAGTACGGCGAACCGGCCAAACTGGCGGCGGCCTGGGGTATCACCCTGTCGTCATGGGAGGCCTTGAACGCCACGGGTTTTGTCGGCCCCGACCCAAATGAGGCTCATCCGGCGATTGCCGATGACTACAGCGCCTGGCTGCGCCAATACGCCGACACTTATTTCCGTATCGTTGCCGAGGCGATTCAACGGCACGATACCCATCATCTGTTTCTTGGCGGCCGCTTTGCAGTGAACACGCCAGAGGCCGTCGCGGCCTGTGCGCAGTATTGCGATGTGGTGAGCTTCAACACCTATACCGATGTGCCGCAGCACGGCTTTGATGTGTCGGCATTGGCCAAGTCAGGCAAGCCGGCGCTGATCACCGAATTTCATTTTGGCTCGAATGACCGTGGCCCGTTCGGCAGCGGCGTGATTGCGGTCTATAACGAACAACAGCGTGGCGAGGCCTATGCGCGCTTTATCAACGCGGCGGCGAACGATCCGAATATCGTCGGCGCGCATTGGTTCCAGTACACCGATCAGCCGGTGAGCGGTCGTCTGCTCGATGGCGAGAACGCGCACATCGGTTTGGTCGGCATCACTGACATCCCCTTCGGCGGCTTCGTGCATACGGTGCGCGAGGCGAACCGCGCCGTGCGCGCGGCGAAATAGCCTGCGTAGGTTTTCGTCTCACGAGACAGAAGCGAGGGAAAGCGCTTGCTCATGCGCGTCGATGCGCTGACGTAGGGTGTCGACGATGGCGGTCATTTCGCGCAAGGGCTTTTGCGTGGCGATGGTCGTGGCATCCAGGTCATGCAGCAGGCCCGCTGCGCGCAAAGCCTGGTGAAAGCGTTCGATTTTTGCTGGCAGCGGTGCGCTGACAAAGGTGTGCACCGGGCAGCCGACAGCGCAGGCTTCGGAAATCATGTTCACCGAATCGGGTGTGACCACCAGGCGATCGGCCCAGCCCAGTACGCCGGGAAAAGGGTTGCGGCCATCGTCGCGCCCGGCCCAGATCAGGCCGGGGATGCCGGCAAGCATGCTGCGTATCAGCTCCACCGAGGCATGCGGTGTGCGGCGTGAGGCCAGCACCAGCAGACTGCCGCCTGCTTGCTGCTGGCGCGCAAGCAAGCGCTCGGCGAGTCGTTGCGTATAGGCCGCATCGAACGGCATGCCTTTGCGCGGTCCGCCGAGCAGGACGCCGACGCGTGGGCGCGGCAGGTCGACCAGGGTGGGGCAGGCTTCGCGGCCGTCCTCCAGCCATGCGCTGTCAATCGCGTGCAGTGAGCCCAGGGTGTGCAGGACGTTGCCGCCGTCAAGACGATCGTGCTGTGGCGCGATGACGGTATCCCAGTGCGCCGGATCGATCCGCGGGCTGAGGATTTGCACGGTGTAGCAGTGTCCGCCGGACAGCACGCCTAGTCGCCGCGTAAACATGGCCGCCGCCCGGCCGCAGCCTATCGCCAGCCGCGGCCAGGGCGGTGAGAATTGCTCGCGTTGAGGTGGGGCCAGGGCGTAGCGCACGCCGGCGAGCAGCCGCGGCGCGAACCAGGACCACGGCGGTCTCGGCTCTAGGATAAGGTGGCGAATGGGTAATCCCAGTTGCTCGGCCAAGGCCAATGCCTGTCGCTGATTGCCAGCGGCATGATCGGTGATGACCCAGCATTCCCCGTGTAGTCTCATGGTGAAGGCGGTTGGGCGAGCATTGTTTCTTGAAACAGCACAGTACGTTCCTCAAACCGTAGACTTACGTGCTGCCGCACGCGTTTACACTTACCGATCGTAGCGCCCTCCTCGGCGCGTATGTCAAAAAGGATATCTATGAGCGAAATGCTTTCCGAGGCTGCCCTCGATCAGTTGTTCCGTAATGCTCGCACCTTCAATGCTTGGTTGCCCAAAGACGTCAGCGATGAACAATTGCATCAGCTCTATGATCTGGCCAAGCTCGGCCCGACCAGTGCCAACTGCTCGCCGATGCGGGTGGTGTTCGTAAAGTCGAAGGCAGCGAAGGAAAAGCTCTCGCCCTTCATGTCCGACGGCAACCGTGCCAAGACCTTTGCGGCGCCGGTCACGGCGATTATCGCCACCGATCATGAGTTTTACGAACACCTGCCCAAGCTGTTTCCGCATGCGGATGCGCGCAGCTGGTTTGTCGGCAATCAGCCGTTGATCGATACCACGGCTTTTCGCAACGCCAGCCTGCAGGGTGCTTACGTGATTGCGGCGGCACGCTCGCTTGGGCTCGATTGTGGTCCGATGTCCGGCTTCGATGCGGACGGTGTCAACGAGGCATTCTTCGCCGGTAGCAAGATCAAGGCGAACTTCATGATTAATATCGGTTACGGCGATGCCGGCCGTGACTTGTTCCCGCGTAGTCCGCGTCTGTCGTTCGACGAGGCCTGCAAGATCGTCTAATGCTTGTGTGTGCAGGCGGCATAAGCCGTCAGCTTTTAGCAGCCCTACTTTTGGAGGAATACCTGATGCGCGCTTATCGTTATCTTGTTATCGCCGGTTTGCTTGGCGCCGCTGTCACCGCTCATGCCGATCCGGTCACCTACAAGCTTGATCCCGGCCATACCAATGTGCTTTTCAGCTGGAGCCACTTCGGTTTCTCCAACCCGACCGCCAACTTCGGTCTCGGTGACGGCACCTTGGTGTTCGACGAAAAGAACCCGGCCAAATCGTCGGTGGAAGTAACCCTGCCGCTCGCCAACTTGGACACCCACGTGGCCAAGCTCGACGAGCACTTGAAGAAGCCGGACTTCTTCGACGCCGACAAATTCCCCAGCGCCACCTTCAAGAGCACCAAGGTGCAGGCGCTGGGCGGTGGCAAGTTCAAGATCACCGGTGACCTGACCGTGCATGGCGTGACCAAGCCGGTGGTGCTGGATGCCAAGCTCAACAAGGTGGGCGAGCATCCGATGATGAAGGTGCAGGCCATCGGTTTCGATGCCACGACCACCCTGAAGCGTTCTGATTTCGGCATCGGCGCTTATGTGCCGAACGTCAGCGATGAAATCAAAGTGCGCATCACCACCGAAGGCGCCGTGCCGAAGGCCGACGGCGCTCAGTAAGTCGGTTCGTCCGATATGAAAAAGCCCGCGTCAGCGATGACGCGGGCTTTTTTGTGGGAGGGTGAAGCGGGGAGCGTGAGGCTTGCGTCGTGCGGTTAGCGCCGTGTTCCTTTGGATCTCTTTAGGCGCTGGTGCTGTTCTTCAGTCGCTGCTTCTACGCTATTGCCGTTCCCCGTTCCCCGTTCCCCATCAGTTCTTCGTTACGCCCTGATCCTTCAATGCCTCCAGCTTAGACAGATCGACGCTGCTGACAGCTTGCTTGAGCTGGTCGATGCTGTCGGCATGGCCGCTGGCCTGCACCGTGAAGCGCTGGCCGATGATGACGCTGAACTCACCCGTCTTATTGGCGCTGTCCCAGCTCTCGTGAACGAGGCGGCCGGAGTCGTTGTAGGTCTTCTCGTAGCCGTGGTCGGTTTGATTCTCCGACTCACCGGCGAAGTTGCTGGCAATCGCCATCATGCCTTTCATGCTGCCGGTGTCGGATACCTGCAAATCGACGTTATGACCGTTGCCATCGGAGTACTGGGCCTGGGCCTGGGTAACCTGCATGCCCATGGTGTTGGTGCGCCCGGCGGAAGCACTTTCGCGTTTCAGGCCACCCAGCGTCTCGGGCAGAAAAGCCTTGATCTGGTCGACCGGCAGCGATTCCACTTTGGCGTCGCCCGACACCGCGCCCATCATTTTGCCCATGGCCGCTTCCTGGGCGGCGCTGTCGCCTGATTTCTGCGCTGCCTCAAGTTCCTTGCCGGCCTGTTCCGCGCGCTGGCCTACCGCAGCCAGTTTGCCCATGGTGCTGTTCTCATCCAGGGTGACGTTACCGCTGCTGGTGGTGACATGCATGCCACTGATGGCGGCGGTGCCTATCACGCCACCGACGATGATGCCGATGATCCAGCCGAGCACAATGGCGATTACCACGCTTACCGCGGTGTAGCCGGCGGCTTTTTCCGGCGCGGCTTTCATGGTGTGCGGCAGGGCCAGGTACAGCAGGTAAATGGAGTACACCCCGCCGAGAATACCGATCAGCCAGCCCAGCCAGGGCACGATGGTGGCGATATTGGCGACCCAGTAGGCGGTCCAGGCATAGGCGACGGTCTTCAGCGCCTGTACCGGGTCTTTCTGGCCGCCGAAGCTCGGTGCCAAGGCATTGATGATCAGCGACATGACATAGGTCAGGACCAGGCTCAGGGCATAGCCCAGCACCATGCCGACGATGCCCATGCCGAAGGGCGTACGCACGGTCACCCCAAACAGGCTGAAGCCGATCAGACTGCCTTTGATAAACCCGGCGATCACAGGCAGTGCCGCCACGATGGCGATATAGCCGCTATACAAGCCGCTCACGCTGGCCGGTTCGGCCGCGATCACGGGCCATTCGGTCTGTGGCGTGGTCAAGACAGCCTTGACCCGCGCGATGATCTTTGCGAAATCCACGATATTCCCCTCAGGCAAATGGCCGACGCCCCGCGCCGGCCGACAAATACTGGGTCAGCTCCATGACAATCTGTATGACCGTTCCGGCGCCGCCGTAGGGTCAGTGTCTTCCTTACCCCGGAGAAGCCCGGGCGGGTGCAGCCTGCTACCATCTACGACCCGATGTCCAGTCTGGAGTTTGTCCCATGTCGCGTTCCCCTGCCGCGGCCGCACCGCTGATCCCGGCAAATGCCGAAAATCGTTACGAAGTGACGCGCGCCGACCTGCCGCTGTCCTGCCCGATGCCCGGCATGGCGCTGTGGAATTCGCACCCGAAGGTCTATTTGCCGATCGTCGATGACGGCGGTGAGTCGAAATGTCCTTATTGTGGCGCCTATTACGTCCTGCGTGACTGACGATTGAATCGGGATGAATAGCCGGGATACCCGCGCTAGCGAGGTTTCGGCATGATTGCTGCTTGCGCAGTGGGATGAAGGTTTTTATCGAGTCCATGTCCACCGTCGCCACGCCCATCAGGACGCTGACTGTCGTCCAGCTGATTCCTGCATTGCATTCGGGCGGCGCGGAGCGTTCGGTGCTGGAAATCGGCAGCGCACTGGTCAAGGCCGGTCACCGCTCCGTGGTGATTTCGGCGGGCGGGCGGCTGGTCAAGCAGCTGCAGGCTGAAGGCAGCGAACACATCACGCTGGATATCGGCAGTAAATCCTTGCTTACATTGACCCGGCTTGGCGCCTTGCGCCGTCTATTGCGCGAGCTGAAGCCGGATATCGTGCACGCGCGTTCACGGCTGCCGGCATGGCTGGGCTGGTGGGCGATGAAGGGTCTTCAACCGGCGGCCCATTTCATTACCACGGTGCATGGGCTCAATTCGCCCGGCCGCTATAGCGGCATCTTGTTGCGTGGCGAACGGGTGATTGCCGTCTCTCAGACCCTGCGTGATTTTGTGCTCAGTCACTACCGCTGGCTGGAGCCGGGGCGGGTACGGGTGATTCCACGCGGCATCGACCCGGAGGCGTTTCCCTACGGGCATCGGCCGGACGATGCTTGGCAAAAGGCATTCTTTGCCGAATATCCAGCCTTGGCCGGTGCGCCTGTGTTGACCTTGCCTGGGCGCGGCACACGCCTGAAAGGGCATCACGACGCCATCGCCCTGCTGGCAGAATTGAAGCGGCGCGGCATCGATGCGCGTTTGCTGTTGCTAGGTGTGATTGAGCCGGGGCGCGAGGCTTATGTGCAGGAATTGCGTGAGTTGATCGCGGCCAGCGACCTGAGCTCGCAAGTGGTGCTGACCCCGGCGCGTACCGACGTACGCGATATCTACGCGGTTTCGGCGCTGGTGTTGCAGCTTTCCAATAAGCCCGAATCGTTCGGTCGCACGGTGATCGAGGCCTTGTCGCTATGCCGGCCGGTGCTCGGCTATGCGCATGGTGGCGTTGGTGAATTGCTGGCGGAGTTGTATCCCGCCGGCCGAGTGCCGCTTGGCGATAAAGAGCGTTTGGTAGAGCGGGCCGCCGAGCTCTTGCGTGTGGCGCCACCCATTCCGATGCTACAAAGCTACCGCTTGACCGATATGCAGCAGACCACCCTGGCGCTGTATGACGAAGTAGTCGCGTAGGTCGGGTCCAGGTTGGGCTGAGTACCGCTATGCCCAACATTCGGCGCGCACGATCATCCGAATGCGCCACGCCCCCTACAATGCGTAAGCCCCATTAACCCGGTTGCCGCATGAGTTCGTTTTCCCAGTCACTAAAGGCCGCCTTACGCTCGCCGCTATTGCCGTTCTGGCTGGTGGTCGCCTTGCTGCCGTTTGGGCGCAGCGCCGAATTGGGTACGTTTCTGTGTTTGATCGGCGTCGTGCTGCTATTGGTACGCCACCCGCGCGCGCTGCATGAACATGCCGGCGCGCAACTGTTGTTGTGCCTGCTTGGCGCTTATATCGGCGCGGCGCTGATCTCGGCGCCCGGTTCGGCCGCACCGGGTAAGAGCTGGTCCACCGTGGCTGGGTTGCTGCGCTACGTTCCGTTGGGCCTTTATGCCTGTTTCGCGATACGGCGTGAAGAAAAGCTCTCCGCGTTGTACATGGCCATTGCCGCTGTCCTGGCCGTGTGGGTAGTCGATGCCTGGGTGCAGGCACTGACCGGTTGGAGCCTGGGCGGGCGCGCCGAGGCTGAGCGTATTTCGGGCATTTTTGGCGCCACCAATCTCAAGCTGGGCCCGGCGCTGTCGGTGTTATCGCCGTTCGCCTTGTGGGCGGCACGTCGCCACTGGGGGCTGAAGGGGTTGCTGCTGGCCTGGTTGGCTATGCTGGGGCCGGTGCTGTTGTCAGGGTCGCGCGCGTCCTGGCTTTGCTATGGGCTGGTGGCGCTGGGCTTTGCCTGGTGCGAAGCCGGTTCGCTGAAGCGTTTTGTGGCGTGGTGCGCTGGCGGCATCGTTTTGTTGGCTCTCGCCGGTAGCCTCGCCTGGCATACGTCGGAGCGCTTTCATGCATGGCCGAGGCGCATCCGCTCAACGGTGTGGGGGTGCGCGCCTATCGCTATGTCTATCCGCAGTTTGCGCCGGCCAATGATCACTTTGTGATTGACGAATCCTGTGGCGAGGGCGAGGGCGCCTGTCATGCGCACCAGTTGATATTGGAAGTGCTGACCGAAACCGGGGGGCTAGGCCTGCTGCTGTGGCTGGCCGGCGCGGCGCTGGCTTTGCGCGCATGGTGGCGAGTCGGCGCGGCGGCACGGGCGCGGGCTTTTCCCGCCACCCTGGCGCTGGCCGTGATGTTGTTTCCGTTGAATACCCATTTGGCCTTCTATTCGGCATGGTGGGGTTTGCTGTTCGCGTGGCTGCTTGGCTTATGGTGTGCCGCGCTTTATGTCTTGCCAAAGGAGGAGTCGCCGCATGGCGCGTGAACCGCTATCGGTGGTGATCATCACCTATAACAACGGCGGCACGCTGGATGCCTGCCTGCGCGGCGTGACCTGGGCCGATGAGATTGTCGTGCTCGATTCGGGCTCGACCGACGATACCGTGGCCATCGCCCAGCGTTATGGGGCTCGCGTTTCGGTACATCCCTTTGACGAATTCGGCCCGCAGAAACAGCGCGCCTACGACCTCGCCTCGAACGACTGGATACTTAATCTGGATGCCGATGAAACCTTGTCGGCAGGCACCCGCGAGGTGATTGAACACGCCTTGGTGGCACCGCGCTATGCGGGCTATCGCCTGCCACGCCGCGAACTGCTGTTCTGGAAAGTGCAGCATCGCTGGGGTCGCCGCAACGGCTTGCTGCGGCTTTTCGACCGGCGCCACGGTCGGATGAATCACGTCGAGGTGCATTCGGCAGTGGAGCTCGATGGCCCGGTGAAAACACTGCGGCGCGCTGACTTTGTCAATCACGGCGATGTCGATATCAGCACACGGATGAACAAGATCAACGGCTATACCACCCGGATGGTGGCGCATAAGCTACGCAAAAAGCAGCGTTTCACCGGCCTGCGCAGGGTGTTTTATCCGCCCTGGTTCTTTGTGCGCCAATACATCGGCAAGCGTTACTTCCTGGACGGCTGGGCGGGCTTCATCGCCAGCATGACTGGGGCTTTCTACGTGTTTTTGAAGTACGCCAAATTACATGAGGCCCGGCAAGTCGCGGCTCTGCGCAAAAGGGCTGGCGATCGTTAGCCTATGGCGCGGTGGGTTGGTGTCGTCGGGTTCTTGCTGATCGATTGAATGCGATGGATTCAGCGTTCATTTATTTGCATGGAACGACTGAGGTAATTAATTGCGGTGACGCAATTCATTGCGTTAGATAAGCCTTGGGCAATAGCACCAATCCGGTGTGAATTCGAGGTGAATTGCGGTTATTCGACGAAATATATTGCGTCAATAAAGTCATGCGCCGATGGGTTCGGAAAATAGCCGCTTTCTTGATGCATCTTATTGATTGATTGTGTCTTGTTTGCCGATCGGTGCATTGCACGGATAAATCACTTCATGCGCATTGCGATTTTCTGACAGATATTCCTACACTCCAAATGGATGTTTGCGGAGCCTGTGCGGTGAGCGGCGGTTGGGGGCTGCTGCTTGCCTCATCGATATAGACATGTGGCACTCCTTTGAAGGAGCCCGCGCTGACCGGATGGCGGCGCGCTGGATATTTTTGTCTTTGATTTTCTATGCCTGAGCATGAAAGGAGGTTGTGAAGTCGCAAGTGAGCAGATCGGTGCGTTGGAGAATTTCAAAACAGGGGTCCCGCTTTTTCATTGAAAGTTTCCAGGAGAATTACATGCGAAACGAGTATCTGATGCTGTGTGCTTCCATCGCCGTAGCTATCGCCGGGCTACCCGTAGCCGCCATGGCGCAGCCGGCTACATCAACCAACGCGGCGATTGCCGATCTAAATACGGTAGAAATGCCGCGCGTGACCAAGACCGTCGACAGCAGTGTTTTATCGACGGTCGCGCAGAGTCATCTGGGACTGCTCGCCAAGACCACGCCGACGGCGGTGGTTGCCGACTCCACGCCGATGAATCATATGCAGCTGATCCTTCAGCGCAGTGCGTTGCGCGAAGGGGCGTTGAATGCATTGATCTCGGCCCAGCACGATCCTAAATCACCCAAATTTCATACTTGGCTGACGCCGCAGGAATACGGCGCGACCTTTGGTGTCGCCGAGGTGGATATTGCCGCGGTGAAGTCCTGGCTCAGCTCACAGGGGTTCACCGTACATGGTGTTTATCCGAACAAGATGCAGATCGATTTCAGCGGTACCGCGGGGATGGTCAAGCGCGCGTTCCACACCCAGGAAAATCATTACACGCTCAACAAAGTCAGTCACATCGCGAATGCGAGCGATATCAGCGTACCCACCGCGTTGAAAGATGTGGTGGTCGGCGTCGCGGGCCTGAATGACTTGCGCCCGCAGGCCTTGCATGTGGCGCCGAAGATCGCGCAATTCGATGCGACCAGCCAGAAGTTCAAGATCACGCAGCCGGCGACCGTGCACAATCTGGTGGCGAACCCCGAGGCCGTCAGCTTCCAGGGTGGTGTACGCGGCTTGGTGCCCTATGACACGGCCAAGATGTATGGCGTCGATCAGCTGCGGGCCAGCGGTATTACCGGCAAGGGCATCACCATTGCGGTGGTCGAAGACGGTTCGATGGTGCCGGCGGACTGGACCAATTTCGTCAGCCAATTCAATCTGGCCAGCTACGGTGGCACGTTTGCGCAGATCCAGCCGCAGGCGACGCCGGCGATGGTCAACTGCATTGACCCGACCATCGCCAACCCCGGCGAAGACGACACCGAAACGCTGTTGGATGCGGAGTGGTCGACGGCGATCGCGCCGGGCGCCAACATTGTGGTCGCCAGCTGCGACGACTCCAATGGCAAGAACTTCTTCGGTGGCGTATTTACCGCGGCGACGAACCTGATCAATGGGGCGAGCCGACCCAACGTGATCAGCGCCAGCTACGGCTACGGCGAGGGCTTTGTCGATGCGGCCAGCAAGACCGCGATCGACCTGATGTGGGCGCAAGCCGATGTAGAGGGTATTTCGGTGTTCGTCTCAACCGGCGACTCCGGCACCAATCCGAGCTTCAACGGCAGTGTGATTTCGGGCGCGGGACTCGACGCCAATGCTTTCGCCACTTCGCCGAATGTGACGGGCGTGGGCGGTACGGATACGGCTGACGTGCTCGACAAGACCAGCAGCAAGTACTTCAGCAAAACGACCAATTCGGAATACGGCTCGGCGCTTTCGTATATCCCTGAGATCCCATGGAATCAGTCGTGTGGTAACTCGTTGGCGGCCAAATTCGCGGGTCAGCCCAGCGCGCTGGAATTCTGCAAGCAGTACCTGACCTACGATCCCTATGGTTACTACGTCACGTCCGAATCGGGCAGCGGCGGCCCGTCGTCGGTCGACCGCAAGCCGGCCTGGCAGCGGCAGGTGCATAACGCGGCGAAAGATCAGTCGCGCGATCTCCCGGATGTGTCTTTGTTCGCCGGCTCGTATGGCGGTTACACCTGGGTCATCATTTGCACTGCGGCCAACCCCTGTGTGCCGGGGTTCACTGCACCGGTCAGTCTTGAAGGCGGCACCTCGTTGTCTTCGCCGATGTTTGCCGGTATCCAGGCGCTGATCGATCAGGGTCTGGCCGCAAGTGGCCTGCCGGCTTACCAAGGCAATGCCGCGCCCACCCTGTATGCGCTGGCAGCGCAGGAATACGGCGGTGCAACGGGTGGTACGCCGGCTTCGCTGGATACCTGCAACTCCGATAATGGCGCCAAAGGCACCGGCAAGTGCGTGTTCCACAATGTGACGCGCAGTGGCATTTCCACTCAGTGCATCCAGCAGCTGCCAGGCGTGGTCACGGCAGACTGCTACTTCTATGGAACGATTCAGAACTTCCAGGGATTGTATGGTCCGGTGCAGGTGGGCCTGACCTCGAGCAGCGCCACGGCATATACACCCAAGACGACGGCTTACTCATCCCAGCAGGGCTGGAGTTTTGCGGCCGGGCTGGGCTCGGTGAATGCCAAGAATCTGCTGACTGCTTGGAAGGCATTCGACAACGCACCATGATGGGGTCTGATGCATGACCCATACCCCTGGCGGCTTCCTGCCGCCGGGGGATTTGCAGGAGCGATGGGTCATTGGGTCCATACTCTATGGACGTCTATATGGCCTACACGAATATCGCCGCCTTGGCGATCTCGGAGACTATGCGGGAACGAGTTAGGTTCTGGCGTTGCCGCGCGGCTGGCGTAACGGGTGCGGTGTCACGTCATGTTGAGGTTGCTTGCTGCGGATAAGTTTCACAAACTCGTCGGCAATCACGCTGGTGCTGAAATGGCGCTGCACGAAATCCCGCGCCGCTGCCGCCATAGGCAGGCGGCGTGCCGGATCGCAAAGGGCAAGAATGGCATCGCGCCATGCGCCGACATCGCCAGGCGGTAACAGCAAGCCGGTGACGTTAGGCGAGAGCGTTTCGGGAATGCCGCCGATGGCGCTGCCCAGGACCGGGACGCCGGAGGCCTGCGCCTCGACTGAAACCCGCCCGAACGTTTCCGTGGCGATGGATGGAAAGGCCAGCATCGACAGCGCGGTGTAGTAGGGATGCACGTCGTTGATCCAGCCCAGTACGTGATGCCGCTCGGCAAAGGGCCCGGCGGCAATCCGTTCGTGCAGCTCTTGCGAGCTGGGGCCGTGGCCCAGCCACAGGCAGTGCAGGCGCGGCTCGCGCGCCATGGCCTCGTGCGCCGCGTCGAGCAAGGTGAAAACGCCCTTGCTGCCGTGAATACGGCCGGCGTAGCCCAGGACGATCGCCTCATCGTCGATGCCGAGCGATTGCAGGATCTCATGGCGCTTTTGTGGGTCGGGCTGGCAAGAGGCCATGTTCACCGGGTTATAAATCACCTGCACCAGATCCGCAGGCGTTCCGCGATCCAGATAAGCCTGGCGCGCATGCTGCGAGACCGCGAGAAAATGCTGTGCAAGGCGCGGCAGCAGGTAGCCGGAGATCCGACTCATCGGCGGCGTGCGATGGCGGAACAACGTTACCGGTATCCGCAATAACCGGCCCAGCAAGATCAGCGGCCAATACTCTTTACCGAAATTGCCGATCAGCATGTCGGGCTTTAACTGCCGCGCGGCCTTGAAGCTCGCGGCATAACCGCGGACATCGAGGATGTTGCGAAACTTTGCCGGGTACAGCCGCACGTTGGCGTCGGCTAACCCTTGGGCAATCAACCCATCGGGATAGGCCACCACGCTTACTTGATGGCCCGCTTCGGCAACTGCCTGAATCAAGGCGATGAAGTGAGTGGCTGCACCTGTGTGCTCCGGATTGGTGCCGACGAAGAGGAATTTCATGCGTTCCGCCGGTCTTCGTAGCCGCTGAACGCGCGCATGGCGAACTGCGGCAGGATGTGATGGCGGGCGACTTGCACGCGCGGCAGCCGCAACAGGTTCATGCCCGTGCTGGCGCGACCGCGCTGGGTCGTTGTCGCAGCGGTATAGCCGGCGGCTTGGGTGGCCTGGGCCACGCGGTCATCCATATCGCCATAGGGGTAGCAAAACTGCGTCACCGGCGCGCCGAGGCAATCTTCCAGGTCGGTTTTGCTGCCGTGGATTTCGTCACGCAGTTGGGCATCGGAGCATTGGGTCAGTCGTGGGTGGGTGCGCGTATGCGCGCCGATTTCCATGCCGCCATCGTGCCAGGCGCGTACTTGCGCCGCTGTCATCAAGGGCTTGCGAACGCCGAGACGTTCGGCGTCCCACTGATTAAATTGGCCGATGCCGCCGCTGACCACGTAGCAGGTGGCGCTAAAGCCGTAGCGCTGCAATACGGGCAGCGCATTGTCGAGATTGTCGGCGTAGCCATCGTCAAGGGTGATCACCGCTACCCGGCCTTGCTTCTCGCCACGCAGGTAAGGCATCGCGGCCGACATCGACAATCCGTTATAGCCAAGGCGGCGCAATAGCCACATCTGGCGTGCGAACGCCGCCGGATTCACATACAGGCTGCGCCAGCGGCTCAGGCCGCGTGGTGCAGATGCGATGTTGTGATACATGAAAATGGGAAAGGCCATAGTCCGCAATGCATCCATGCTCATGTCACACCTTTTGCCGGCGCATGGCCGGGTGGTGGAGATGAGGCGTGTACGAGGGGCGATAAATCGATATGACAGATCGGGGTCTAGCAGTAGGCGTTTTACCGGGCTTGGCTGTCGCCTGCCTGTCGATGGGCTGAAGCCTCAATTAACGATGCCCGCAGGCCCTTTTTACGGGCAATGGATGGCCGTAGAGGCGATTTCTTTCGGGTGGCTAGTCACAGGGTTATCGGCGTGGAGGCGGCGGTCGATGTGAGGTGCCTGAGAACGGCTCAGTAGATCGGCGGTGCGCCGTCGGGGCGGGTCTTGAATCGCTTATGTACCCACAGGTATTGCTCGGGTGCCTCGCGGGCCATTTGCTCGATACAGCCATTGATGCGGGCGGTGTCGTTCAAGGCATCCGTGCTGGGAAAATCGTCCAGCGGAGCACCCAGGCGCATGGCGTAGCCGCGCGCCCGACATGCGGGCCAGGTGATGGGTGGCGGTAATCGTCGCCGCCAGTACCCCGAAAAAGGGCACAAAGACGTTGTCCTTGCTGCGCATATCCTGATCGGGCGCGTACCAGAGGGTGCCGCCTTGGCGCAGGTATTTCACGGTACCGCGAATATCGTCCTTGTCGAACATCGCATCGGCGTAATCCAGCCGGGCACGCAACACGGTCCACTCGAAAGCGGCCGAATCCATTTGTCGGTACATGCCGGCGATGCGGATATGTTGCGATACCAGTCGTGCGCATAACTCCAAATGCGAGAAGTGGCCACCGACCAGCAGCACGCCTTTACCCTGCGCGCGCGCGGCCTCGAGATGTTCCAGGCCCTCGATGGTGACCGGTACTTTGCTTACGGCGCGGTTACTGCCCATCCAGCCGAGGGCGAACTCCATCAGCATCAGGCCGATGTCACGCAGATGCGCATCGACCAAGGCTTCCTGCTCCGGCTTGGACAGCTCGGGAAAGCACAGCGCGATATTGGTCTGGGCGACATCGCGCCGGGCCGAGTTGACCAGCAAAATCAGATCGCCTAGCCGGCGGCCCAGCCACATCAGCACGGCATAGGGCAGGCGCGCAATCAGCCAGGTCACGCCGACACCTAGCCAGGCCGGCCATTGCAGCGGAGAAAGCAGGGAGCGGGTGAAATGAGGGCGGGGGGTACCAGGCATTGGCGGCATTGTAGCGGGGCCGGGCCGCGCGGGCAGCGCATCGTGGCGGCGGATTTCTCCAATCCCCTTGCGTCGCATCGCTATACTGCGGCGTTTGACCCCCCAGTGTCTGTGTTCATCCTTCCTGGTAGCCGGCGCCGAAAGCGGTTTGCGCGTGGCGGGAAGATCGGCGGAGTGTATGCCGATGAGAACCGCGTGATGATGCAGCTTTGCGGGCGAACCGACTCATAGGGCCTGCCGTTGCGCTATCTCTACACCCTTGCGATGTACCTGGTGACCCCTTTCATCATGCTGCGCTTGCTGGCGCGCGGTGTGCGCTATCGCGACTATCACCGGCGTTGGCGCGAGCGTTTTGGCTTTCCCAGCGCACCGGCGGTTTCTGGCAGTTTGTGGGTGCATGCCGTTTCGGTGGGCGAGGTCAATGCGGCTGAGCCGCTGATCAAGGCACTGCGCGACAGTTATCCGAACGCGCCACTGGTGGTGACCACGGTCACTCCGACAGGCTCCGAGCGGGTACGCCAGTTGTTTGGCGATAGCGTGGTGCACGTCTATCTGCCATACGATTTGCCGTTTGCGGTATCGCGTTTTCTGCAACGGGTGCGGCCGCGCCTGGCCATTATTGTCGAGACCGAGATCTGGCCGAATCTGTACTTCGCCTGTCGCCGACGCGGTATCCCCTTGATGATTGTCAATGCGCGCTTGTCGGAGCGCTCGCTGCGCGGCTACAAGCCGATGGGCGGGCTGGTACGTTCGGCCTTGAGCTGCGTATGCCTGATCGCGGCGCAGTCACGTACCGATGCCGCCCGCTATCACTTGTTGGGTGCCGATCCGTCCACGATTCTGGTCAGCGGCAATATGAAGTTCGATATGCCGGTGGCCGATGGTGCCGTGCCTGCGGGCGAGGAGTTGCGCCAGCAATGGGGGCGGTTGCGGCCGGTGTGGATTGCCGGCAGCACGCATGAAGGCGAAGAGATGCCGGTGCTCGAAGCGCATCTTGAAGTGCTGAAGCGTTTGCCCGATGCCTTGTTGCTGATCGCGCCGCGTCATCCGGAGCGCTTCAAGATGGTCGAGCATTCTGCGCGCAGCCTGGGTTTTTCCGTGGCGACGCGCAGTGCTGACCGCGTACCTTCGGAGTCGCACCAGGTTTTCGTCATCGACGCGATGGGCGAATTGATGCCGTTTTATGCGGCGGCTGATCTGGCCTTTGTCGGCGGCAGCTTGATTCCCATTGGCGGCCACAACGTACTGGAGCCTGCTGCGTTATCCACGCCGGTGCTGGTCGGGCCGCATACCTTCAATTTCGAAGAGATCACCCTGACGCTGATCCGGGAAGGCGGCGGTGCGCGAGTGAAGGGCAAGGAGGATCTGGGTAAAGAAGTATTGCGGCTGTTGCTCGATACGGCCCGGCGCGAGCGCATGGGCGCTAGTGCGCGCGTGGTTTTCGATAGCGAGCGCGGTGCGGTGCGGCGAGTGATGGGCCTGATCGACAAGCAGTTGCAGGAGTAAGCCCTGTAAAACAAACGGCCGGGCTTTGCGGGCCCGGCCGCTGTTAACGCGGCAACTTAGCTGTGCGCGGCCATTACTGCAGCAGGGCGTTGACCGCTTCTAGATCTTTCATGCCGATGCTGCCGGCATCCTGCTTGAGCTGCAGCTGCGATAGCACGAATTGATGCCTGTTTTGCGAATAGGTGCTCTGGGCGTTGGTCAGCACCTGGATCGCATTCAACACGTCGATCATGGTCTGGGTGCCTACATCGAAACCGGCACGGGTTGCCTCGACTGATTTCTTGCCCGAATCCACCGCGGCCTTGCCAGCCTCTACCTGAGCGATGCCGGCGACCACGATGCGGTAGTCGTTGAGCACGTTGTAGACCACCTGGCGACGGTTCGATTCCAGCGTATCTTGCGCGGCATCGCGCTGATAAATCGCCTGGCGTACTTTCGACTGCGTGGCGCCGCCTTCAAAGATCGGTATCGACAAGGTCACGCCGAAGGTGTTGCCGAAGCTGCCGTTGCCGGTACCTGAACTCGAGCCGCCATTCTCGGACCAGGACGATGTCTTGCTACGAGTCACGGTGCCGTTCAATGTCGGCAAGTGGCCGGCGCGCGCGGCACTGATGCTGCGCTCTGCTGCCTGCACGGTGAACTGCTGGGAGAGGATGGTCGGGTTGTTCTTGATCGCGTCCTGCACCCACTGGTTCGGATCATCCGGCGACGGTGGATTCATCGGCAGATCTTCGCGCAGCTTCTTCAGATTTTCACTCGGCTTACCGGTGATTTGAGTCAGCGCTTCGCGGGCGGCTGCCAGGTTGTTCTGCGCGGTAATCGTCTGCGCTCTGGCCAGCTCGTACTGCGACTTGGCCTGGTAGACAGCGGTGATTGCCGAGAGGCCTACCTTGTAGCGCTGGTCAGCCTGGTCGAAGGTGAGCTTGAGGGCATCCTCGTTGGCCTTCGAAAAGGTCAGTGCGTCTTCGCTGGTCAGTACGGTGAAATAGGCCGAGGTGACACGCACATACAGCAGCTGCGAGGCGGCATCATAGGTTTGGTCTCCGGCGCGGGCACTGTAACGCGTAGCCGAGAGGGTGGCCCAGTTGGCGAGATTGACGATCGGCACGCCCAGGGTCGCGCCTATGGTACGGCTGCGCGTGTGACCGCCGCCGGCTCCGTTGCCCTTGCCCTGCAATGGTAAGCAATCGTAGGTGCCGTTACCTGCGCTAATACCCGAGCACAGAAAGTTGTTATTGCCGCCACCAAGACCGGTGCTGCTGCTGGGGCTCTGGTTCAACGCTACCGAGCCTGCCAGGTTCGGCAACAACAGCGCACGTGCCTGCGGTACGTTTTCGGAGGTGATCAATCGCTGCGCATCGGCGAGCGCCAGCACCGGATCGTTGGCACGCGCTTCACGGTATGCATCCAGCAAATCCTCACTGCGACCAGACAGCGGCAGCACTGCCAGGGTCAGGGCAAGGGTCAGAAGCTTCAAGCGCATGGGTTGCCTCATTCGGATAGATCAAATCGTATTGAATAGGGAGGGGCAGGTTGCCCAGAATCAAAAAGTAAAACGACGCGGGGGTTCGGCGTGTGCAAGATACGGCAGGTCGGTTTCGAACAACCCCTCTTCGTGGTAACGGCCATTGCCCTCGTGGGTCAACAACAGCACCTGCTGCGCCGGTGACTCGCCACGAACGACCAGCAGGCGACCACCCGGCCGCAACCAGCTGAGAAAGCGCGGTGGAATCTCATGAACGGCGCCGGTGATGGCGATGGCGTCGAATTGACCGGCCGGCTGCCAGCCCGCCACGCCTTCGCCCACTTCAAGTGTTACGTTGCTGATCCGCGCCGCGGCCAGGCGCTGGCCTGCGGTGGCAATGAAGTCGGGATGGATATCGATACTGGTGACGTGCGCCGACAGGCTGGCCAGGCAGGCGGTGAGAAAGCCGGAGCCGGTGCCGATTTCCAGCACGTGATCGGTCGCGGCGACGTCCAGCGCCTGCAATACGCGCCCCTCGATGACCGGCTTCATCATCACTTCGCCATGGCCCAGCGGCAGGCACACGTCGGTAAACGCCAGCTGTCGGTGCTCGGCGGCGACGAAATCTTCGCGACGCAGACTGCTGAGTACGTTGAGTACGCGGCTATCGAGCACCTCCCAGGGGCGCACTTGGTTTTCCACCATGTTTTGCCGCGCCTGTTCGAAGTTCATCGCCATCTCGCTCACATCCCGTACAAATCGTAAAAAGGTCAGAAAGGATAAGTGCTTAGCCCTGTTCCGACAATGACATAAGCCTGCGGCTTGGCGTAGGCATCACGAAGTGCCGGAAGTCACCGCGCCAAACTGACGAAAGTCATATGGGAAGCGGTGTCCGCGGACACATGACACACCTGACGGCACCTTCAGTAGAACTGGCAGACGGGGTAAGGGTAAATTCCACAAAATAACGAGGCGTGACAGCCTTGAGTAAGCTTCATGGAAAATAATTGAACCGAGCCGTATAATAAACAGCATTCTGCCATTTGTGAAGGTGTAAGCATGACCATCGCTCCGCAAATCAAGCCTCAAGGGCCCGGACGCCCGAAGGACATGGAGAAGCGTGCCGCGATTCTCGAAGCCGCTAAAGCCCTGTTTATTCGCAACGCGTTTGCCGGTACCAGCATGGATGCCGTCGCCGCTGAAGCCGGGGTCTCCAAGCTCACTGTTTATAGCCATTTCGGTGACAAGGACAATCTGTTTCGCGAAGTGATTCGCGCTCGTGTCCAGGATCTGATTCCCGAAGAAACCTATCAATACGACCCGCATGTCGACAGGCGCGACACGTTGTTGCGCATTGCCCTGCATCACATTCATCTCGATTGCGATGCGCAGAATGTAGGCACTTTTCGCGCCATTTTGAGTGATTGTCGCCAGGGCAATCCGCGTTACGGCAAATTGCTGTGGGAAGAAGGCCCCACCCGCACGCACATCCTGATGGAAAGTCTGCTGCAACATGCGGTCGACGACGGCAAGCTCGATATTGCCAATGTGGCGCGCGCCAGCGTGCAGTTCATGTCGTTGATCAAGGGTGAAATGATGCTGCGCCGGATGTTTGGCTGCGATCAATGCCCGCAGTCGTATGCCGCGGAGATGGAACAGACCGCGCGTGACGGCGTCGACACCTTCATGCGTGCCTATCTGCCGCGTTGAGTAGCCGTATACCCCGCTTCGTGCTTGAATAGCCGCTTGTTGAAGCGGGGGTGCTGGCGGTAGCCGGCTGAGAGAGTCCCTTCGAACCTGATCCGGCTAGCACCGGTGTAGGGAGCTTCGTCGCACGAGGGCAGCCGCGTGCGCCCGGCACCATCGCTTCGTCTGGGGGTAACGCCCCGCAAAGAATCCATGCCCTCTGGCATGGGCTTCTCAAGCCAATAGGACGAACGCCGATGAACGCCTTGCCCTCCGATCTCGCGCGCGCAGCGCAGAAACTCTCCGAAGCCGTGGTGCGGCCAATCCCCGGGTCGCGCAAGATCCATGTGCAGGGCAGCCGCTCCGATCTGCGTGTGCCGCTGCGCGAGATCACCCAGGCGCAAACGCCAACCTTGTTCGGCGGCGAAGCCAACCCGTCGATTACGGTTTACGACACCTCGGGCCCCTATACCGATCCCGCATATCATGTCGATCTGGTCGCCGGGCTGCCGGCAGTGCGCTCGACCTGGATTGCCGAGCGCGGCGATGTCGAGTCTTTGCCCGACCTCACCTCGGCCTTTGGTCGCCAGCGTGCGGCCGATCCTAGGCTTGCCGATTTCCGTTTTGGCGCAACGCGTACTCCGCTGCGGGCCAGGGCGGGCGCCAATGTCACACAGATGCACTATGCCCGTCGCGGCATCATCACGCCGGAAATGGAATACATCGCGATTCGCGAGAATCAGCGTATCGAAGCCTTGGCGGACAGTGCCCTGTGCCGTCAGCATCCGGGCCAATCGTTCGGCGCGGCGCTACCCAAGCTGATTACCCCGGAATTCGTGCGTGATGAAGTGGCGCGCGGCCGCGCGATCATTCCCGCCAATATCAATCACCCTGAAAGCGAGCCGATGATTATCGGCCGCAACTTCCTCACCAAGATCAACGCGAACATCGGCAATTCGGCGGTGTCTTCGGGCATTGCCGAAGAAGTGGAGAAGCTGGTGTGGTCGATCCGCTGGGGCGGTGACACCGTGATGGATCTGTCAACGGGCAAGCATATTCACGAGACGCGTGAATGGATTATCCGTAACTCACCGGTACCGATCGGCACGGTGCCGATCTACCAGGCCTTGGAAAAAGTCGGCGGCGTGGCCGAGGACCTGACCTGGGAGCTGTTCCGCGACACCTTGATCGAACAAGCCGAGCAGGGCGTGGATTACTTCACCATCCACGCGGGTGTGCTGCTGCGCTTCGTGCCGCTGACTGCCAAGCGCGTTACCGGCATTGTCTCGCGCGGCGGTTCGATCATGGCCAAGTGGTGCCTGGCGCATCACAAAGAGAATTTTCTCTACACGCACTTCGAAGATATCTGCGAGATCATGAAAGCCTACGACGTGTCGTTCAGTCTGGGCGATGGTTTGCGCCCCGGTTGTGTCGCCGACGCCAATGATGCGGCGCAGTTCGGTGAGCTCGATACCCTGGGCGAGCTGACCCAGATCGCCTGGAAACACGACGTGCAGGTGATGATCGAAGGCCCCGGCCATGTACCGATGCAGCTGATCAAAGAAAACATGGAGCGCCAGCTGGAAAAATGCCACGAGGCGCCGTTCTACACCTTGGGGCCGTTGACCACCGATATCGCACCGGGTTACGACCACATTACCTCGGCGATCGGCGCGGCGATGATCGGCTGGTTTGGTACCGCCATGCTTTGCTATGTCACGCCCAAAGAGCACTTGGGCCTGCCCAATAAGCAGGATGTGCGCGACGGCATCATCGCCTACAAAATTGCCGCGCACGCTGCGGATCTCGCCAAGGGCCATCCCGGGGCGCAGGTGCGTGACAACGCCCTGAGCAAGGCGCGCTTTGAGTTTCGCTGGGACGATCAGTTCAATCTGGGCCTGGATCCGGAGAAGGCCAAGGAGTTTCACGATGAGACTTTGCCCAAAGATGCGCACAAATC
The DNA here is from genome assembly GCF_026283955.1 of Dyella silvatica. GTDB lineage: Bacteria > Pseudomonadota > Gammaproteobacteria > Xanthomonadales > Rhodanobacteraceae > Dyella_C > Dyella_C silvatica. The sequence goes on along the minus strand of NZ_JAPDPE010000039.1, from coordinate 3,952 downwards.
AGCGCATTTTTGTTCGATGTGCGGGCCCAAGTTCTGCTCGATGAAGATCACCCAGGACGTGCGTGATTACGCCGCCGAGCACGGTACCGGCGCATTCGAAGCTATCGATGAGGGCATGGCGGAAAAAGCTGCGGAGTTCCGAGCCCAGGGCGCTGAGGTTTATCACAAGGCCTGATTCAGCTTCGTTTGTATGCCATTGGGGTGGATCGTGCGTTGAATTGCTCATCCCCCGCCCATGGAGTCATCCGATGGAACAGGTTACCGCCACTCAATCGAGTCCGGCCCGATCCAGCCACACGCTGCTACGCAGCGTGTTGACACTGATGGCGTTGCTGCTGTTGTTGATATGTATCGTGATGTGGTGGTGGGTGACCGGGTCGGATGCATTCGATTCGCTCACGGATATCGCCGCTCTGCCGATATCCCCCGGCGATTTGCTGCGCAGTCTGGCGTAGACATCGTCTTCACAAAGGGCAGTAATCAGCGCAGGCCTGCGGCAGACAGGCACAAAAAAACGCGGCGTCCTCAGGACGCCGCGTTTTTTGAAAAACCAAATTAATGCTGATCGGCGGTGTAGCGAGTGATGCCGGCGACGATTTCAGCCTTGGCCTCATCGGCACCGACCCAGCCTTCGAGCTTGACCCACTTACCCTTTTCCAGATCTTTGTAGTGCTCGAAGAAGTGGCCGATACGCTCCAGCCAATGGCCGGAAACTTCCTTGATGTCTTTGATGTGCGCATAACCGGCGAAGATCTTCGCCACCGGCACCACCACCAGCTTCTCGTCGGCACCGGCTTCGTCGGACATCTTCAGCATGCCGACCGGATGGCAACGGATCACCGAGCCCGGCACCAGTGGCAACGGCAAGATCACCAACGCGTCCAGCGGATCGCCATCGCCGCCCAGGGTGCCCGGCACATAGCCGTAGTTGCACGGGTAACGCATCGGGGTCGACAGAATGCGATCGACAAAAATCGCGCCGCTCTGCTTCTCGACTTCGTACTTGACCGGCTCGGCATCCTTGGGGATTTCGATGATGACGTTGATTTCGTTCGGCACGTCACGGCCGGCGGGGACGAGATGCAGACCCATGGGTAGTCCTTAAAGATGAAAGTAAAGGGAGGGGTAAAGCGCGCAAGGATACGGCAAACGCCGCCTCGCCGGCACCCGCCAAATCACCATTCAGGTGCGAAAAGGCCGTTCGCGCAGCCATTTGGTGGCGATCCACTTCTCGCCCCGCAATACCGGCAGACCCGCATGCAGCGAAGATTGATCCCCGCTTTCATAGGCGAAATAGACGGCTGAACCGCGCCAGGCGGTGACTGTCAGGCCCAGTGCGGGAAAGCCGGTGCCGCCACCTTCCTCGGGTGTGTTCAGGTACATCACCACGCTGGCCACGCGCTGGCCGCCTTTGGCGGTAATCGCCGTATAGCCTGGCTGGGCGGGATCGAACCAGTCGAAATGCGGTTCGTATTCCTGGCCGGGCTGATAATTCAGTATTTGCAGGCCCTCGCCGTGATCGGCCGGCATATCGAACAGATCGGCAAGGCGTTTTTCGATGACCTGGATCAACGGTAATTCACCCAGCGCAAAAAACATGCCCTGGCTGGTGCGAGTTTCGTCGACTTGATGCTGGCCGTGGCTATCGACCGTAAGCGCGCGCTGCAGGCGTGGCTTCGCCAGTTCGATCAGTGCGGCGCATTCCTGTGCCGACAGCAGACCTTCCAGGACGCGTAACGGCGGAGCATCGACGCTGACGCTGACCCGCACCGTTTGGCCGCCCACCGTGACCCAGGGGGCCTCGGGATGGCGTGGGCGGCGCCCTGATGGCTTGGCCGTCGAAGCGGTCAGTGCCGCGATCGGAATCTTCAGCACCTCGGACACCATCCGTCGGCTTTGCGCCAGGTCGTACCCGGCTTCCTTCATCAAGCGCAGCAGATCGTTCACGCCATGGCCGGCACGGGCTGTGGCGAGAATCCACTCGCGCAGTTCAGGGCGGATCTTGGTGTGCAGTTTCATGAGGTATAGGGCTGGCGATTCATGGGAAATGGCTCCCTCTCCAACAGGCACAGAGGGAGCCGGTGGCAAGTGTTACTTCACGTGATCCCACAGATAGGTGTAACCGAGCGCATTCATGAAGGCAGATTGTTTGTTGTCCGCCGCCGCGCCGTGACCGCCTTCGATATTCTCGTAGAAGCTGCTGTCGTAACCCAGGTCGGTCAGTTTTGCGTACATTTTGCGTGCGTGCACCGGCCCGACGCGGTCATCGCGGGTTGAAGTGGTGAACAGCGCGGGCGGATATTTCTGCCCGGCTTTGGCATTGGTATACGGCGAGAAGGTTTTGATCCAGGCCCATTCAGCCGGTTTGTCGGGATCGCCGTACTCGGCAATCCACGAGGCACCAGCGGAGAGATGGGTGTAGCGCTGCATGTCGAGTAAGGCCACCTGGCTGACGATGGCGCCGTACAGCTGTGGATAAAGCGTGAGCATATTGCCCATCAGCAAACCGCCATTGCTGCCGCCCATCGCGCCGAGATGTTTTGGCGAGGTAATTTTGCGGGCGAACAGATCTTCCGAGACGGCGGCGAAATCTTCGTAGGCACGCAAGCGATTCGCCTTGAGTGCCGCCTTGTGCCAGCGCGGGCCGTATTCGCCGCCACCACGGATATTGGCCAGCACATAGACCCCGCCTTGCTCCAGCCAGGCGCGGCCGATGCTGCCGCTATAGCTGGGTTGCAGCGAAATCTCGAAGCCGCCATAGCCGTATTGCAAGGTCGGATTCTTGCCGTTGGCCTGCAGGTTTTTTGGGGCGATCTCGAAGTAAGGCACGCGGGTGCCGTCCTTGGAGGTGGCGAAGTGCTGGCTCACCGTATAACGCGAGGCATCGAAGAAGCTGGGGCTGTTCTTCAGCGTGGTGGGTTCGCCTTCGCCCAGCTTGCCGTAGTACAGCGTGGTCGGCTGCAGGAACCCACTCACCGTGAGAAAGTAATCGTCGCTGTCATCGGCATCGATGCCTTTCGCGGCGATGGTGGACAGTTCAGGGGCGCCGCCCAGGCCTTCGCGTTTCCAGTCGCCCGCTTGCGGGGTGAGCACTTCGAGTTTGTTCACCACGTTTTCCATCACGTTGAGAATCAAGTGATGGCGGGTCCACGAATAGCCGTCCAGCGCGGTGCTTTCAGTGGGTTCGAACAGAACGGTGATATCCCGCTTGCCGGCCATGTAGTCGTCGAACTTGGTGGCCAGCAGCGAGCCCGATTTATAGGTTTTGCCGGCGACAGTCCAGTCGTTGCGTGGCTCGATCAGCATCCATTCGCGCTCGACACTGGTGTTGGTGTCATTGGGCACGTCGATCTTGATCAGTTTGCCGTCCTTGCCGCGGACATAGGTTTCGCTGTCGTAAAAGGCCAGCTGGCGATTGACGAAATCACGCTCGAAACCCGGTGTCTGGTCGCGAAAAGCCGACACGCTCATATCGTCGTTCTTGCCTTCGTACACCGTCACAGCGCTAGCCAGCGGGGTGCCGCGCTGCCACTCTTTGACGATGCGCGGATAGCTTGAGGTGGTCATCGAGCCGGGGCCGAAATCGGTAGCCACGTAAAGATGATCGCGATCTTTCCAGGCCACATTGCTTTTGGCCTCGGGCAGTTCGAAGCCACCTTTGACGAACTGCTTGTCCTTCAGGTCGAACTCACGCACCACATCGGCATCGGCACCGCCGCGGGACAGAAAAATCAGGCAGCGCTGGTTGTCCGGCCGCAGGCATTGCTCGCTATGCCACACCCAGTTTTCGTTCTCGGCCTTGGACAGCGCATCGAGATCGATCACGGTTTCCCACGCCGGCTGAGGTTTGCGGTATTCGGCCAGCGAGGTACGCCGCCACAGGCCCTTGGGGTGCTCTTTATCGCGCCACAGGTTGTAGTAGCTATCGCCGATCTTGCTGATCATCGGAATG